>NZ_AXCW01000626.1 GCF_000603945.1 Actinotalea ferrariae CF5-4 | reverse complement strand
TCAGTAGGTCAGGTAGGGGTTGATGCGTTCGGGGTAGGCCACGGCGAGTTGGGCGAGGGCTTGCTTCCAGTTCGTGGTGACCTGACCCTCGACGAGCCGGCCCGATGCCTTGCGCTCGCTCGCGGGCTTGCCGCGTTCCTTGGCGCGCTCACGGGCGCGACGGTCCTCGATGTTGCAGATCGCCAGCCACAGCAGTTTGCGGGCGGCGTCGTCGGAGGGGAAGTGGCCGCGGTTTTTGGTCACCTTTCGCAGCTGGTAGTTCAGCGACTCGATCGAGTTCGTCGTGTAGATCACCCGCCGCAG
>NZ_AXCW01000625.1 GCF_000603945.1 Actinotalea ferrariae CF5-4 | reverse complement strand
CTTTAGAAATTATACCTTTGGTTAATAATCTTAGTTTTAGATCTGAAATAGTTTTAGAACAATATTTTTTATTAGATCCTAGTTTTAATTTAAATACTGTAAAGATAGCTAATAATCCTAGTGGGTCTAATGCTAAACCACTTTTTATGTATAATAGGGATAAAACAATATTGTATTATTCTTCAACACAACAAAAAGATTTTAT
>NZ_AXCW01000624.1 GCF_000603945.1 Actinotalea ferrariae CF5-4 | reverse complement strand
CTGCCACTAAGTCTGACGCGCGACAGGAAAGCCACGCCGCTCCAACGTGACCACCACAACGACGCGAACACGAAGTTGTCGCCCAACTCCTCGATCAACGCGTCCGCAACGGTCGACCACTCATGGAGAACGAGTTCCTGGACCAGCTCCGACGCCGACGGCAGTTCGCACTCCACGTCGCCCGGGGATCCAACGCCCAGACGTTCGCACAACCGGCCCAGCGCGATCTCGTTGATCCCCGGATACTCGCCGGCCACGTCGAAGTCCAAGGAGTAGCACCACTCGCCCGGCGTCCCCTGGGGCCTACCCCCGGATCTTGGA
>NZ_AXCW01000623.1 GCF_000603945.1 Actinotalea ferrariae CF5-4 | reverse complement strand
AACATTATTGAAAATCCATCAAAAAGCACCAAAAAGGGAGCAGCACTTTGCCCTCGCTTGGGGGTGACCTGGAACCACTTGTAGGTCGTCCAGACACCTTTGGGGCATTGTATATGTCACTCAGTTAGGTCCCCAGGTCAACAGAACCCTTGGATATGATCAAAATGCCAAAAACCCGGACCACATAGCTTTGGGCCACACTATCAACTTGCCATGACCTGGGGACACCTTATATTCGAAGATATATGTATATAATGCTCTAATCATGAGTTAGATGAAGTCTGGAGTGTGAAAAATGCGGTCAAAACCTTGGATATACCC
>NZ_AXCW01000622.1 GCF_000603945.1 Actinotalea ferrariae CF5-4 | reverse complement strand
GTAGGTCGCCGCCGAACACCCTTTCCGTGAAGGGGCCGCACCCGTTGTCGGGTCGGCCCCTTCACGATGCCCGCCGGCGGGTGCGCCCTCGAGGCGCGCCGGCCGGCGTGATCCAGGCCACGGGGGCGCAAGTTGCCTCGCAGATGACGGATCACGTAACGTAGTGCAGCGCCCCGCAGGGGAGGAACGAACAGCTCCGCTGGTCGGTCCCGGACGGGGCGTCACCCACCTCGAGTTGCCAGCTGTGCTGCGCGCGGGGTGTGAGCGGGACCAGGTGGTTTGACTCGCCTGGAACACACCGCTAAGGTAGAGAAGTTGCCTCCTGATGGGT
>NZ_AXCW01000621.1 GCF_000603945.1 Actinotalea ferrariae CF5-4 | reverse complement strand
CACCCTGGAATCGGATGAGCCGGTTAACACATCTGCCGCGGGCATCGCAATCGGACACACCCACAGGAAGTTCATGCGCCGATTCGGGCGCAAGGGCACAGACGTCATGGCAACGATCCTCGGCCTCACCATCACAACCGGCACGGCGGCGGCAGCCGTCACCAACGAAAGGGGGCGCACTGAAGCCCAACGCGTCGCCCCAGCGGTCGCCGCCGTCGCCCCAGCAGTCGCGCAGGTGCCGCCGACCGAGACCCTGGCGGCCGGCTGGTGGCCCGCGGCTCGAAGGCATCGAACGTCTCGTCGAAGCCTCTGTCAACGACGGCTGAAAATGGACC
>NZ_AXCW01000620.1 GCF_000603945.1 Actinotalea ferrariae CF5-4 | reverse complement strand
GGTCGCCCAGGAGGTCGGCGAGCGCCGACGCCCACTGCCGCGGGTCGTGGCCCGGGACGAGGGCCCCGGTCACCCCGTCGACGACGACGGTCCGCAGGCCCCCGACGGCGGCGGCCACGACCGGCGTCCCGCAGGCCTGCGCCTCCGCGGCGACGAGCCCGAACGACTCGCTGCGCGACGGCACGGCGACGAGGTCCGCCGCCCGGTACCACGGC
>NZ_AXCW01000619.1 GCF_000603945.1 Actinotalea ferrariae CF5-4 | reverse complement strand
AAGGGACCGGTGGATCAGGGCTCAGACAAGCGCCACTGCTGCACCACCCGAGATCGCGTCGGTGCCCAGCGAGGCTGACTCCCGGAGCATCGGCGCAGTCGCGACAGACTCATCCATCACGGTTCGTGCCGAGGTCTCAGCCACACGACCGACCGCTGCCGGTCCTTCGAGCTCGGGCACCGTCAGCTCGTACACGTTCAGGCGCGTCGCGCGCACGATCTGCGGGGCTCTCGACGTCGCGGTCACAGCCCCCAGGATGTGCGTCGAAGGACTCCCCTCCCAGGCAGCGCCCCGCTATTGCGACGACGGGGCCACGGCCCTCGACCCGCTGTTCCGGCGCCCGACGGA
>NZ_AXCW01000618.1 GCF_000603945.1 Actinotalea ferrariae CF5-4 | reverse complement strand
CCATCACCACGAACCACGAAGAGCCGGTAAACCTGTACCTGCATCCTCGTCGAGAGGTAGCTGAGCCGCGTCGACCTGGTGGTGGGGTCGTAGGCAAGCCCGATCGAGAGGCGCCGTATGCCGCCGCTCTCGAAGAAGCTCTGCGGGATGGGGACGCTGTAGAGGTGCACGTCATCTACGGGGATTGACTCCTCGGCGACGAGAACGGCTCTGTGGTCGGTCGAGTGCGCAGCACGTCGAGCATCAGGCCGCCCATATCCGACGAGGCGCCGCTCCCGTGCCCGAGCCTGGGCTCCTTCCGGCACTAGGAATGGGTCAACGGGGCGGACTGAGCCCTGATCCACCGGCCTG
>NZ_AXCW01000617.1 GCF_000603945.1 Actinotalea ferrariae CF5-4 | reverse complement strand
GACCGGACGGCCCGGCTCGTCGCCGCCCGGGACGCGTGCACCGGCACCGTCGCCGTCCTCGAGCGGCTCGTGGACCTGGAGCGGGAGCTGCCCGCGCGGCGCACCGCGCTCGCCACCGCGACCGCCGCCGTCCAGGGGCTCGACGTCGAGCTCCACGAGCTCAGGGACCGCCAGTCCGAGCGTCCCGGACGCCGTGCCGCGCTCGAGGCGGACCTCGCCGCGGCGCGGGAGGCGGCCGAGGGCCTGGTCGCGGCCCAGCAGGCGGTGGCCCTGGCGGAGGAGCGCCTGGCCGCCGCCGACGAC
>NZ_AXCW01000616.1 GCF_000603945.1 Actinotalea ferrariae CF5-4 | reverse complement strand
CGCGACGACCGGCTGGTCGGTGCGGGCCTTGCCTCGACCGAAGGACCACCACCGCCGCTTGGCGGGCTCGTCCTGGGCCGGCAGGGTGACCGCCGTCGGCGCGCCCACCGGCTCCGCCGGGAGGGCGACGACGGGCGGGGTGACCGGGCCGGCGACGGGTGCGCCGACGGGCGAGACCTCGACGGGCGAGGCCTCCACGGGCGGGGCGGACTGAGCGACGGGCGACCACGGCGAGACGGGGTCGTCGGCCGGGGGCGCGACCGGCCAGGACTGCTCGGCGACCGGCGTCGCGTGCTCGGCCACGGTGGGCGCGGCCGAGGTCTCCGGACCCGGCACCGGCCACGATGCCGCCTGCCCGGCCTCCCACGACGGGG
>NZ_AXCW01000615.1 GCF_000603945.1 Actinotalea ferrariae CF5-4 | reverse complement strand
GCACGCAATCCCGAGTCGGGATTGTGCCTTTGCTCCACTTTTGCTCCTAGGCCCCATTCTAGATCTTGATAGATGCACTTGGCCCTTGGCTTGCACATGGCGCAGTTGCGTCCGCAGTGGCAGCCAGGGGACGCTCCAAGGCATGTAGTCAATGGTCTGCTGTGTGCTCACCCTTTCTGCCCTTTGTGCTCCGCACTTGTGCATTGAG
>NZ_AXCW01000614.1 GCF_000603945.1 Actinotalea ferrariae CF5-4 | reverse complement strand
GCGGGCACGTGTGGCGCCAGGACACCAGCCTGGCCGCCGAACCTCGAGCCAAGTTGTCCCGCCGGGCGCTGCGCTGGGCGTTGGAGGGGCTGGTGGTCCAGCACCTCACGGTCGCGCGGATCGCCCAGGCCCTCGCGGTCTCGTGGAACACGGCCAACGACGCCGTCCTGACCGAGGGCAAGCGCGTCCTGATCGAGGACGTCCACCGGTTCGACGGTGTCCGGGTGCTGGGCGTGGACGAGCACGTGTGGCGCCACACCCGCCGCGGGGACAAGTACGTCACCGTCATCATCGACCTCACCCCGATCCGCGACGGCACAGGGCCCTCGCGGTTGCTGGACATGGTCCCGGGCCGCTCCAAGCAGGCGTTCAAGACCTGGC
>NZ_AXCW01000613.1 GCF_000603945.1 Actinotalea ferrariae CF5-4 | reverse complement strand
CGAGCAGCGACGCCCTGGCCGCGGGGGCGGCCTGCGCGGCCAGGGTCGCGTACGCGTCGGCGAGGCCCGTCTCCAGGTCGGCGAGCCCGGTCGTGCTCGCGGCGTCCTCGCCGGACAGCAGACCCGCGGGGAGCGCGTAGCTGGTGCGGCGCGGGTCCAGGCCCGTCCCGGCGACCTGCGTCGAGACCGCCCAGGCCTCCGCCCGGTCGCGGTGCGCCGTCGCACGCTCCGCCGCCGTCGTCCGCGCGTCGTCCTCCCTGCGGGCCGCCACGACCTCCCACGCCTGACCGGCGAGGTCCTCCGCGGTCACGAGCGGGAGCACCGCCGAGGCGGCGACGCCCGACGGCGGCCCGGTGGGCTCCGCGGGCACGACGCGCCACGGCTCG
>NZ_AXCW01000612.1 GCF_000603945.1 Actinotalea ferrariae CF5-4 | reverse complement strand
GCGGCGACGTCGTCGTCCGCGCCCGCGACCAGCCGGGCGACGCCCGCCGCGAGCTGCTCGTCCGCGGTGTCGGCGGGAGCCGGCGTCGCGTCGCCCCAGGCGCCCGTGACGTCGCGGGCCGTCACGACGCGGGACGTCTCGATGAGCCGGCGACCGTCACCACGGAGCAGCGCGGCGTCGACGGCGGCGGCGCCGGTCGGCTCGACGAGCAGCACGTGGACGTCCTCGGGCGAGCGCTGGAGCTGCCGGCCCGCGGCGGGCACGACCGGGACGTCCGAGGTCCGCAGGGCCTGGACGGAGCGCCCCTCCGGCCCGGTGGCGTCCAGCGCCGACCACACCCACGCGGTGCCGAGCGCGACCGGCCCGGCGACGGCGAGCACGGCGAG
>NZ_AXCW01000611.1 GCF_000603945.1 Actinotalea ferrariae CF5-4 | reverse complement strand
CGGCGCAGGTCGGCGCCGCCGGACCGGAGGTGCTCGGCGAGGGCGTCGCGGACGCCGGCCGTCCGGGCGGGGTCCGGTTCGCCGCCCGACACGACGCCGAGGAGGAGGTCCCCGTGCGTGGCGGTCGCCGGGGTGCGCGCGGATCCGCGCCGCACGTCTCCCGCCGTGACGCACCAGACCCGGCGATCGTGCGCCCAGGCGGCCACCGCGTCGTCG
>NZ_AXCW01000610.1 GCF_000603945.1 Actinotalea ferrariae CF5-4 | reverse complement strand
TCAGGGTCGGGCGACGAGGCGGGGTGTGGCTTCTTCGACGGTGATGGTGATGGGGGCGGAGGTGGTGGTGGCGGTGCCGTCGATGGGGGTCCAGGGGCCGGTGTCGGTGACCTGGTAGTGCCCGTGCCAGGTGGTGGTGAGCTGGAGGGTGTAGGTGCCGGGGGCGGGGTAGGGGTGGGACAGGGTGTGGGTGGGGTAGGGGGCGCCGGGGTCGGTGGTGGTCAGGGGTGGCTGGGTGTCGCCGAAGTCCCAGGTGTAGTGGGTGGGGGTGGCGCGGACGGTGACGGGGGTGCCCAGGACGGTGGTGGTGAGGGTCTGGGGGGTGGGGTCGGTGTAGACGATGAGGGGCATGTTGACCAGGGAGCGGCCGTCGGCGGGCTGGTAGGA
>NZ_AXCW01000609.1 GCF_000603945.1 Actinotalea ferrariae CF5-4 | reverse complement strand
CTCGGCGGCTGCGGGGGCGTCGGCCGCGAGCAGCGTCGGCGCGGAGCGGTCGAGCCCCGTGACCGCGGCGACCTCGCTCCCCGCGGCGACCGGCGTCGCGGCACCGAGGTCGACCTGCAGCAGGTCCGCGAGGGCGGCGTCGTCGTCGGGGGCAGCGCGGACGAGGACGTCGTCGTCCGCCTCGACGGTGGCGGCACCGAAGGTCAGGACCCCCAGGACGTCGAGGCGCCCCAGCTCGGCCTCGACCCCGTCACCG
>NZ_AXCW01000608.1 GCF_000603945.1 Actinotalea ferrariae CF5-4 | reverse complement strand
GCATCGATGACCTGGACCTGCTGCGCTCGGGTGGGATGGCCCGGGTCGTGCCCGGGGTGCGGGCGCCCTCGACGTTGGGCACGTTCCTGCGCTCGTTCACCCACGGTCACGTCCAGCAGGTCGACAAGATCTCCGCCGCGCTGCTGGCCGGGCTGGCCGGGCAGGTCCCGGGCCTGCTCGCCGGGGGACGCGGCGCCGGCGGCATGGTGTTCATCGACGTCGACGACACGATCCGCGCCGTCCACGGCTACGCCAAGCAGGGCGCCGGGTTCGGCTACTCCCGGGTCCGCGGCCTGAACGTCCAGCTCGCCACGGCATCGACACCCACGTGCGCGCCGGTGGTGGTCCGCGCCCGGC
>NZ_AXCW01000607.1 GCF_000603945.1 Actinotalea ferrariae CF5-4 | reverse complement strand
CGACGGTCGCGGCGCCGTGGCCGGCACGGCCGGCGTGGCCGGTGCGGGCACGACCGTCGTCGGCGCGGAGGCAGCTGTGGCCGGCGCGGCGGGCTGAAGCAGGGCCGGCTCCACCGCATCGGTAGGGGTCGCACCCGCGCCGGCGTCCACCGTGCTCGGGGTGGACGCCGGCGCGGGTGAGTCGAGTGCGAGCTCGTCCCCGGCCTCCGCGCTCGCCGGGGGGAGCCAGCCCAGGTCGTGCTCGACCGCCGTCGCGGTCATCGTGCCGCCCAGGCCGAGCCCGACCCCGACACCCGCTGCGACGAGGCGGCGCAGGACGGCCGGGGTCAGGGCCCGCGCGGCGGCGTCGAGCGCTGCGAGGCGGCGGCCCGTCGTCCGGACCACGGTGCTCACGCCGAGCGCGCAGCAGCCG
>NZ_AXCW01000606.1 GCF_000603945.1 Actinotalea ferrariae CF5-4 | reverse complement strand
GGCCGAGGCCCGCCTGTCCGCCGAGGCCGCCGCGACGGTCCTCGCCGACGCCGAGGCAGCCCTCCAGGCCGCGGTGACCCAGGTCGAGACCGACGCCCGTGCGGTCGTCGAGGCCCGGGCCGCGGTCGAGGCCGCGATCGCCGCCGTGGTCGACGCCGACACGACCGTGGTCGAGGCCCGGCTGGCCCTCGAGGCCGCCGAGGCCGCGTACGCGGCGGCGTCCGCCTCGGTCGATGCCGCTCGCACGGCTCTCGAGCTCGCCCAGCGCGAGGTCGCGGCCGCCCAGGCCGACGTCGATGCCTCCGCCGCCGTGCGCGCGGAGCTCGAGGCGGTGCTCGCCCTCGCCGGGCAGTCCGTCACGGACGCCGAGGCCCGTCTGGGCGTCGGCGCCGCGGAGGTCCGCGCCGCCACGGAGGCG
>NZ_AXCW01000605.1 GCF_000603945.1 Actinotalea ferrariae CF5-4 | reverse complement strand
CGACGCCGCGGTCCAGGCCGCGGCGGCCCGGGGGTGGACGCCCGTCCCGGGGCTGGAGGCCGCGCCGTCCTCCGCGGCGGGCGGCGACCGGGCCGCCAGCAGCCCGGACGACGTCGTCGACACCCTCATGAGCTCCTGGCTCGCGGCGTGGACCGACACCGGTGACACGCCGTGGCCGGCCCCGGGACGCGACCAGGGCCTGTGGGACTGGTTTCGCCTCGTCGCGACGCAGGAGCCCTCGCTGCGCCGCGCCCTGGTCCGGGCGGGTGCCCTGCCCGCCCGTGCCGACGCCGACAGTGTCCGCAGCGCCCTGCCCGGCGCTGCCGCGGACCTGCTGGGCGCGCTGGCGGCCGACCACGACCTCACCGCCTGGGCGCGCACCGAGCTGCTGCGCCTGCCCGGCTGGGCCGGGTTCCTCGGAC
>NZ_AXCW01000604.1 GCF_000603945.1 Actinotalea ferrariae CF5-4 | reverse complement strand
AGAGTTTTATCTCTTTTTAAGAGAATGCGATTGCTGAGCCAAGTTTAGGGTTTTCTCAAAACCCAAGCAGTATTGAACTGAAGAGTTTGATCATGGCTCAGATTGAACGCTGGCGGCAGGCCTAACACATGCAAGTCGAGCGGATGAAGGGAGCTTGCTCCCGGATTCAGCGGCGGACGGGTGAGTAATGCCTAGGAATCTGCCTGGTAGTGGGGGATAACGTCCGGAAACGGGCGCTAATACCGCATACGTCCTGAGGGAGAAAGTGGGGGATCTTCGGACCTCACGCTATCAGATGAGCCTAGGTCGGATTAGCTAGTTGGTGGGGTAAAGGCCTACCAAGGCGACGATCCGTAACTGGTCTGAGAGGATGATCAGTCACACTGGAACTGAGACACGGTCCAGACTCCTACGGGAGGCAGCAGT
>NZ_AXCW01000603.1 GCF_000603945.1 Actinotalea ferrariae CF5-4 | reverse complement strand
CACCCCCGCCCCGCACCCGCACCCCGCCGGGTCAGACCGAGGAGCCACACGCGTGCCGAGGTTCGAGCAGTTCCGCCTCCCCGACGCCGGGGAGGGCCTCACCGAGGCCGAGGTCGTCCTGTGGCACGTCGGTGTCGGCGACCGGGTCGCGGTGAACCAGCCGCTCGTCGAGATCGAGACGGCCAAGTCGCTCGTCGAGCTGCCGAGCCCGTTCGAGGGCGTCGTCACCGCGATCCTCGTCGAGCCGGGCCGGACGGTCGACGTCGGCACCCCGATCATCACGGTGGACGTCGACCCCGACGGCGCCCCGGCGCCCGAGCCCGCGGGCGACGCCGCGGCGGAGGACGCCCCGCTCCCCGACACCCCGGCCGCCGTCGGCAGCGGCGACACGTCTGCGGCCCAGGCTCCGGACCACGACCGCGCCACGGACCC
>NZ_AXCW01000602.1 GCF_000603945.1 Actinotalea ferrariae CF5-4 | reverse complement strand
GCCCCGGCGTCTCCCGCGTCCACCTGGACCAGGGCAGGATGAACGGCTACAAGGTCCGCGGCGCCATCCCCACCGCGACCGAGGCCACCCTGACCTACCAGGTCAAGGTGCCCAAGGACACGCACGACAACGGACTGGCCCTGGTCGACCTGAAGATGCCCGGCATGGCCGGCTCCCCCACCACCCAGTCCCCCTGGTACGCCTCCTCCGGCGGTGACCTGCAGGCCGACTCCTTCTCCGTGCGCCTGCACGCCCGCAAGTCCTCCTCCTCCAGCGTCGGCCGGCCCTGGTGGGACGCCTACATCTACGCCCCCTACGCCGCCGGCAAGAACTTCAACACCTGGGGCATCTCGGTGCCCCTCTCCACCGGCCTCAACGGCGCCGGCGAACGCCTCCCCATCCCCGTCGACCGCTGGTTCGACGTCAAGATCCGCATCGCCCTCAAC
>NZ_AXCW01000601.1 GCF_000603945.1 Actinotalea ferrariae CF5-4 | reverse complement strand
CGCCGCTCGCGGCCGGGCGGGCCGCGGCGAAGAGCGCGCCCGCCTTCTCCGCCGCCGCGAGGACCCCTGCCAGGTCCTCGCCCTGCTGGGCCGCGACGCCCGCCGCGACGGCCCCCTCGAGGAACGGCGCGTCCGCCAGCCGCACCGCGGCGACGACGTCCTCGTCCAGCGCCTCCAGCACCGCCTCCGTCGTCAGGACGGCGGAGCCGAGGTCGGTGAGGACGACGACGCCCGCACCGCCCTCGCTCGCGCTCTCGAGGGCCTCGAGGATCCGCGCGAAGTCCGTGCCCACGCCGTCGTCGATGCCGCCCGCGGGCAGCACCTGCACGTCCGGGGCCATCTGCGCCGCGATCTCCGCGACCCCCTCGGCGGCCGCGCGCGAGTGCGAGACCAGGACCAGGGCGACCCGCGCCATCAGGCCGCCCCGCCGGCCGCCGCCGCGTCCGCGG
>NZ_AXCW01000600.1 GCF_000603945.1 Actinotalea ferrariae CF5-4 | reverse complement strand
CGGTCGACGCCGACGCCCACGCCCAGCACGAGCTCGGCGCAGCGACGACGGCCCTCGCCGACGCCCACGCCGCCGCGGGTGCGACCGACGCCGACGCCATCGCGGTCCACCTCCAGGCGGCCCTCGCCGTCCACGCCGAGGCGGAGGGTGTGCTCACGAGCGCGACCGCCCGGGCCGAGGCGGCCGACGGAGCCGTCCTGGAGGCCGAGGAGGCCCTCGCGCTCGCCGTCGACGCCTACGAGCCGGACCCGCACGCCGTCGCGGCCGCCGAGCTCGCCCTGGCGCTCGCGCTCGACGAGCAGGAGGAGGCGCACGCCGCGCACGTCGAGGCACGGGCCGACGTCGAGGCCGCCCTCGCCGTCGTGCTCCGCCTGCAGGGTGAGCACGAGGCCGCCCTGGCGGCCGACGCCGCCGTCGCGACCGCCCAGGCCCGGCTGGACGCCGCGATCG
>NZ_AXCW01000599.1 GCF_000603945.1 Actinotalea ferrariae CF5-4 | reverse complement strand
CCACCGGCGGCCGCCCCGGCCGCAGGTGCCACTCAGGCGGCGACCGCCTCGGCCCCGCCCCGCGCCGACGACCGCGCGGGAGCCGAACGGCGACCCGGCCCGGGTGGGGGTGTGCGCTACTGGATCCCGGACGACCCGGCTCGCGTCCCTCCCGTCGGGGTGCCGATCGGGGTGATCCGACCGGTCGTCACCCCTGCGGCCCCCGCGGCGGCCGCGACGGCCACACCCGCAGCAGCTCGGCCGGTTCCC
>NZ_AXCW01000598.1 GCF_000603945.1 Actinotalea ferrariae CF5-4 | reverse complement strand
ACCCGTCCGGCCTCGACCCGTCCGGCACCGGCACCGGCACCGGCGCCTCCGGCCCCGGTCCACCAGGCGGCGGTCCAGCAGGCACCCGCACCGGCGGCACCCGTCCAGCAGCCACCTGGACGACCGGCGTCGGCGCGGGCCACGGCACCGGCCACGGCACCTGCACCTGCACCTGCATCGGCAGTGCCGACGGCGCCGGCAGT
>NZ_AXCW01000597.1 GCF_000603945.1 Actinotalea ferrariae CF5-4 | reverse complement strand
CGCCGCGTGGTGCGCGAGCCGCGCGGCCTCCAGCGCGGCCCGGGCGGTGGCGTCGGCGTGCAGGGCTGCGTCGAGCTCCGCCTGGATGGCGACGACGGCGCTGCTGCCGGCCGCAGCGGCCCGTGCGGCCTCGATCGCGTGGTGGAGCTCGGCCTCGGCGGCGACCAGACGGGCCTGGGCGTGCTCGACCATGCCCTCGGCCTCGGTGACCGCGGCCAGCGCGGCATCCCGGTCGGCGATCGCCGCGTCGAGCTCCGCACGGACGTCGGCGACGACGTCGGCGTCCGCGGCGGCCATGACCTCCGCCAGCCGGGTCTCGGCCAGGGCGAGCGCGGCGCGCGCCTCGGTGTCGGCCTCGACCGCGAGGTGGTGGGCCGCGAGCGCCTCGGCGTGCATCCGCTCCGACTCCGTCGCGGCCGCGAGCGCGCCGTCCAGGTCGGCGCGGGCGTCGACCACG
>NZ_AXCW01000596.1 GCF_000603945.1 Actinotalea ferrariae CF5-4 | reverse complement strand
GTCCAGAAAAGGTTCCCCCCGAGTACTTCATGCGTTGTATGATCCTATTCATGTTGATCATATGTTCCCATACGAATCGGCGGATTCCGTTATTTTCACGGATTGTCTCGTAGTTGCCATCTTTATCTTGGTACCTAGTAGCTGGCCCTCTAACTGGTACATCGTCTATGTAAGGCCTAGTAAAGGCTGGTATTTCGTCTTTGAGAATATGAGTAACATCTTCGTGGAAGATGGGTACTGAATTCGTCCAACCCATGGGTAAGGTCTTGAGTCGTAATGCCCCATACGGAGTAGAGAACGTTGTCATGTCTCTGGA
>NZ_AXCW01000595.1 GCF_000603945.1 Actinotalea ferrariae CF5-4 | reverse complement strand
AATACTTGGAAGCCATTAACGCACGGTGCAGACCAAATAACTCCCGCTTTGATTGCGAGTACCTGGCTTCCCGCTCGTCCAAGGTTATGGATAAGAACTTAGCAAAATAGCGTTTCTTAGGGTCTTCTGGATCCTCTTGGGACAGATAAAACCCAACCGCCATGTAAGAGGTATCGACCGACAAGATAACGGGTGTTGGCCAGTCATAATTCAGTGGTTTCAACATGGGGCTTGTTTCCAACGCTCTTTTGAGTGCATCCATTGACGCTTGTTCCTCCTCTCCCCAGACGAATGGTACTCCATCCCTGGTGAGTCTAGTCATAGCCAA
>NZ_AXCW01000594.1 GCF_000603945.1 Actinotalea ferrariae CF5-4 | reverse complement strand
GCGGTCGGACGCGCGGCCCTGGACGCCGCCGACGCGTCGAGCGCGCTCGTGGCGCAGGGCCCGGAGCTGGACGGCCTGCGGGTAGCGGTGGCGGAGCTGCGCGACCTGGTGCGCACGCACGAGGGCGTCGTCCCGCGGCAGCGCGCCGGCGGCGGCTCGGCCGTCCTGGCCGACGCGGCTACCCTCCCGCCCACGCTGACCATGCCCGAGCGCCTCGCGGTGCTGGACCAGGTCGCCACGCTCGCGGCTGACGTCTTCCGCGTCGCGCTGGAGGTGGAGGCGACGGCTGCGGCATCCGGGTCGGCGCTGCCGGGCCTGGATGCGCCCGCCCTGCAGCTCACGCTGCCCCGGCCGCTGGAGGCCATCGCGCCGGTCGCCCCGGCGACCCCGACCGCTGCCGACGTCCCCGCAGCGCCGGCGGACGGTGCGCCCGTCGCCGGTGTGCCCGGCGTGCAGGCGGCAGGAGAGCCCACGGCCCCGGTGCCGG
>NZ_AXCW01000593.1 GCF_000603945.1 Actinotalea ferrariae CF5-4 | reverse complement strand
CTGCGGCGGCTGCCGCCGTACGTGGCCGCGGGGGTCGGGGGCGGCGTCGTCGTCGGGGCGCTCCTGCTGCTGGCCGGCGCCGCCGTGACGTGCTGGTGGGCGTTCTCGGGCCGGGCGTCGACGGGGGACGTCGTCGCCGGCCTGCGCGTGGACCTGCTCGGGGGCGCGCTGCTCGCGGTCGCCCAGCTCGCCGTCGTGCCCAACCTCGTCGCGTGGGCGACGGCGTGGGTCGTCGGGCCGGGGTTCTCGGTCGGCGTCGGGACCGTCTACTCCCCCGCCGAGGTCACCGTCGGCGCGCTCCCTGCCCTGCCGGTGCTGGGCTCGCTGCCGACGGAGCGCGCGTCGGGCGGGGTGCTCGTGCTGGTCCCGGTGCTCGTCGTGCTCGCCGGGGCGGCGGGCGGCTGGTACGTGCACCGCGCGGCGGCGACGTCGCGGGGCCGGCACGCCCCCGCGGCGGTCGGCGTCCTCGCCCTCACCGCGGCGCTCCT
>NZ_AXCW01000592.1 GCF_000603945.1 Actinotalea ferrariae CF5-4 | reverse complement strand
AGGCGCCATCGCCGCAGCCGAGTACATGGTTCGGCTCTACGCCTATGCCCTTAGCACCGGTGAGCTACAAGAGTGGGAAGAAGTCAGCAGCGACACCTGTGAGTTCTGCACCAACACCAGGGCGGAAGTCGAGCGGGTGTATGTCCCGGGCGGCTACTTCACGGGAGGGGAAGTCGAGTCCCTCTTCGACACCAGGGTCGTCGGCTTCGACGAACAACTGGGCATCTACGGCGTAGAGGTCGGCTTCGCGATCAGCGGCGGGGCGGAACACGCGGCGTCCGGCGCGGTGGTCGACGAGTTCCCG
>NZ_AXCW01000591.1 GCF_000603945.1 Actinotalea ferrariae CF5-4 | reverse complement strand
ATAGGTTATCGAACTGGTGAAGTTCGTTGGGAGAGGGGGTTAAAGTCGGTAAAGGACTAGGACTCGGAATAATCCGAGGTAGTCTAGGGAAAATAGGGATCGTGGATAGTATATATCCAGGTGGGTAGCCTGTATCCGTTGATGGATTTGCTTGGGCTTTTTGAGACTGAACGTGTTTTAAACGTTGAGCTTTAGTTCCGTCGAATAATGCGCCTGGAGGCGGTCGTTCGTGTCGGAGTTCTCTTTCAACTGGAGCACTTGAGTTTTCACCCAAGTTAGCTCTACGGCTGATTTGTTCTTGATCGTTTGAGCTTTGGCTAGGCGCGGGGTTCGCGTTACTGGCTTTGG
>NZ_AXCW01000590.1 GCF_000603945.1 Actinotalea ferrariae CF5-4 | reverse complement strand
ATTACAAGGCGTATCATCTCCCCTTGACTTATTTGATGTCGTCCCCGACATCCTCTGCCTTCTACCTTTGGTAGAATACAGGGTCATCGTATAACTCCAGATTTGGATTCTACTTAGATCGACCCGATTGTGAAGCGGGCCCGATCTGGTTATTCTAAGTCCTGGCTTAAAAGCTGTTGTAGGCGCGCCGCTTCGTTGGCGCGTCCACTACAACTCTTATCCAACTTCTGTCTTTTCTGCATAATGGCTCCTCCTAAAACCCCGCACTGGACTACTATTCGCCCACTGCTGGCAGTCGATCCAGTGACCGTTGCGCCTGAGGTTACGCAGTTTCGT
>NZ_AXCW01000589.1 GCF_000603945.1 Actinotalea ferrariae CF5-4 | reverse complement strand
AACTCTCATATTTCTAATAAACTTATGACTATGGATATTGAAACTAAAACTATCAATAAAAAAATGATACCCATTTGTATTTCTCTTTACGATGGAAAGATTTCTAAAAGTTTTTTTATTTCAGATTTTGATAATTCCAACGAAATGATTAAAAAAGCTATATTATTTCTAGTTCAAAGGAAATATAATAATTATAAAATTTATTTTCATAATTTTTCGTCTTTTGATTCTATATTTTTGCTTAATAATTTAATACAAGTGGCTAATTTAGTTAAACCTATTATTAGAGATGGAAAAATTATTGAATTGAGAGCTGAATTTAATTACAATGATAATAAAAAAACTGTTATTGTTTTTAGAGATTCATTACTTCTTTTACCATCTTCTTTAGCTAAATTAGCTATTAACTTTAATTGTGGTAAAAAACAATTATTTCCTTATAATTTTATTAATAAAGAAAATATACCTCTTAATTATGTAGGAAAAATACCTGATACTTGTTATTTTA
>NZ_AXCW01000588.1 GCF_000603945.1 Actinotalea ferrariae CF5-4 | reverse complement strand
TGTCCCGCGTCAAGCAGATGGCAGGGTTTCGGGTTCGGGAAAGTTGGGGGTGAGGGGGTCGGCGAGGCCGAGGTGGACGTCCAGGGGGCGGTTCCAGGCGATGGCCTCGTGCGGGCGGACGGTGTTGTACTCGACGCGGTAGTCCTCGGCGTGGGCGACCAGGTCCAGGGCGTCGTTGATCTCTTCGAGATAGAGGCGTTCGTACTTCAGGCAGCCGAAGCCGCGTTCGCGTGAGCCGTTCTGGCCCGGGCTCTTGACGGCGGTGCGGACGTGGCGGATCTCGGGGTGGGTGGCGATGAACGCCTCGAACCGGAAGGACCGGAACGGTCCGCCGTTGTCGGTGACGAGCGTGAGGGCGGGGATGGCGTTGCCGTCGTCGTCGACGTCGCAGGCTTCGATCAGCGGGCGGCCGAACGTGGCCTCGTAGTCGGCCAGGGCGAGCTCGACCGCGGCGATCGCGTCATGCTGGTTCGCAGTCGGGGACGTGTGCCAGGGGTGCTCGTACTTGGAG
>NZ_AXCW01000587.1 GCF_000603945.1 Actinotalea ferrariae CF5-4 | reverse complement strand
GGGGCCCGGCCAGGCCGTCACGAGGACCTCGTCGGCGCGCGCGACCTCGACCCGGGCCGCGAGCACACCGGCCAGCGTGCCGAGCGCCGCCAGGAGCCACCCGACGCGCGCCGGCGTCGCCGCGCGACCGATCGCCAGGGCGGTGAGCGCCACCGCGACGAGCACGCCGGAGCCGACGAGGAGGAGCACGGGCAGCCAGGACCCGAGGGCGTCGGCCAGCAGGGTGGGAGCAGCGGCGACCCCCACGCCGGTGGCCTCGACCGCGTCACCCGGCGGGACCGGCCACCCGAGCAGGAGCTGCCAGGCCGGCGCGGTCGTCGACGGCAGCGGCACGCCGGGGTCCGTCAGGAGCGCGCGCCAGCCGCCCGCGGACCACCGGTCGACGGCCGCCACGACCGTCGGGCCGTGCAGGACGAGCGCGGGGACCGGCAGCCACAGCAGCCGGCGTCGCACGGGGGCCGCGACCAGGAGGACCGGCACGGCGAGGAGCGCGGCGAGGAGCAGGACCGGC
>NZ_AXCW01000586.1 GCF_000603945.1 Actinotalea ferrariae CF5-4 | reverse complement strand
CGGTCGGCCTCGACGGCGTCCTGCCGCGCGCGCTCGACGTCGACCGTGGTCCGACGCTGCTCGGCGAGCAGGACGAGGAGACGCTCGCGCTCCGCCGCCGCCGTCGCCACCTGCTCCTCGGCCGCGACCTGTGCGGCCTGCGCGGCGGCCAGGGCGTCGTCGGCCGCCGTCGCCGTGCTCTCGGCGAGGGCGAGGGCGTCCTGCGTGCGGGCGGCGAGGGTGCGGGAGACGAGGTCCGCCGCCCGGAAGCGCTGGACGGCGCGCTCGGCCTGGCTGCCGAGCCGCTCGACCGCCTCGGTGCGGGCGAGGAGGTCCTCGAAGCCGTCGGCGGACAGGAACGCCCCCAGGGCGTCCATGGCACCGCCGGAGCGGTACGCCTCCATGGCCAGCGCACCCAGCCCGCCCCGCGCGGCCTCGAGCTCGGCCTGCGCGGCGAGCTCGCGGTCGGCGGCGTCCTGGGCCGCCTGCCGGGCCTCGTCGCGGGCGACCGTCGCGGCGGCGTAGTCCTCTGCG
>NZ_AXCW01000585.1 GCF_000603945.1 Actinotalea ferrariae CF5-4 | reverse complement strand
CGGTGAGCCCTCTGCGGCTCGATGACCCGACTCTTTCGCACGGCAGGGGGCGTGACTTAGGACGGAGGGCTCCTGGACCAAAGGCCCACGCTCGGTGCAGGCCGGCACGAATGCGCAGGTCAGCGCGTCATGATCGACGACCAGAGGCGGCGTGGGAGGTGGCGGCCCGGCGCGGTGATCTCGGTCACACGGCTGGGATCGCGCAAGGGCTCAGGGTGGTGGCCGGGGCCCGGGCCCGTCGTGGATGAGCGTTCGGCCGTGGCGGTCGTGGAAGACCCAGCGGGGGTGCAGGGTGGCTGCGGAGGAGATCGTTCTCGGCGCGGTCTCCGGCCGCCCCGGCTGCCCCTGGCGCGCTGGATGGCTGGTGGCGGCGCTGAGGGTGGCGCCCGGGGTGCCGGTGCCGGCGGTGCCGACGGTGCCGGCGGGGTCGGCGGTGCCGGCGGTGCCGGCGGTGCCGGCGGGGTCGGCAGTGAAGGTGGTGCCGGCAGTGACGGTGGTGCCGGTGCGGTGGACG
>NZ_AXCW01000584.1 GCF_000603945.1 Actinotalea ferrariae CF5-4 | reverse complement strand
TTTCCTATCGTGGCCACGCCACTCAATAGCTTGGATCTTACCGCACGGTATACCGATGCGGCTGCGGACTTGCACTTAGGTCCTGCTCGTCAGATAGACGCTCCTACATTGAGGTTCACCCTAGGCGTAATGGTACGTCTCGGATTTTTCCTTACATTTCGCGGGTCTAACTGTCTTGATAGCAACACGCTTCTAGTTTGTGGCATTGCGAACATCCCGACTTTCGTACAGGGCAAGCCTACAACTTAGCTTCGTTGTATATCGTCTGTCTTCGATTGGTGTCCAACTTCTTTCATGGACGCACGGGAAACTGTACCCTCGATGGTCTTTCCTTCGAAGGATGGCTTTCCAAAGTATATCGCCAACCCCATATGCACTTTACGGAGTTGTACTTG
>NZ_AXCW01000583.1 GCF_000603945.1 Actinotalea ferrariae CF5-4 | reverse complement strand
TGCCTCGTGGCGCACGACCTCGGGCGCGCCGACCTGGCGGCGCGGCGCGCCGAGGCCGAGGAGCGGGGCTGCTTCGACCCGACCGCCGAGCACCACTGGGTGGCGGTGCGGATGGCCGGGGAGTCCGGCGCGCCGGGCACGGCGACGCCGGCGGTCCTCGCGGAGGCCGCCGCTCGCGACCGGTCCGGCACGGCTGCCGATCCGACGACGCTCGTCCTCCTGTCCTGCGCACGGGCGGCGGTCGAGCTGCGGGCCGGACGGACGGACAGGGCACGGGACGAGCTCGCCCGCGCGGTCGACCTGGCGCGCCGTACCGAGTCGACGCTCGCCCTGCCGGAGGCGCTCGCGCGGCGGATCACCGTCACCGCCCGCGAGGAGCGTGCGGCGGCGTGCCGGGGGTTCGAGGACTTCGAGGAGTGCGTCGGCGGGACCGACCTGCCCCGGGAGACCACGTTGAAGCTGCTCGCCCGTGCCGCGGTCCGGGCCGCCGACGGCCGCGCGGAGGACGCCTCGGCCGCCGCCG
>NZ_AXCW01000582.1 GCF_000603945.1 Actinotalea ferrariae CF5-4 | reverse complement strand
CCGTCATTCAGGTAGCGCACCAACGCTGCCCAGCGCTTGAGGCTGTAGTCGAGTGCCTTGGCGATCGCGCTGCCTTCCGGCACCTTCTGCCGCTGCCCAAGCATCCAGCTATGCAGGCCATCGATGATCGGCCTGGCTTTGTCCTGGCGCAGTTGCCGTCGCTGTGCGGCGAGCAACTCTCGCCCTTCGCGCTCCACCTCGTACAGCTGACCGATGTACTGGAGGGCCTGCTCGGCCAGTTGGCTCTGGTTGGCGGCATGCAGGTCGAAGAACTTGCGCCGTGCATGGGCCATGCAGCCGATCTCGGTCACGCCTTGCTCGAAGCTGGCCTTGTAGCCGACGAAGTCGTCGCAGACCAGTTTGCCCTGCCAGTCGCCCAGGAAGCTGCGCGCGTGCTCGCCAGCCCGGCTCGGCCTGAAGTCGTAGACCACGGCCTTGAGGTCGGCGAAGGGGCTGGGTGCATAGGCCCAGACGTAAGCCCGCTGGGTCTTCTTCGTGCCCGGGGCGAGCATCTGCACCGGGGTTTCG
>NZ_AXCW01000581.1 GCF_000603945.1 Actinotalea ferrariae CF5-4 | reverse complement strand
CCCGCCGCCGCCGAGCACCAGGGCCGCCGCCAGGGTGGTGACCGCAGCACCGCGGGCCAGGGGCCGCCTGCGTCGGTCGGCGGGCGGGCGCGGGCTCGCGCCACCGTCGTGCGTCCTGACCAGAACCATCGTGCCCCTCACGTCCCGCGCCGGCCGGACCGACCCGGATCCGGTGCGCGTCCCGGGGGCGGCGGTCCACGTCGACCGCCCGTCCGTCCCGGCGGGACCCAGCCTCACATCCTTCGACCGAGATCGCCAGGTCCTCTCGCCCATCCCATCCCTTTGCCGCATACCGGACACGGGGC
>NZ_AXCW01000580.1 GCF_000603945.1 Actinotalea ferrariae CF5-4 | reverse complement strand
CCCTCCCGGGTTCCCCCGGACGGAGCACTGCCCCTCCTCCCCCCCCCGCGGGGCGGGCCAGGACCACGCTGTGGGCCGGCTCTGCGTGGGCCGGACCCGGGTCACGCCCGCGGGCGGAAGCGGGCCGCGCGGTGGGCAAGCTCCGCGGGCGGGCCCGGGTCACGCCGGCGGACCGGCTCCTGGGAGACTGGGGGCACCATGCCCGAGACCCCCTCCCCCCGCCCCGCCGAC
>NZ_AXCW01000579.1 GCF_000603945.1 Actinotalea ferrariae CF5-4 | reverse complement strand
GCCAGGTCTTGAACGCCTGCTTGGACCGGCCCGGCACCATGTCCAGCAACCGCGCGGACCCGGTGCCGTCCCTGACAGGGGTGAGGTCGATGATCACGGTGACGTACTTGTCGCCAGCGCGGGTGTGGCGCCACACGTGCTCATCGACACCGAGCACCGTGACCCCCTCGAACCGGGACGGGTCGTTGATCAGCACCCGGCGCCCCTCGGCCAGGACCGCGGTGTTCGCGGTGTGCCAGGACACCCCCAGCGCCTCAGCGACCCGAGCCACGGACAGGTGCGCCACGACCAGACCCTGCAACGCCCACGCCAGCGCCCGACGCGACAGCTTCGACCGCGGCTGGGCCGCAGCGGTCATGTCCTGCCGCCACACGTGCCCGCAGCCAGTGCACCGGTACCGGCGGACCGTGACCTCCAACGTCGTGGGCCGCCACCCGAACGGCTCGTGCGCCAACCGCCGCACCACCGAGTCCCGCGGCGCGCCCTCGCACCCGCACCGCCGGCACCACCGGTCCGGCTCCAGCACCCGGCACGCCAGGACCACCCGGTCCGGCTCCACGCGTTGCCCGACC
>NZ_AXCW01000578.1 GCF_000603945.1 Actinotalea ferrariae CF5-4 | reverse complement strand
CCGTGCACCGCGCCGCGCGCGCCGGCGGTACAGCGCCTGGACGCCCACCCCCACCGTCCGGCACAGCGCCGCGCCGACGAGGCCGACCAGCAGGGCCGTGACGGGTCGGGTGGCCGCGAGCGCGACGAGCACGATCGCGAGCGCGAGGACGCTGACCGGCCGGCGGCGGACCGGCGGCGGCTCCTCCGTGAGGGGCTCCTCGCCGTCGTCCGTCCCGTCGTCGTACCCGGCGTCACCGTCGTACCCGTCGTCGGGGTGCTCCTCGCCGTAGCCGTCGGAGCCGTACCCGTCGGAGCCGTCGCCGTCGGGGCCGTACCCGTCGCCCTGCGCCCCGCGGGCGGGCAGGACCACCGTGCCGTCGTCGGCGTTCCCCGGTCCGCTCACGTCCAGGACCGCCGTGCGGTCCGGGTCGGCCTCCGTGTCCGCCGCCCGACCGGGCAGGACGGCGGTCCCGCCGACCGGGACCACCTGGGTCGCCCGACCACCCGGGAGCAGCTGCGTGTCCCCCGCCACGGCCGTGTCCCCGCCGGCGGCCCGGCGCAGCTCCGCCACGAGCGCGGCCGGCTCGGCGCGGGCCCCC
>NZ_AXCW01000577.1 GCF_000603945.1 Actinotalea ferrariae CF5-4 | reverse complement strand
TTCTCTTTCCTTAGCAGTATGGCTTCGAGTACTACGAATAGTATTCTGGCTCTCAGGAGGGGCAGTTCTCTTAAGTAGTAACTCAGAGGAACCCCCGTCCGTCCTCGAGCCTAATCGAAACCCTCCTGTAAGTAGGTGGGGTCGATCATCTGCTGTTGAAGGAAAACCGTCCGATCTATTTGTTCAGTCGGAGGAAAGAAGTCTTCCTGAAAAAGCCCTTCGTAGTTTTGCGCGCTAGCGGGTGGGTTGGGACCATGTTCTCTAATGTACTTAAGTACTTGTTCCATTGGAGACATGCCATCTTTGCGCTTGCTTAGCGAAATTCCAT
>NZ_AXCW01000576.1 GCF_000603945.1 Actinotalea ferrariae CF5-4 | reverse complement strand
CCTGGTTTATATATCCAGCCTTCTTTCTCGAACTTGTTCTTCTCAGGGCATTCCGTGAGGAAATGCCCATGTTCGTCGCAGAAATAACATTTCCCGCTAAGGGAGCGGGCACGTGACGGGTTAAAGTTCGCCGGGACAGGAAGTATTCCTTTTGGCATAGGCTGTATTGGAGGTCTAGGGGCTTGGTACGACGTGTTTTGTTGCACATAGTTCCCCATATGTTCAGTAGGGTAACTCTGCATTTGTATTTGTC
>NZ_AXCW01000575.1 GCF_000603945.1 Actinotalea ferrariae CF5-4 | reverse complement strand
GGCCCCGCCGAGCACGACGTGACCCCCCGCGTCCTCGGTCACGGGGGCGAGCCCGCGGTCGCGCAGCGCCGCGAGGAGGGCCGACGGCGGCGCCTGGGCCGCGAGCACCGTGGGGGCCAGCCGCAGCAGGCCCAGGCCGCGGAGCGCCGGGTCCTCGACCAGGCCCGCGAGGAGGGTCGGGTCCTCGGAGCGGACGTACGACGACGCGATCCCCACCCGGGTGCGCCCGTGCCGCCGGGCGGTGTCCAGGACGAGGTACTCCAGGGGCTGCGGGACCCCGGACCGGGCGTGGCGGGAGAGCTCGGCCAGCAGGTCCTCCGCGGTGCGGCCGGTGTCCAGCGCCCGGCGCACCGAGGCCTCGGTGAACCGGACCGTCACCGCCGCGCCGCGGGACTCCACCTGCGCGGCCTCCGCGAGCAGGGCCGCGAGGGCGTCGGTGGGCCGGCCGGGCACGATGCCCGTCAGGTCGCCCTGGAGCAGGACCTCGTCCACCGGGGCCGGCAGCTGCGCGGCGAGGGCCGCCGCGGCGGCCAGGACCGCCTCGGTCGAGGGCGTCGCCGAGTCGGGGCGGGCGTCGGGGTCACCGAGCAGGG
>NZ_AXCW01000574.1 GCF_000603945.1 Actinotalea ferrariae CF5-4 | reverse complement strand
GCCCGGCCCCGACCTGCCGCCCGAGCGGTACGGGGCGCACCCGGCCGGCCCGCCGCCGCGCCGCCCGGAGGACCCGGCCGCCTACGACGCGCTCCGCAGCCGTCTCGGGCTCTTCCTCCTGCTGCTGGTCGCGTCGCTGCTGGTCCTCAGCCTGCCGCTGCCGTTCCAGGCCGCCTCGGTCGTGTTCTCCGCGTGGGCGGTCGTGGTCGGCACCCGGGCCGTCGTCGCGGCCTGGCGGGCCGGCATCCGGCGGGCGGCCGTGCCGATGGCCGCAGCGCTCGTCGGGATCGCGATGTGGATGACACTGTCCGCGGGCCTCCAGCTGGCCCTGTGGCCGGTGCTCCAGGAACGGCAGGACTGCCTGCGCGAGGCGCTGACGACCTCGGCCCGCGAGGCGTGCGAGGACGGCTACGTCCAGGACGTCGAGGACCGGCTCACGGGTCTGCTGCGTCCGGCGTCCGCCCCCTGAGGCGCGCGAGGCCCGCCCGGGCGGCGTGGGCGACCGCGCCGCGGACGTGCCGGTCGGCAGGGAGCGCGACGAGGAGCGCCCCCAGCAGCGCCAGGGCGCCGGTCGTGCCGGCGACGAGCAGCGGT
>NZ_AXCW01000573.1 GCF_000603945.1 Actinotalea ferrariae CF5-4 | reverse complement strand
ATTATAAATATCTTTGTTATTTGAACTTGATCCCTGACTTGAATCAGAACCAGATCCAGAACCAGATCCAGATCCAGATCCAGATCCAGTACCACTTCCAGTTCCTGAAGCAGAAGTTTTATTAATTTCTATATCTGCTTTAGCATCTATCTTAACATTACCACCACCATCATTACCTGTTTTTTTATCAGCTAAACTATCAACTACAGTTTGAGCAGCTGATTCACCTAGCATTCTTCCTGCAGTAACACTAGCCGCTAAACCGGCACCTGCTGCTATTCCAACAGCAGCTTTAGTTAAAGTACTTCCAGGCATGTGATTAAAAGCAGCTTGTCCATACCGATAAGCACCATAAGCAGTAGCAGCATCACCTACAGTCTTAGGTAAATTAATAGCTTTAAATAACATTTTATCATCGAACTCAACACTAGCTTTTATTTTTCCACTACTATTATTCGTATTAGTATTAGTATTAGAATTAGAATTAGAATTATTATCACTAGTATATACTGTATTAATTTGATCTTTTAAATCAGTCACATCCCCTAAAATAACACTATTTCTAAAAAAATCCATATTTAAATAATCCAAATAAACC
>NZ_AXCW01000572.1 GCF_000603945.1 Actinotalea ferrariae CF5-4 | reverse complement strand
CGCGCCTGCAGCGCGGCGCGGACCACCTCGACGTCGTCGGCCGCGGCCGGGTCGCTGGACCCCGCCGCGGCGAGCACCACGGCGTCCTGCGGGCGGACGCCGGCCTCGACGAGCCGCTCCTGCAGGACGGTGACGAGCCGCGGGTCGGGCCCGAGGGTGCCGGCCGCCACGGCGGCACCGTCCCGTCCGACCTCGACGGCGGTGCCGATGTCGTGCCGGGTGTGGACGCCCACGGACAGCAGCAGCGGGACGACGACGACGGTCCTGCCGGCGTCCTCGCGCAGGACGTCCCGGACGACGTCGGGGACGCGCGGCTCCTCCACGTCGACGAACGCCTGCCGGACGTCCAGCGTCGGGTCGAGGGACCGCAGGTCGGCGACGAGGCGACGGACGACCTCCCGCCCCGCCGGGCTGCGGGTGCCGTGCGAGCACGCGACGAGGACGGCGCTCATGCCGGCACACCCGCCAGCGACCGCTCGGCGGCCACCAGCGCGGCGGCGTCGCCGTCGAGGTCGGGCTCGAGCAGGCCGGCCCGCGCCACGCCCCCGAGGACGACCACGCCGGGCGAGCCCACGCCCTGCTCCCGGCACACCGCCGCGATCGTGTCGAGG
>NZ_AXCW01000571.1 GCF_000603945.1 Actinotalea ferrariae CF5-4 | reverse complement strand
CTCGACTAAGTCGTGCACTACTACAGACCCTAGTGGTAACTGGGTTGTATCTTGTAGATTTACTGAGTAATATCGTGGGTCTTCACTTTGGTGATACTCCGCTTCCATAGCGGGTCCGCTGCCTGAGTCTAATTCAGACATTTGTTGAATGTTAACTTTAACATTCTTTGCTTTGAGATTCTCTAGCAAATCCTTCTGCCAGGCTTCATTCGTGGCAAGAAGTTCCTCTGGAAGGAGTGTCTTCCAAAGGGATC
>NZ_AXCW01000570.1 GCF_000603945.1 Actinotalea ferrariae CF5-4 | reverse complement strand
GGTCACCGCGCCCCGCCACCGGCCGGGCGGGACGCTCGCGCCGGGCTCGGTCGCGCTCGTCGGGGGCGGGCCGGGCGACCCGGACCTGCTCACGGTGCGCGCGCGGAGCCTGCTCGCCCAGGCCGACGTCGTCGTCACCGACCGGCTCGGTCCCACCGCCGTCCTCGACGAGCTCGCCGAGGACGTCGACGTCATCCACGTCGGCAAGACGCCGGGGGCGCACGTCGTCCCGCAGGAGGAGATCAACGCGGTCCTCGTCCGCGAGGCGGCCGCGGGGCGGCGCGTCGTGCGGCTCAAGGGCGGCGACCCGTACCTGTT
>NZ_AXCW01000569.1 GCF_000603945.1 Actinotalea ferrariae CF5-4 | reverse complement strand
GGGGCGAGGAGGTGCTCGCCTGCCGCGCCGCGGGTGTGCCGGTCACCGTCGTGCCCGGCGTCACGTCGGCCGTGTCCGCCCCCGCGCTCGGGGGGATCCCCGTGACCCACCGCGGTGTCGCGGACCGCGTGCACGTCGTCAACGGTCACCCCGCCCGTGGCGAGGCCGCGCTGCGGGCGGACGACCTGGCCGCGCTGCGCAGCCCGTGCACCACCGTCCTCGTGCTCATGGGGGTCGCCGGGCTGGCGCGCCTCACCGCCGAGGCGCTCGCGGGCGGCGCCGACCCGGCCACGCCCG
>NZ_AXCW01000568.1 GCF_000603945.1 Actinotalea ferrariae CF5-4 | reverse complement strand
TCCTCTCGTACTAGGGACAGCCCTTCTCAAGTTTCCTGCGCGCGCAGCGGATAGGGACCGAACTGTCTCACGACGTTCTAAACCCAGCTCGCGTACCACTTTAAATGGCGAACAGCCATACCCTTGGGACCGGCTTCAGCCCCAGGATGTGATGAGCCGACATCGAGGTGCCAAACACCGCCGTCGATATGAACTCTTGGGCGGTATCAGCCTGTTATCCCCGGAGTACCTTTTATCCGTTGAGCGATGGCCCTTCCATACAG
>NZ_AXCW01000567.1 GCF_000603945.1 Actinotalea ferrariae CF5-4 | reverse complement strand
GTAGAGAAGTTGCCTCCTGATGGGTCGGAAGATCTGGATGGATGCGCGTCCGTTCCTTGAGAACTCAACAGCGTGCCAAAAGTCGATGCCATTTGTCGTCGTGTCGTGGCTGGTCTCACCTTCGGTGGGGTTGGTTGTGGTGCGGTGACGTGGTTGAGACGAATGCAAGTCAGTTGATGTCATGCATTTGATCGAGGCCAGATGATAACGGGTCCTTCGGGGCCGCTTCGTGTGTCAGCTTGCTCGTGCCTTCGGGTGCGGGTGGCTTATAGACATGTACGGAGAGTTTGATCCTGGCTCAGGACGAACGCTGGCGGCGTGCTTAACACATGCAAGTCGAACGGTGACCTCGGTGCTTGCACCGGGTGATCAGTGGCGAACGGGTGAGTAACACGTGAGCAACCTACCCCTGACTCTGGGATAACTCCGAGAAATCGGTGCTAATACCGGATACGAGACGCACAGGCATCTGTAGCGTCTGGAAAGAATTTTGGTCAGGGATGGGCTCGCGGCCTATCAGCTTGTTGGTGGGGTAACGGCCCACCAAGGCGACGACGGGTAGCCGGCCTGAGAGGGCGACCGGCCACACTGGGACTGAGACACGGCCCAGACTCCTACGGGAGGCAGCAGT
>NZ_AXCW01000566.1 GCF_000603945.1 Actinotalea ferrariae CF5-4 | reverse complement strand
CCTGCCACGTCGGCTGGGCCGGCTCGGCCTGCCACGTCGGCTGGGTCGGCTGGGTCGGCTCCCAGGTCGCCGGCTGCGCGTCGGCGACCGGCTCGACGGGGGCGGGGTCCGCGGTCCACTGCTGCGGCTCCGGCTGCTGCCAGGCGGTCCCACCGGTCCAGGAGGGCTGCTCCTGCTCGACCGGTCCGCCCCAGGTGTCCTCGGCGTCGTCGACGGCGGGGGGCCAGACGAGGTCGTCCTCCCGGACGGCGTGCCGACCGCCGGACGTCCCGCCGACCGCACCGAGCAGCGACGGCGGGTACTCGTCGTCGTCCTCGAGGACCGGGATCACGAGGGGCACCGGCACGTCGGCCGGCGGGGTGCTGTCCTGGACGTCCGTCGACCCCCGGCCGAGGGTCGCGGCGGCCGCGGCGAGGCGGTCCGCCCCGTCGCCCGACGGGCGCTCGTCGTCCCGGTCCGGGAGCTGGTCCACGGCGGCCGCGGCCAGCTCGGCGCGACGGGACCGGAAGCCGGAGAACATCGCGGACCGGTTCTGCGGCGGTGCCGCGGGTCCGGCCGACGGTGCGTCGGGGCCGG
>NZ_AXCW01000565.1 GCF_000603945.1 Actinotalea ferrariae CF5-4 | reverse complement strand
GGCCACCGCCGGCGGCCCGGCGGCCGGCGGGAGCGGGTCGCGCGGCGGGCAGCGGTGCGGTCGCGTCCGGGGCAGGACCGTCGGTCAGGGGCTGAGGGGTCTGGTCGTCGTACGGCACCGGGCCAGTCTGCGTCGGACGGATGAGGCCCGCATGAGAAGCGCCCCGGCCCCCCGGGTCCCCGCGACGTACCCTCGCCCGGTGCCCGAGGGTCATTCCGTCCACCGCATCGCGCTCCAGGTCGCCGCCGACCTGGTGGGCCACCGCGTCGCCGTGTCCTCCCCGCAGGGGCGGTTCGCCGACGGCGCCGCGCTGCTCGACGGGCTGGAGGTCGTCGCGTCGCGGGCCCAGGGCAAGCACCTCTTCGTGGGCTTCGGCCGCGGTACCGAGGAGGTCCTCGGCGTCGCGGCGCAGCGCTGGCTGCGCGTCCACCTCGGCCTGTACGGGGCGTGGGACTTCCACGGGACGGTCTCCCCGATCGCCGGTGCGGTGCGGGGCGCGCGCTCCCTCGGCGCGCCCCGTGTGCGCCGCGCCCGGCGGATGGGGGAGGGCGAGCGCGACGTCCCGGGGGTCGCGGGCGGGAGCACCGCCGAGGCGGACGCCCAGCCCGACGTCTGGCCGCCCGAGCCGGTCGGGCAGGT
>NZ_AXCW01000564.1 GCF_000603945.1 Actinotalea ferrariae CF5-4 | reverse complement strand
GGGACCGGTGGATCAGGGCTGAGGACAGCACGAGCGCCCGAACAGCCCTCGCCGACAGAGCAGGGTTGGCCGCGAGCACTCGGGCTGCGGCGTGCGTTACGAGTGGCGTGGCATAGCTGGTTCCCGCGCCGACGGCGAGGACTCTGCCTGCGTGCACGCCGTCCGCACCGAGCACACCTGTCGACGGCGCTTCCCGGAGCCGCGCACCGAGGCCCGTGCGCACCGCGTGGCCGCCCGGGGCGGCCAGTTCGGGTTTGATCATGTTCGCCGCTCCCAGCCCTGCACGAGTTAGCGGCGATGGAAGCCCTGGGCCCCCTATAGGGAGTACGTCAACCAGCGAACGCGCCTCCCGCAGACCCTGCCCCTCATCTGCACCAAGGGCACCCACCGTCAGCGCCAGGGCACTCGTGGCGGGATCCAGCAGGCCCGCGTCGCCTTGGTCAAGCAACCGCGTGGTGTAGTCGAAGTCGCCATCCGCGAGGACGTGCTGCTCAGGGGCCATGTTGCCGGCGCTGATCACAACGACCACGTCATTGACCCGTGCGAACTCGTCAATCGCAGCGGCGAGCGGAGTTGGGCGATCGGGTAGGTACGGCCGCCGCGAATCTCCAAGAGAGAGGTTGATGGGCTCTTCGCAGATGAGGGTGTAG
>NZ_AXCW01000563.1 GCF_000603945.1 Actinotalea ferrariae CF5-4 | reverse complement strand
CGGGAGGGCCGCCGGGTCCTGCCAGGCGGCGTCGAGGGCGAAGCGGCCGCCGCTGCGCCGGACGCCGCGGACGAACCGCGCGCCGTCGGCGTACTGCGCCAGCTTGGCGTCCATGCCGATGACCCGCCGCACCAGGCGCTCCACCCCGCGCGCCCGGCCGCGGCGGGCGGTCATCCGCGCGCGGAGCCGGGGGAGGCTCGGGATCACGCGCCGTCCGACGGCGTCCATCGTGACGTCGGCGTGGCCCTCGAGCAGCGCCATGACCGCCGTCACCCGCTCGACGCGCTCGCGCTGCCGGGGGTCCAGGGCCAGGTCCAGGACGGACCAGTCGTCCTCGAGCCGGCCCTCCCGCCACGCCCGGACCCCGCGCGTGGCGGCGGCGAGGAGGTCCCCGAGGGAGTCCGTGCCGGCGAGGTCGTGGGCGAGCGCCGCCACCTCGCGGCGCAGGTG
>NZ_AXCW01000562.1 GCF_000603945.1 Actinotalea ferrariae CF5-4 | reverse complement strand
TCCGCGAGCCACGGGGCAGCGGCGAACTGCAGCGCGTGCGTCTGCTCGTGCACGCACACCCACAGCCGGAAGTCGGCCGGGTCGGCCGAGAGGGCCCGCTCGACCTGCAGGACGTTCGGGGCCACGAGCAGGAGCCGGCCGCCCGGGGCGCCGGACGCGCCTGGACCGGCGGGCCCGGCAGGCCCGGCAGGCCCGGCAGGC
>NZ_AXCW01000561.1 GCF_000603945.1 Actinotalea ferrariae CF5-4 | reverse complement strand
CTGGTCGACCACGGTCGTGCCGAGCCGACGACGTGGAACGCGTCCAGGACCGCGACCGCGTCCGGGAGCTCGTCACGGATCGCGTTGGCGTAGCCGCGGAACGGGTCCAGCGCGGCGTGCTCGACGGTCGCGGTGAACGCCTCGGACTGGGCGGCCAGCCACCGGGAGTAGGCGGTCCCGGACCGGCCCGGGACCACGTCCAGCAGCCGCGCCCGGACGTTCCCGTGCTGGTCACGGGTCAGGTCGACCATCGAGGTCACCGCCCGGTCCCCGCCGTGGTGGGAGGGCTTCCAGATGTGCTCGTCCACTCCCAGGGTGACCACCCCCTCCAGCCGGCCTGGATCGGCCAGACGCCGGATCGCCTCGGCCTCGATCGCGTCCCAGCAGGTGTGCCAGTCCACCCCCAGATGCCGCGCCAGCGCCGCGACGGTGGTGTCGTCATGGGCCAGCGCGTCAGTCGCCCAGGTGATCGCCCGGGTCGTGAGCTTCGCCCGCGGCGCGATCAGGTCGTGGGACTCGGAGAACGTCCCGACCGGGCACCCGGGGTCCGGGCAGCGCCAGACCCGCTTGCGCCACCTGATCAGCACCGACGTGCCGAACGCGGGCGCGTCATGCGCGCGGTGGACCCGACGCCCGTGACCGACCGCGACCACCCCACA
>NZ_AXCW01000560.1 GCF_000603945.1 Actinotalea ferrariae CF5-4 | reverse complement strand
CGGGCGAGGCGCCGTCGGGCGTCCGCCCGGAGCCGGCGGACCGCCGCCTCCGAGACGCGGCCGTCCCGCCCGACGAGGGTCCAGGTGAGCCGCGCGACGTCGCGCCGGCTGCCGTCCGGGTCCGCCTCGGGCGCGGCCGTCCACGGGTGCTCCTCGCCCTTGTCCAGGACGCGCAGCACGACGGTCACGCCGAAGGCGGTGAGCGCGGCCACCGCGGCGTCGCGGGGGGCCATCCGCAGCAGGAGGCACAGCGTGAGGACGCCGACGCCGACGGTGATCGGCACGGCGAGGCGCCCGACGGCGAGGACGGCACCACGGAGGCCGTCGCCGTCGCCCCGCTCGGACGGGCCATCGTCCGGTGCCTGCGGCATCATCGGGGTGCCTCGTCGTCGGGGGCGAGGGCGGCCGCGAGGGTCGCGACCGCCGCGCGCGCGGACGCGACGTCGTCGACGGTGAGGTGCTCCTCCCCGAAGCGCGCCCGCAGGTAGAGGTCCAGGAGGACCCGGCTGGCCCCGCGGTCGGCGCGCGTGCGGTCCAGCACCGCCAGCGTGAACTCGGTCGGGGTGGCGGCCGGGTCCCGCGGCAGGCCGGACGCCGCGGCGGCCTCCTCCAGCCGCACCCAGGCGGCGATGACGGCGTCGACCGGACGGCCCGCGCCCGCGAGGTG
>NZ_AXCW01000559.1 GCF_000603945.1 Actinotalea ferrariae CF5-4 | reverse complement strand
AGCTGGCCGCGGGCGCGCAGCGGTCCGCCGACGGCGCGGGCGAGCTCGCGGGGGGTGCCGCGCAGGTCGGCGACGGCACCGCCGAGCTCGCCGACGGCCTCGGTCTGGCGGTGGAGGAGATCCCGGCCTACACCGAGGGTGAGCGGCGGAGCCTCGCGGACGTGGTGGCGGAGCCGGTCGCGACCGCCGACCAGGCCGAGATCGGCTTCGGCCGGGGCGCGCTCGCGCTCTTCACCGTGCTCGCGCTGTGGCTCGGGGCCCTCGGGCTCTTCGCGGCCCTGCCCGCCGTGCCCGCCGACGCGCTCGGCACCACCCGGTCCGCGGCCCGGCAGGCGCTGCGGGCGTTCGCGCTGCCGGCCGCCGTCGGGGTGGGCCAGGGGCTGGTCGTCACCGCGGTCGTCGCGGGTACGGGCGAGCTCTCGGCCGGCGGTCTGGCGCAGCTGGGCCTGCTCGCGGCGCTGCTCGGTGTCGTGTTCGCCGCGGTCAACCAGGCGCTCGTGGCCTGGCTGGGCGGCGCGGGCCGGCTGGTGGCGCTCGTCGTGGCGCTCGTCGTGCTGGCCGCCGGCGTGGTCACGGCGACGCCCGCGTGGCTGACCGGGCTCGAGGGGGCGCTGCCCGTCGGGCCGGCCGTCGTCGCGGTCCAGGCGGTCGTGCAGGACGCCGCCGGTGGCG
>NZ_AXCW01000558.1 GCF_000603945.1 Actinotalea ferrariae CF5-4 | reverse complement strand
AACGTATCGTTGGTATGTACCAAGTAAAATCGAAAATTCCTGGTAAATTCCGTTCGTTATTCGGGAATGCCTCTATATCCCCCACAAGCTTTATATGATGGTATCCCTACCATCAGCTCATGCTTTCTTGTTTAATTCGTCCATAACTTTGCCTACAGAGCCACGTATCATGTGTAGTCTCTTGAAGAACAAGTCTCCTAAGAAGCTAGGGTCTTTCCGTGAATAAAACGGAATAACCCGAAACTGCGCAATCTTATCTTTGAGTAAGGATCCGTCTAGCTCACATAGGACATAGTTTCCACCAGTCGT
>NZ_AXCW01000557.1 GCF_000603945.1 Actinotalea ferrariae CF5-4 | reverse complement strand
ACTTGTGAGATGGCATTCTGTTTTTATGATCTTCCATGAACTTAGCCGCTGCTCGAATCTTGGCATCTGTGACTCTTTGCTTCATACGCTTCACATCTTCTTTGTGTTTAATGAGCTGTTGTGCACGAAACGCTATCAAGTCTGAATGCGACACTAAGGAATCCGGAATATCCACCAACCAAGTCACTTCGTTTATATCTAACGGTAGGATGGGTTCACATCCTGTTACCGCGTAAAACGGTGACTGTCCAAGTGTTCGTTTAACAGTGATTCGTTCTGCCCATAGTACTTCGTGTAGGTATGCCGGCCATTCTTCG
>NZ_AXCW01000556.1 GCF_000603945.1 Actinotalea ferrariae CF5-4 | reverse complement strand
GTCCAGGCCGGTGCCGCCAGCGGGCCGCCGGGGGCGCCGTCGGCGGTCCCGGCCCGGGCCAGCTGCCCGATGGCCCTGCCGGGGTGCGGGACAGGGCCCGTGTCGGTCGGCTCCGGCGCGGCGCGGCGGGACATCCGCACGGACCCGACGTCGACCGGCTCGAAGCCCTGGGAAGCCGTCGGACCGGACCCGTCCTGGGGGCCAGTGGCGTCGAGCTCGGCCTGCGCGGCGAGGCGGAGCTCACGCCGCGTCAGCGGGCGCGAGGCCTCCGCCGGGGTCGCGCCACCGGGTGTGCTGCTCGCCCCGGGGCGCTCCTCGCGGTTGTCGTCCACCACCACGCTCCTGTCGTCAGCGCGCGGCCGGCTCGCTCGGCGCCGCCGGGCGCACGAGGGCGCTCCGCGGCACAACACGCGCGGCACCGAAACTACGCCGAGACCACCCTCGGCGCACAACCGACCCACGGTCGGGCGTCGGTCGGACGTCGGCAGAGCGGGTGCAGAGCCGGTGCAGAACGGGTGCAGGGCCTTGCCTGGCGAAGCGAGGGGCG
>NZ_AXCW01000555.1 GCF_000603945.1 Actinotalea ferrariae CF5-4 | reverse complement strand
GCCCCGCTCGTGACCAGGGCGCCCGCGACCACGGGCGACGGCGCGTCGACCACGACGGTCCAGACCCCGGGCGGCAGGCCCGCCAGCGGCACGTCCAGCACGGCCCCCGCGTCGAGCCGCACCTCGGCCAGGCCCGGCAGCGCCACCGGCCCGTCGGGGCCGAGGAGCGCCACGGACGCCGTCGTCGACTCGTCCGGCGCGAGCAGCCGCAGCTGCGCGGTGTCCACCGTCCCCGGGGCGGTCTCGGGCACGAGCACGCCCGTGAGGACCTGGCGCGTGCCCGGACCGGCACCGGGCACCACCTGGTCCACCCCGGCCGGCACGACGCCGCGCAGCGCGCTGTCCTGGAGGTGGGCCGTCACCAGACCACCCGACGCCGTCACCCGCACCACGAGTCGGCGCTCCTCGGCCGCGAGGCCCTCGAGCAGGACCACCCGCTCCTGACCCGGCGGCACGAGGAACTCGGGGGCGCCGGCGAGCTCGACGGGTCCCGCCGGGCCCCAGAGGTCCAGCCCGACCGTGACCGCCGTCGCGCCGGGGTTCTGCAGGACGAGCCGCGCGCT
>NZ_AXCW01000554.1 GCF_000603945.1 Actinotalea ferrariae CF5-4 | reverse complement strand
AGACCGGTGGATCAGGGCTCAGCCGGGCCCCCCGGCCGCCGGGGCCACCCACACCGCCGCGCGGACGCGGTCGCTCAGCCGGTCCGCGGCGCCGAGCACCACCCCGGGCCGCACGCCGCAGGCGGCGCACTCGCGCAGGACGTCGGCCTGGGCGTCCGACACGCGCACGACGACGGCCCGGGCACCGGCGGGCAGCTCGGTGAGCGGGATCGCCGTCGGCCGCCGGACCGTGCCGTCCGCCGCCGGGATCGGGTCCCCGTGCGGGTCCTGCTCCGGACGGCCGAGGACCTCGTCGACCCGCCGCACGAACCGGTCGGAGACGGCGTGCTCGAGCACCTCCGCCTCGTCGTGGACCTCGTCCCAGCCGTACCCGAGGTGCTCGACGAGCCACGTCTCCAGGAGGCGGTGCCGCCGGACGACCTGGACGGCCACCGCGCGACCCTCGGGCGTGAGCGTCACCCCGCGGTAGGGCTCGTGGTCGAGCAGCCCCCGGTCGGCGAGCAGGCGCACCGTCTCGGACACCGTGGGAGCGCCGACGCCGAGCCGCTGCGCCAGCCGCGTGGTGGACACGGGGGCCGGGTCCCACTCCTGGGCGTTCCACACCGCCTTGAGGTAGTCCTCGTGGGTCGCCGAGACGGCGCGCTCGCGGCCCCTCACGGCGTCACCGGGCGCGCGGCACCGGCCCGCGCGGCCGACGG
>NZ_AXCW01000553.1 GCF_000603945.1 Actinotalea ferrariae CF5-4 | reverse complement strand
CGGGGCGCGCCGCGCCCGCAGCACCTCGACCCCGTCGGCGCCCAGCCGCAGGACCGTCGACGCCGTCGACGCCGCCGGCGCGCGGTGGGTCACGACCAGGACGCCGCGTCCCGGCGCGAGCGTGCCGTCGAGGAGGCCCTGGAGGACGGCGGCGCCGTCGTCGTCGTCGAGGTGCTCGGTCGGCTCGTCCAGCAGCAGCAGGGGCGCCCGGGTGAGCAGCGCGCGGGCCAGGAGGAGGCGCCGGCGCTGCCCGCCCGACATCCGCGAGGCCCCGCCGCCGAGCGTCGTCGCGAGACCGTCGGGCAGCCCGGCGAGCCAGTCACCCAGGCCCACGGTCGCGAGCGCCCGGATGGCCTCGTCCGGCGTGACGTCGCCGCGGGCGACGCGCAGGTTCTCCAGCACGCTCGTGTCGAAGACGTGCGCGTCCTCCGGCGTGTAGGCCACCACGGGAGCGACGCCGTCCCGGGGCAGCCCGACGAGGTCCCGCCCGGCCAGGTCCCGCCCGTGCACCCGGACGGTGCCCTCCCGCGGCGGCAGCAGGCCCGCGAGCGTCAGCAGGAGCGTCGTCTTGCCCACCCCGCTCGGTCCCACGACGACGACGCCGTCCCCGGGCGCCACGTCCAGGTCGAGTCCCCGCACCACCGGCGCGGCGTCGGCCCAGCCGCAGGCGAGGCCGCGGGCGCGCAGGACGGGCGCCGGGCC
>NZ_AXCW01000552.1 GCF_000603945.1 Actinotalea ferrariae CF5-4 | reverse complement strand
ACCGGACTCAACCGGTCGTCGCAACACCTTGATCGTGGAGGTCTTCATGGGGCGGCAACCGGGGTGGCTGGTCACGCAGACGGGGCGGCCTGCGATGAGGTCGCCTGGGCGTCCGCCGATCCGAAGGGATCTCGAGCGGGCGTTCTGGGTCAAGATCGCTGCAGGGATGACCAGCGAGGACGCCGGCGTGGCTGTCGGCGTGTCGGGACCGGTCGGATCGCGGTGGTTCCGTGAACGTGGCGGCATGCCCTTGATCAGTCTGGATCGGCCCTCCGGTCGATACCTGTCGTTCGCCGAGCGCGAGGAGATCGCGCTGATGCGGGCCCGGGACGCGGGAGTGCGTGAGATCGCCCGCACGCTGGGCCGTGACCCGTCGACGATCTCCCGAGAGCTGCGTCGCAACGCCGCCACCCGCGGGGGCAAGCTCGACTATCGAGCGGGGGTGGCGCAGTGGAAGGCCGAGCTGGCGGCCCGGCGGTCCACGCCCGCGAAGCTCGTCGTGAACACCCGACTGCGGGACTACGTCCAGGAACGGCTCTCGGGACACGTGCGCCGTCCCGACGGTGTTGCCGTCACCGGGCCGCAGCCGGCCCCGTGGAAGGGCCGGAACAAGCCCAGACGCCAGGACCGGCGATGGACGCTGGCGTGGAGCCCGGAGCAGATCGCCCATCGCCTGCCGATCGACTTCCCCGATGATGAGTCCATGCGGATCAGCC
>NZ_AXCW01000551.1 GCF_000603945.1 Actinotalea ferrariae CF5-4 | reverse complement strand
CCGGTCCAGGTCCCGGCGCGCGACCGGCCGGCCGAGGACGAACGCGCGGACCAGGGTGGCGACCGGGTCGACGACCGGCGTGCCCGCCCCGCCCACACCCGGCTCGCCCAGCACCCGCAGCGCCGGGACCGCCTGCTCGCGGTGCAGCGCGGCGCCCGCGACCGGGCCGAGGAGCTCCTCGACGGCGTCCACCGTGAACCCGGCCAGGTCCTCCCGCAGCGCCTCGAGCAGGGGCGCCTGCACGCGGGGCATGCCCTCCTCGCCGCTCACGGCAGGGCGACGTCGACGACGACGGGCAGGTGATCGCTCGCGACCCGGGTCCGCTCGTCCTGCACCCGCCGGGCGCCGCTCACGCGCAGGCCGGCGGTGACGAGGACCGCGTCGAGCCGGCGGTGGGGGCGACGGGTCGGGAAGGTCGGTCCGACGGCCGCCGTCGCGTCGCGCAGGTACCGCTCCAGCGCCCGGCGCGTCGGGCCCCCCGGCTCCTCGTTGAGGTCCCCGGCGACGACGACGCCCCCGGTGGCGCTGGACCGGACGAGGTGGCCCAGGCGCACGAGGTGCCCGGCCCGCTCGGCCTCGGACAGGCCGAGGTGCACGCTGACGACCCGGATCCCGGCGACGTCGGCGTACGCGAGCCCCCGCCGGGTCCGGCCGGGCCGCCACGCGAGGCGCATCGACCGCGCGCCGTGCACGGCGAGCCCCGGCCGCACCAGGAGCGCCGTC
>NZ_AXCW01000550.1 GCF_000603945.1 Actinotalea ferrariae CF5-4 | reverse complement strand
GGATTCAATCGGTCGTCGCAACACCGGCTTGTTCGAGCAACAGTAGATGCTCGTTCATGGCCTCGGCGGGTGTTCGCCAGCCGAGGGTCTTGCGTGGTCGGCTGTTGAGGGCGTTGGCCACGGCGGCGAGGTCGTCGGCGCTCCACCGCGAGAGGTTGGTGCCTTTGGGGAAGTACTGGCGAAGGAGACCGTTGGTGTTCTCGTTCGTGCCGCGCTGCCAGGGGCTGTGCGGGTCGGCGAAGTAGACCGGGATGCCGGTCTCGACGCGGAAGGCGGCGTGGGCGGACAGCTCCTTGCCGCGGTCCCAGGTCAGTGATCGACGCAGTTGCTCGGGCATCAAGGCCATCGCCGTGGCCAGTGCTCTCTTCATCGAAACTGCGCCGTAGCCGCCCAGTGCGGGCCCGTTCTTCACCCGAGCTGCCAGGCCGTAGCCGTCTTCTCGGGGCAGGTGGACGAGCATCGTGAACCTGGTGGTCCGTTCAACGACGGTGCCGATCGCCGAGCGCTCCAACCCGATGATCAGGTCCCCTTCCCAGTGCCCGGGGACCGCCCTGTCCTGGACCTCGGCGGGCCGCTCGCTGATCATCACCTCGGCGCTCACGTGTGCGCCCGGCTTGGCTCGCGCCCGTGACCGCGGCACCCGCAACGCCCTCCCCGTGCGCAGGCACGTGACGAGCTCACGCTTGAGCGCGCCCCGACTCTCCACGTAGAGCGCCTGGTAGATCGCCTCGTGGCTG
>NZ_AXCW01000549.1 GCF_000603945.1 Actinotalea ferrariae CF5-4 | reverse complement strand
GCCGCGGCCGCGAGCGCGGCGGCGCGGAGGGCGGCGTCCAGCGGCCCGGCGGGCAGCCCCGCGGGCACGAGGTCCAGGGGTGCAGGAGCTCCTTGGGCACTCTCGGCACTCGCGGCACCGTCGGTCCCCTCCGCGCTGTCGGCAGGGCCGGCACGGTGGCAGGCGACGAGCAGGTCCGCCCAAGCGGCACCCGCCTCGGCGACGAGCAGGTCGGTCAGGCCGCCGGGCGCCACGCGGCGGCGCGAGGGGTCCAGCGGGAACGTCGCGAGGAGCAGGGCCGGCAGCGTGCACGGGTCGTCGGTCGGAGTCGGGGCGTGGACCACCGCCGGCCAGGACGGGGCGGGCGTCCCCGCGTGGGCGCCGGCGGCCGCGGGCGACCGCGGCACGGCCCACGTCACCGACCAGCCTGTGCGCGTGCGCTCCTCGACGGGACGGTCCGCGAGCAGGCCGGCGGGCACCGGGCCCGTCCGCGTCGCGACGACCCACCGCGAAGCGACGTCGCGCAG
>NZ_AXCW01000548.1 GCF_000603945.1 Actinotalea ferrariae CF5-4 | reverse complement strand
CCACGACGACGTCGTCCAGCCCCGGCAGGGCGAGCAGCAGCGGGTCGCCGACGGCGTCGAGCTGCTCCCGGACGGTCGCCACCGCCGCCGCGTCCCGCAGGACCAGGACGACGACGGTCGCCCAGGTGCCGGCCGGCCGGCCGTGGTCGTCGAGCAGGCCGGGGGCCGACGGGGTCGCCGGGAGCGGACCGGGCCAGGGCAGGCGCAGGGCCGGGAGCACCCCGTCGCGGC
>NZ_AXCW01000547.1 GCF_000603945.1 Actinotalea ferrariae CF5-4 | reverse complement strand
GAGGTAATGTCTTCGACTCGGGCTGATTTTCTACTTTGGGTGCTGACTTGTTCATAGTCGCCTCCCTCGGACTCGAAGCGCACGGTATTTTACCTTCCCTACGCGTTCGTCCCAGGTATGCTGACTTCTTCCCGGGAATACCAGAAGGCCTTAGACATTCTGGGTTCTTCCGTGAACTTCGTCGAACCTGCTCCCGCTGCTCATAA
>NZ_AXCW01000546.1 GCF_000603945.1 Actinotalea ferrariae CF5-4 | reverse complement strand
CCGGAAGAGTCCTAAGCCTTCGTCTTTTCATATCGACCAGGCTTTCCTGGACCAGCTTGCTGGAGGTAAGCCTGTTGTCTTAGTTTCGATGTACACCCGCTAACTTGGCGGGTCCGCTTTGTTAGCGGGTCCTATTATTCAGAGCTACGCCTCGTCGGTCGTTCGCGTGCTCAAGCAGGTTAATCGCCTTGCCGAGCTCGACGAGTTCCCTCGTGAGGCTAGCGCTTCGCTTTTGTCGACGGAGCAGTCCTACCGCTTGGACTTGGTTCGGATCTTGAACCATGTCCACGGTGAGATCCAGGCTTTCAATCGTACCAAGGATCTGTATGTAGGCACGGTGAAGTCCTTGCTAGACTAGTCTCCACTTCGATTTGGACATTCCGCTGTAGATCCCTCAATACTCTTTCCGTGATCTGTAGTTCGTTGGGCACGTCCCTGTTGCAGCTAGTTACTGTATTCCCTCTTTAGTTCATCATTCGCCTCGTAACTAGACTCTGAATTTGCAATATGTTTTGCCTCATGTCTCGCTGTG
>NZ_AXCW01000545.1 GCF_000603945.1 Actinotalea ferrariae CF5-4 | reverse complement strand
TCCAGGATCCGGGGACAGGCCCCCCTCCTCGTGGGCACGCGAAGCGAACTCGCGGTTCAGCGCGGCAAGCACTAAGAGCCGGCAGATCACCAGCGTCCGCTCGACCTCGTCGTCAAAGTGCGTCAGGCCCGCGCGCTGCAACGCAGCCCAGGCGTAAGCGGCCCACCTGTCCTCCGAACCGCCGGCCCAGATCGAGAACAGCCCCGGCACCAGCTCCTCCAGGTCCCCGAACGGCCAGTCGACCGCGTCCAGGTCCGGGTCCTCGCCGAGGTGGGCATCGTCGATGTTTCCATCCTCGTCTGCGTCGTCGTCTCCCCACACGTCTGATGCGGTGTCAACAGGCTCTTCGACCGTGAACAGGCTCTGTCCGAACATGGGGAACGGGTCGGCTACCGGAACGCCGGTCTGCGCCGGCCGAACCTCCTGTCGCGGGACTGCCCTCTCACGCTGGTCCCCGTTGACGTCCCTCGACGCACCATGCTCGGACAACTTCAGCTCCAAATCGGTCACGAGAACGCCGGCTTCGTCAACCCCGCTGGCTTTCCAGTTGGTGTCGCAGGGGCCGGAGCCCTGCGCAGCGGCGGCGCTCCGGCCGCCACTGACGCCCGAACGGTAGTCCCTCGCTGAGCTCACACGGACCTCACCGCGATCGTCGACTCGCACCAACGTCACCAGACCGGCGTCCGCGAGAGCCCTGATGTCGGCCTTGGCGAACGGTGGTCAAGTCCCTGGAAGTGGTGT
>NZ_AXCW01000544.1 GCF_000603945.1 Actinotalea ferrariae CF5-4 | reverse complement strand
GACCAAGCCTGCCCGCGACGTCACCGCCGAGCTCGCGTTCCTGACCCGGGCATTGAAGGCACCCACGATGCGCGAGGCCGTGGACCGGCTCGCGGACCGGGCCCGCACCGAGTCCTGGACCTACGAGGAGTTCCTGGCCGCCTGCCTGCAACGGGAGGTCGCTGCCCGAGAAGCCCACGGCGGCGACGGGCGGATCCGAGCCGCGCGGTTCCCGGCCCGCAAGTCCCTGGAGGAGTTCGACTACGACCACGCCCGGGGCCTGAAGCGTGAGCAGATCGCGCACCTGGGCACCTTGGACTTCATCGCCGGTCGGGAGAACGTCGTCCTGATCGGCCCGCCCGGGACCGGCAAGACCCACCTGGCCACCGGGATCGCGATCCGCGCCTGCCAAGCCGGCCACCGCGTCCTGTTCGCCACCGCCGCGGAGTGGGTCGACCGGCTCGCGACCGCCCACCACGACGGGCGCCTGCAGGACGAGCTGCGCCGCCTGGGTCGCTACCCCCTGCTGGTCATCGATGAGGTCGGCTACATCCCCTTCGAACCCGAGGCCGCGAACCTGTTCTTCCAGCTCGTCTCGGCCCGCTACGAACGCGCCTCCCTGATCGTGACCTCGAACAAGCCCTTCGGCCGGTGGGGCGAGGTCTTCGGCGACGACACCGTCGCCGCCGCGATGATCGACCGCCTGGTCCACCACGCCGATGTCATCGCCCTCAAGGGGGACTCCTACCGGCTCAAGAACCG
>NZ_AXCW01000543.1 GCF_000603945.1 Actinotalea ferrariae CF5-4 | reverse complement strand
AGGCGCCATCGCCGCAGCCGAGTACGTGCTGAAGGTCGCCCAGTACACGGCAGCAAGCGGGGACCTGACCGAGTGGGACCGCCTCTCCACCTCGGACTGCGGCTTCTGCAAGAACATCCGGGAGTGGGTCAGCCGTGTCTATCTCGGCGGAGGTCACCTCACTGGCGGCGATTTCACGCTCGAGCCCGGGTCCGTCGTGGCGACCGATCCGTCGATGGGCATCTACGCGGTCGACATTCCGTATGAGACGGCGCCGGTCCATGAGTACGACAACGGCGGTGCCCTAGTCGTCACGGAGGCAGCCGGCAGTGGCATCTTCACTTTGGAGGTAATGCCCGCTGTGGGCGGATGGCGACTGCTTGGGGCGGCGGCTCGAGGGCCTCAAGAGCCATGAGCCTCATGAAGGCCTTGGCCGCAGTTGCAGTCTCTGTCTGCGTTCTTGCTCCTTCGAGTGCGACAGCGCTTGAAGACAGCCCTGGCCGAGGCTCCTTCGGTGGGCGCTCCGAAGGCAGTGACATCGTGCTTGACGGCGCCACCACGCAAGACACGCGTGACCCAAGGCGGGTGGCTCGCGCATCGACGGCGACGTCTGTCTACAAGCGAATGCCTGGGCGGATCTGCGGCTCTCTCGACACTGCCACGAACTCCACCGCCATGTGCCTCGACGACATGAGAAGTCAGGTGGCGATCCGCTTCTGTGCAGATGGGTCCGCGGCCCTGAACCCGCTGTTCCGGCGCCCGACGGA
>NZ_AXCW01000542.1 GCF_000603945.1 Actinotalea ferrariae CF5-4 | reverse complement strand
GTCCGCCTCGCCGAGGACCGCCTCGACGGCGTGCAGCGGGGGGACCGCGCGGGGCGTGCGCCAGCGGAGCACCTCGTGGACGACCTCCGCGGCCGGCGCGGTCCCCTCCGGCAGGGCCGCGAGGAGGCCGAGGACGGCCCGGCGCAGCCGCGGGGCCCAGGGCCGGCGTGACTCGGGGTCCAGGGCGGGGCGGAGGGTGCCCTTCTCGGTGCGGGTGCCGACCAGCCAGGCCGCCCGCTCGGACGCCACCCAGGCAGCGGCGAGGTCGGCCCAGCGCTCGGTCGCCGAGAGCTCGAGCCACGCGTCGGCCGCGTCGGCGGGGGCCAGGCCCGGGGACTCCTCGCCGTCCTCGACCACGAGGCCCGCGGCCCCGGCCACCTCGACCACCAGGGCCGCGACGGGCTCGGTCACCTCCAGCCGCTGCGCCACCCGGCGCAGCTCGCGCTGACCGAGGCCCCCGGAGCGCAGGACGGTGCCGGGCTCCTCGCCCCACAGCGCCACGAGCCCGCCCACCAGCCGCACCACGTCCTCGGCGCGGTGCGCCGACTCCGCGGCGACCGTGGCGGCGTCCAGGACGCGGGC
>NZ_AXCW01000541.1 GCF_000603945.1 Actinotalea ferrariae CF5-4 | reverse complement strand
CGATGCCGGCGGCACGCATGACACGTGCGACTCGCTTGTGGTTCACCCGCTGTTCTGCGGCCACGCCGTCGTTGAGCTCGGCGGTGACCCGTGGCGCGCCGACGGTGTTGTCGGCCTGGTGGATCTCGCGGATCCGCGCCTCGAGCTCGGCATCAGCGCCGGCCCGTCGGGCGCGCGCCGCTGCGCCTGCCTTCCATGCGTAGTAGGAGGATCGCTCGATCTCGAGCAGCGCGCACAGTCGCTTCACCTCGAAGGTGGCGGAGTTGTCGGCGACGAACTGGAAGCGACTCACCAGCGCGTCTCCCCGGCGAAATATTTGGCCGCCCGCTGGAGGATCTCCCGCTCGGTGGTCAGCTTCTTCTCGCTGACCTCGAGCTCGGCGACGCGGGCCTGCAGCCGGGCGATCTTCTGCTCTGGCGTCTCGTCCGCGGCCCCCGCAGGGACCGGTGTCGCGGGCTTGGACTGCAAGGGGCTGGAGGTCAACGTCCCGTCAGCGGCGGTCTTCTTGCCCGTCCCGTAGACCTCGAGCCAACCCCGCAGCGTGCCGCGCACGATGCCCAGATCCTCGGCGATGCCGCGGACCGTGGCGCCCGGGGTGGACTCGTACAAGTCGACGGCCTGACGACGGAACTCCTCGGAGTAGTTCTTCCTGGCCATGATCCTGGATCATCTCGCTTCCCCAGCACGTGCTGGATTCAGCGTGTCCAAGAACCGGGGTCAGGCCCCCACCCCCGCGACGACCCGGGCCATA
>NZ_AXCW01000540.1 GCF_000603945.1 Actinotalea ferrariae CF5-4 | reverse complement strand
CCGGCGCGGGCGGCCCGGCCAGGTCGGGCTCCCCCGCGGCGTGCCGTCCGACCCGCCGCCCGACGACGGGCGGACGCGCGCGGTCGCGGTGGATCTCGACCGTGACGTCCGAGAACGGCACCGGGATGGGCGCCTGCGGCTTGTGCAGGACGACGTCGACCGCGGTCACGCCCTCGTGCTCGAGGACCACGGCGGCGACCCGCTCGGCGACCGTCTCGATGAGGTCGACCGGGTCGCCGGAGAGCACCGCGGCGACGTCGGTGGCGACGGCTCCGTAGTCCACGGTGAGGTCGAGCGCGTCCGCGCGGGCGGCGGGACGCGTGTCGACGTGCAGGACGACGTCGGCGACGAAGGTCTGGCCGTCGCGGCGCTCGTGCTCGAACACGCCGTGATGGCCCGTCGCGCTGATGCCGCGGATCCGGATGCGGTCCGTCGCCGCGCCTGCCCCGGCCTGCTCGGCCGGCGCGCCGGCCTCGACCGGCCCGCCGGTGCCGGTGCCGGTGCCGTGCAGGGCACCCCCGGTGGCCTCCCAGGTCGTCGTGCCGCTCACCTCGTGCACGGTCGCTCCCGTCCGCTCGTCGTCATCGTCGTGCTCCTGCCGCTCACCGGGGCGGCCCGGGCGGGTCCGCCACCGGGCCGCGTGTCGCGGACTCGCCCTCGGTCCGGGGCCCCGGTCCGCGCAGCGCCGCCGTCCAGGCCCCCGCGACCCGGACGGCGTCGACCGTCGGGGGGACGTCGTGCACGCGGACGCAC
>NZ_AXCW01000539.1 GCF_000603945.1 Actinotalea ferrariae CF5-4 | reverse complement strand
CCCGTGTCCAAGATCCGGGGGTAGGGCCCGTGCGAGCCCCGTCGACGTTGGGCACGTTCCTGCGCACGTTCACCCACGGCCACGTCCAGCAGATCGACAAGATCACTGGCTGTGTCCTGGCAGGCCTGACCAGGCAGGTCTCGGGGCTGCTCGCCGGCGGACGCGCCGAGAACGGCATGGTGTTCGTCGACGTGGACGACACCATCCGCGAAGTCCACGGCTATGCCAAGCAGGCCGCCGGGTTCGGGTACTCGAAGGTGCGGGGCCTGAACGTGCAGCTCGCCACGGTGTCCACCCCCACCGCGGCGCCGGTGATCGCCCGGGCCCGGCTGCGACGAGGGAACGTGATCTCCCACGCCGGCGCACCGCGGCTGATCGCCCAGGCGGTGAACACCGCCCGAGCCGCCGGGGCGCGCGGGCAGGTGATGGTCCGCGCGGACTCGGCCTACTACCTGCGGGACGTGCTCGCCGCAGCGGTGCGCCATGACGCGTGGTTCTCCGTCACCGCGCGGATGAACCCGGCCGTGGTCAAGGCCATCGCCTCCATCGGCGAGGACGCGTGGGCCCCGATCACCTACCCCACCGCGGTCTTCGACGCCCAGGTCGGCGCCTGGGTCTCCGACGCCCAGGTCGCCGAGATCGAGTTCACCGCGTTCACGTCCCTGCCCAAGGCCAAGCAGGTCCACTGCCGCCTGGTCGTGCGTCGCGTCCGGCGCCTGCAACCACGCGCCTCCGACGGGTCGGTGCAGGGCGAGCTGTTCGCGGACTGGCGTC
>NZ_AXCW01000538.1 GCF_000603945.1 Actinotalea ferrariae CF5-4 | reverse complement strand
CCTGTCGGACTTTCTCTAACTCTCTCATCTCGTCCTGTCGAGCCTTCTCGATGGCCTTGAGTGTATCTGCCAACGAGTTGATGCTGGCAACTTGGTCATGCATATCTTCGATCTTGACCCGCGTTGTTGACGGGGAAATGAGTTCCCGTTCGTACGTGTTCCCTGTTCTCATTGGGGCACCACCGAACGTTTCTATTTCCTCTAAGTACTTTTCTGCGACTTTAATGACTTCGCCTAGAGTCCACCGCTGTCCCAGCGGTCTATTTGGAGGGACAGGGATTGCCCGTAAATCATTGTAGATCGCCGCCCAAGCGGGTCCCACAAAGCACTGCTGGACTAGATCGAGTACCGATTTCTGAGTGACATCTCCAATATCGATTAGATATTGAAGTTTGTGCACGAC
>NZ_AXCW01000537.1 GCF_000603945.1 Actinotalea ferrariae CF5-4 | reverse complement strand
GTCAAAAGTTCTTCGACCTCTCGCATGGTATATTCTTGATCTTGCTCACCCTTATTGTATAGCTTAAGGATGGCCTTTTTGTATGCTAACCAGTCACCCGCCGAGTATTCGGGTAGGGCGACCCACTGTCTCCGTATGTCATAGTCTACATAGACTCCTGCAATTTCGATCTGAACTTGAGGGTTGGTTACGCGGTTTACTGAGTAGATCCATTCCAGTCCCATGAAGTATTCTCTGATTCCCCCGTCTCTGAAGCGGGGGGCATCTTTACTTCCAGGCGCCGGTAGTTTCTTGCCCGCAATTTCCGCTTGTGTTTGAGCACTAAGTTGGTTCACGAAATTGTTAACGGGAGCTAGGTTTGGCTGTCCAGCAGCTTGACCC
>NZ_AXCW01000536.1 GCF_000603945.1 Actinotalea ferrariae CF5-4 | reverse complement strand
GCAGTTCGTCCAACTTTATTTGCTAGTGTACGGGTTTATTGAAGAAAGAGAAATTGTGAAAAAATTTGCTTAAATTTAATTCATTTCTCATTTTTTTTGGTTTTTGAATTTATTTGTTATTTTTTTAGAAAAGATAAAATAATTTGAGAGTTCTTTAGATAAAATAATTTGAGATTTGTTTACTTTCTTCTCTTTCTTCTCTTTAGAGGAGATAGTCCTTTACTAAATGCTGTGGAAAAAAAAAACTAATGTTAATGTTTAATTCTAATAATTTATTTTTTATAGATTTTTTACAAATGAGTCTTATTGAGAATTTCATTTTTTATATTTTTTGTTTTAGTATTTCTTCTTTATTAGTATTAATAATATTTGAATCTAAAAGTACTAACACTCTAACAACAGGTTTAAAAATTCTGACTGGTGGAGTGCTGACTACTAATATTATTGATAAAGGATTAAGTATAAGGGAAAGACTTGAAAAAATGAAATCTTCTGGATCAGGTTCAAATAATGATAAAGAAGAAGATAAAGATAAAGATAAAGATAAAGATAAAGATAAAAATAAAGATAAAAGTACTAATAATGAAAAAGCTGCAGATAATGAAGCAGAAAGTAGTACAAAATAATGAACATCAAATATATTAAAAATTTAATTAGTCTAATAATTAATATTAGTTATTGTGTTAATAAATTTATTTATTCAAAAATTAATGATTTGTTTTATAATTTTAAAAATAAATCTAAATATTGTTTTATATTACCTTTTATTATTAAAACTTTAGAAAAAGAAATACCG
>NZ_AXCW01000535.1 GCF_000603945.1 Actinotalea ferrariae CF5-4 | reverse complement strand
GCTGCTCTTTTCTTGGCTTCTGTTACACGCTGTTTCATTTTCTTTACGTCTTCTTTGTGTTTTATCAACTGAGTTGCTCGATACGCTATCAAGTCGGAGTGTGAAATCAACGTATCTGGAATATCTACAAGCCAAGTGGCTTCTTCGATATCCAGTGGCAACACTGGTTCACATCCTGTTACTGCGTAAAACGGTGAATGACCCAAAGTCCTTTTAACCGTTATCCTTTCGGCCCATAGTACTTCATGTAAGAAAGCGGGCCATTCCTCTGGATGGCCTTTGCACACTTTAAACAATGATTGTCTAATGTCCCAGTGCCCTCTTTCCACTTTTCCATTGGCCTGTTTGTTGTAGGGAGTGATTAGAATCCCTTTAACACCATACTTAGCCTCGATATGGACCATTGCCTTCTTGATAGCGGGTCCGTTATC
>NZ_AXCW01000534.1 GCF_000603945.1 Actinotalea ferrariae CF5-4 | reverse complement strand
TCGTTGATTAACGCTCTGGCCTCTGGCCATCCAGTCAATCCACATCGTGCTACTGTGACTGCATTATATCCTGAGTACTTCTTTCGAGCTCCAGTGCCGCCAGAAGTCGGCATTCTGAAGGTGTCAACAAACGCCGTTTCATAGATCCCTGGTGTTGGAGTTATGGTTGGTTCTTTGTGTATTTTCATCTTCTGTCTCTTCTGACAGAGTACACACGTTTTCACGAACCAATTGATGTCTGTATCCATCCCTGGCCACCAGAATCTTTTCCCGACAAGTTTGCGGACGGAAAATTGACCTTTGTGCCCATGCTTGTCGTGTATGACTTGTACCACTGGCAGTCTTTT
>NZ_AXCW01000533.1 GCF_000603945.1 Actinotalea ferrariae CF5-4 | reverse complement strand
GAGATGTACAGCCTGCACTTGGGCTGAGTGCAGAACTGATACTAAACATGGGTGTGGCGCACGACGGCGCCAGCGCCATATAGGTCGGAACGTGTGAACGCGCCATCCACGGCGCGTCCGCATTAGGAACATATGGCGCAGCACTTCACACGGCACAAGCATGGACGTTTCAGAACACGGAAGCTACCGAACTAATCGATGGATTGCAACGATCGATAACGAGAAGATCCAGATCGATGGGAAGAGATTACACCAAGGCTGTGCGCCATGCATGGCGCCCAGGCACCTTCGGGAATCTGGATGCCAAAGCCGACAGGAACGGAGAGAATTACCACCCTCGAAGAGTCATATCGCGAGGTGGTCTGACTCGACGCGACGGAACGCCAATCACATCACGGACTCAAACCCCGGATCGTCGCACGATCGCTCGATCAGGGTACATGACGCAGGCATCGAGAGGCCTAAGCGTAGAACTAGACGGAAGAGAAAGCCGACAGCGTACAGTATAAATACTGTAGCATGTCGTAGAAACACATATATAGAATTATCACCCCACAATATCAACACAGAAGCCCCTTGCAACTGTCGAGAGACTTTTGGAACCTATACTTTCGCGCACGCGTTAGTACTTCGACGAACGCGTACTTGGAAGCGCCACCGTCATCTGCGACAGCTCGCTGCCCGACTTCTTCACCTACCAAGGTCTGCGACCTCGGTGCGCCAGAACAAGAGCAGGAATCCACCGGGTAGTCCCCTCAACATCACAACGAACTCAGACTCGTTAAGAGATCTATATCTGGAGCCCACCG
>NZ_AXCW01000532.1 GCF_000603945.1 Actinotalea ferrariae CF5-4 | reverse complement strand
CAAGCCTCGATGGACTCATTAAAAAGAGCCCTTGAGACAAGTCCCATGCTGAAGCCCTTGAACTATGATTGGGATACTCCGATTATATTATCGGTGGATACCTCTTATATGGCGGTAGGATTTTATCTTAGTCAAGAAGATCCTGAAGACCCTAAGAAACGTTACTATGCGAAGTTCCTATCGATCACTTTGGATGAGCGTGAGGCTAGATACTCACAATCAAAGAGGGAATTATTCGGACTTCACCGCGCATTAATGGCGTGCAAGTACTATCTATTAGGTTGTCGAAAGCTGAAGGTAGAAGTCGATGCAAAGTACATTAAGGGAATGCTATCAAACATCGACTCCCTTACCAACGGGAACCTACAAAGATGGGCAGAAGAGATACTCATGTTCCACTTCACTTTGGTACATGTACCTGGAAAAGTCCATGGTCCGGACGGACTGAGTCGAAGGGTGCCTGCACCTGAAGACGTTATCATACCCCGTCCTCCAGGGGATGAAGAAGAAGACGAGCTGCCTAGCTTTGAGTATGAAGAACCTAACGACTTAGCGGACGAGGACAAGCCTCTCCCCTTCGAGGACTTCAAAGATGCTATAGATACTAAGACAGGTTACCTGCAAGAAGTACGGGAAATT
>NZ_AXCW01000531.1 GCF_000603945.1 Actinotalea ferrariae CF5-4 | reverse complement strand
CCGCGGTGCCCGGCCGAGGGCCGTCGCCCTCGACGCGCAGGACCACGACGCGCCGACCCGCCTCGACCGCGCCCGCGACGGCGTCGTCGAGCGCGTCCCGGTCGACGACGCGCACGGGCGTCGTCGGCGCGTAGTGGGAGGGGAGTCGGCCCGGGGTGCGGGGCGCGCCCGTGCCCTCGCGTGTCGGGGCGGCCTCGAGCACCTCGGCGAGCTCCGCGGAGCTGATCCCACCCGGGCGCAGCAGCCGGGGGCGGTCGCCGCTGAGGTCCACGATGGTCGACTCCAGGCCCACCTCGCAGTCCCCGCCCTCCAGCACGGTGCCGACGACGTCGCCGAGCTCGGCGACCACCCGCTCGCGCGTCGTCGGGCTGACGCGGCCGAAGCGGTTCGCCGACGGCGCGGCGACGCCCCCGCCGAACGCCTCCAGGAGGGCGTGGGCCACGGGGTGCCGCGGGACGCGCAGCCCGATCGTGTCCTGCCCGCCCGTCACCGCCGTGGGGACCAGGGGGTGCCGGCGCAGGATGAGCGTCAGCGGTCCGGGCCAGAACCGGTCCGCGAGCCGCCGGGCCTCCTCGGGCACGTCGACCGCCCAGTCGTCCAGCTGCTCCGCACGGGCGAGGTGGACGATGAGCGGGTGGTCGGCCGGCCGGCCCTTCGCGGCGAACACCTTGGCGACCGCGTCCGGGTCGCGCGCGTCGGCACCGAGTCCGTAGACGGTCTCCGTCGGGAAGGCGACCAGCTCGCCGCGGCGCAGCGCCGCGACCGCGGCAGCGACCTCCGCGTCGGTCGCGCGCGCCGGGTGCGCCGCCGTGTCGGTC
>NZ_AXCW01000530.1 GCF_000603945.1 Actinotalea ferrariae CF5-4 | reverse complement strand
TGTCGCGCGTCAGACTTAGTGGCAGGACCCGCTTCTTGCGGGTCTGACCTGCGAAGGAGTCTGATCGATCATGGCGAGGCCGCCGGCGTTCCCGGCTGAGGAGAAGGTCCGGATCGTGTTGTCGATCCTGGCCGGTGAATTGAGCGTGGCTGAGGCCGCCCGCCGGGCGAAGGTCTCCGAGCAGTCGGTGGGGAACTGGAAGCGGCAGTTCCTGGAGTCCGGGCGCGCGGGGCTGGTCGCGGGCAAGTCCGGGCCCTCGACCCGTGAGCAGCGGCTGGAGGCCGAGGTCACCGAGCTGACCCAGGCGCTGGGTGAGGCCGCGGTGGAGATCCGGGTGTGGAAGAAGAGCGCAGAGGGCCGCCTGGGCCCTTCGAGGACCTCGAGGTGATCCGCACCGACGCGGGCATGCCGACCACGAGGTTCTGCGCGCTGATCGGCGTGCCCGAACGGACCTGGCGCCGCCACCAGGCCCGCGCCCGCGACGGCGCACCGGTCAAGGGCCCCTGGCCGCGCCCGGCCCGCGAAGGCGTCCGGGACGCGGCCCGCCGGCATGCGCTGGAGCACCCGGCATGGGGGCACCGCAAGGTCTGGGCGATGTGCCGCTACGACGGGCACCGGGTCGGTGAGTCCACCGTGCTGCGCCTGCTGCGGGACGAGGGCCTGCTGCTGGAGGCGAACTACCAGCGCGAACGGCGCCAGCACGCCGCCCGGCGCAAGGCCGCGTTCGCGACCGAACCGACCGGCCCGAACCAGGTCTGGCAGCTGGACTTCTCCGAGTTCGAGACCACCACCGGCGGGACGTGGCGCCTGGCCGGGTGCCGGGACTACT
>NZ_AXCW01000529.1 GCF_000603945.1 Actinotalea ferrariae CF5-4 | reverse complement strand
CTCCGCCACGGCGGTCGGCGGCGAGGCCTGCTGCGGGACGCTCACGAAGCCGCCCCGACGGGCAGGGTCGACGTACCCGTGGCGGCGGGGACGCGCGTCGCGGCGTCGCACGCCGGTCCCAGGAGCCCCTCCGCCGCGACCGCCCCCATGACGACGATCGCCGGGGCCCGCACGCCCGCCGCGCGGGCCCGCTCGGCGATGGCGTGCAGCGGCGCGCGGGTGGTCCGCTGCCGGTCGGTCGTCCCGTTCTCGACCACCGCCACGGGCGTGGCCGGGTCGGCGCCGTGGGCGACCGCCTCGGCCGCCATCTGCTCCAGCGCCGCGACGCCCATGAGGACCACGACGGTCGCGGACCCCTCGCGCAGCGCGGTGCGCGCCGCCTCGTCGAGCCCGTCGTGGCCGTTGACGACGTGCACCGCCGCGACCGTCCCGCGGTGGGTCAGGGGGATCCCGGCGGCTGCGGGCACGGCGAGCGCGCTGCTGATGCCCGGCACGACCTCGACGGGCACGCCCGCGGTGCGGCAGGCGAGCACCTCCTCGCCCCCGCGGCCGTAGACGAACGGGTCGCCGCCCTTGAGCCGGACGACGGTGAGCCCGCGGCCGGCCCGGTCGACGAGGATCCGGTTGATCTCGTCCTGCGGCACGGGGTGGTGGTCCGGGCGCTTGCCCACGTCGACCACCTCGACGTCGGGCGGGAGCTCCGCGAGCACGGACCGCGGGCCGAGGCGGTCCGTCACGACGACGTCCGCCTCGGCCAGCGCGCGGCGGCCGCGCAGCGTGAGCAGGTCGGTCGCTCCCGGCCCGCCACCCACCAGGACGACGCGCCCGGTGCCGTC
>NZ_AXCW01000528.1 GCF_000603945.1 Actinotalea ferrariae CF5-4 | reverse complement strand
CCGGCGGCGGACCGGCGGCGGACCGTCGGCTGACCGGCGGCTGACGGGCGGCGCGGCCGGCGAGATGCCGCCGTCGGACGGGAGCCCGCGGCGCTAAGGTCGTCCGTCGAAGGAGGTGACCGTGCAGGAGCTGCGGCTGACGGGCGTGACCCGCACCTTCGGCGAGCGGCGCGCCCTGGACGACGTCACCTTCACGGTGCGGCCCGGGCGGGTCACGGGCTTCATCGGCGCGAACGGCGCGGGCAAGACCACGGCGATGCGCATCGTCGTCGGCGTGCTGGCACCGGACGCGGGGACGGTGACCTGGTCGGACCGCCCGGTCACCCGTGCCGACCGCCGCCGCTTCGGCTACATGCCCGAGGAGCGCGGCCTCTACCCCAAGATGGCCGTCCTGGAGCAGCTCGTGTACCTGGGCCGCGTCCACGGTCTGCGGACGGGCGTGGCGCGCGGCCGCGCCGAGGCCCTGCTGGAGCAGCTCGACCTGGGCGAGCGGGCGGGCGACCTCCTGCAGACCCTCTCCCTCGGCAACCAGCAGCGCGTCCAGGTCGCGGCGGCCCTCGTCCACGACCCCACCGCGCTCGTCCTGGACGAGCCGTTCTCCGGGCTCGACCCGCTCGCCGTCGACGCGATGGCGGCGCTCCTGCGCGAGCGGGCCGCCACGGGCGTCCCCGTGCTGTTCTCCTCCCACCAGCTCGAGCTGGTCGAGCGGATCTGCGACGACGTCGTCATCATCGACCACGGCCGCGTCGTGGCCGCGGGCTCCGCCGACGACGTCCGCGCCGCGCACACCGCCCGGCGGCTGCGGCTGCGCGTCGAGGCGCGCGGCGCGCAGGGGGACGGGCGGGAGG
>NZ_AXCW01000527.1 GCF_000603945.1 Actinotalea ferrariae CF5-4 | reverse complement strand
GGCGGGGGGCCTGGGACGGCCGGCGCGGGCTCGTCCGGTGCGCCGAGCGCCTCGCCGAGCGCCTCACCGAGCGCGTCGCCGTGGGCCGACCACCACCGCGCGGGGGTCACGCTGTTCCTCTCGCCCGCCGCGATCGCCAACGTCGTCGCGACCGCGCACGACCTCGAGCCGGAGGACCGCGACGTCCTCGCCCGGGTGCGCACCTTCCTGTCCGCCGGCGCCCCCGTCCCGGAGCGGCTGCTCACGCGTGCCTCCCGCCTCATGCCGCACGCCACCGCGCACACCCCGTACGGCATGACGGAGGGCCTGCTGCTCACCGACATCACGCTCGACGGCATCCGCGCGGCGGGCGACGGCGGGGCCGCGGGCGGCGTGTGCGTCGGGACGCCCGCGCCCGGCGTCCACGTCCGGATCAGCCCGCTCGACGACGACGGCGCCGCGACCGGCCGGCTCACCACCGACGCGGAGGCGACGGGCGAGGTCGTCGTCGCCGCGCCCCACGTGCGCGACCACTACGACCGCCTGTGGCTGACCGAGCGGGCGAGCCGCGCGGTCCACCCCGACGACGTCGCCCCCGACGGCCTGCGCTGGCACCGGACCGGTGACGTCGGGCGGCTCGACGCGCACGGCCGGCTCTGGGTCGAGGGCCGGCTCGCGCACGTCGTCGTGACGGCCGACGGCGTCGTGACGCCCGTGGGCCCCGAGCAGAGGGCCGAGGACGCGCAGGTCCCCGGCGGACGGGTGGTGCGCGCCGCCGTCGTCGGGGTCGGACCGCGGGGGACGCAGCAGCTCGTCGTCGTCGCGGAGACCGAGCCGCGGGTGCGGCGCCCGGCCCAGGCCGACCCGGCCCT
>NZ_AXCW01000526.1 GCF_000603945.1 Actinotalea ferrariae CF5-4 | reverse complement strand
CGTCGCGACGCGCGTGAGCACGCCGCGGACCGCCCCGGCCCGGCGCAGGCCCGGGGCAGGCGGGGCCACCGGCGCGGCGGCCTCGGGAGTGGGATCGGTCGTGGGCACGGGTTCGGGTTCGGTCGTGGTCCCAGCCGTGGGCTCCGTCGTGGGATCTGTCGTGGGACCCGGCACGGGCTCGGTCGCGTCCGGCGTGGGCTCCGGCGTGGGCGCCGGGGTCGCCGGTTCGGGTGCCGGGCCGGCCGGCTGCGGGGTGGGCTCCGTCGGGTCCGTCACCGTGAACCTCCTCGACGTCGTCGGACGGGCACGGCCAGCAGCAGGGTGGCGACGAGCACGACGCCCTGCACCACGGCCCACAGGCCCCGGGCGGGCGCGACGTGGTCCACGAGGAGGACACCGCCCTCGGGTCCCACCTCGAACGCCTGCTGCCACCCGCTGCGGACCGCGCGCAGGGGGCGCCCGTCCAGGGTCGCCCGCCAGCCCGGGTCCGCGCGCTCGGCGAGGACCAGGACGCGCGTCGCGCCGGCCGGGTCGTCGGCGACGGTCGTGCGGACGACGCCGTCGCGGGCCGCCACGACGCCGCCGGTCGGGGTGTCCGCGAGGGCACCGGTGCCGTCGAGCAGGCGCGCCCAGGCCGTCGTCGTGCCGCGGTCCGCGACGGCGACGCGCCAGATGACGCCG
>NZ_AXCW01000525.1 GCF_000603945.1 Actinotalea ferrariae CF5-4 | reverse complement strand
CTCGGCGCTCGGACGGGCGCGCGCGGAGGGCGCGGTGCCGCCGTCGTCCCGCGCCGTGCCGACCGTCACCCACCTGTTCAACGGCATGCGGCCGCTGCACCACCGCGACCCCGGGCCGGTCGCGGCCTGCCTCGCGGCCGCCGCGCGCGGCGAGGCCGTCGTCGAGCTCGTCGCCGACGGCGTCCACCTCGACCCGGAGACCGCACGGTCCGTCCTGGAGACGGTCGGCGCGTCCAACGTGGCACTGGTCACCGACGCGATGGCCGCGGCGGGGATGCCGGACGGCGCCTTCGTGCTGGGCGGCCGGGCGGTCGAGGTCGTCGACGGCGTCGCACGGCTCGCCGGCGGCGGCGCCCTCGCCGGGGGCACGGCGCACCTGCTCGACGTGGTCCGGACGACGGTCGCCTCGGGCGTGCCCCTCGTGGACGCCGTCCGGGCCGCCTCGCTCACGCCCGCGGAGGTCCTGGGTCGCGACGACGTCGGGGCGCTGGAGGCCGGCCGCCGCGCGGACGTCGTCGTCGTGGACGCAGGCCTGCGGCCGCGCGCCGTCCTGCGTGCCGGGCGGTGGTGGAGCCCGGCGGCGTCCGCCCTCGTCCCGCTGCCCCTCACGGTCACGCCGGGCGAGGGTGATCCGTGGGTGCCCCCCGCGACCGTGCGGCTCACCGTCCCCGCCGGCGTCGACCTCGGTGCCGCGCCCGCGCGCCTCGCCCGCGCGCTCGGCGCCGGGACGACGGTCGAGGTCCACGCCGGGACCTCGACGCCTGAGGGAGCGACCCCCGCCGCCGGCGAGGTCCGGCTCGAGCTCGTCACCGAGGCGGCGCTGGGTCTGCCGGAGGACGTGGCGGACCGGCTCG
>NZ_AXCW01000524.1 GCF_000603945.1 Actinotalea ferrariae CF5-4 | reverse complement strand
AGCGGCCGTCGGCGGGCTGGTAGGAGGGGGTGGATGCGGTCAGGGGCAGGCGCCGGAAGTCCTGCGCCGACACCGTGATGGTGACCGCGGGGTCCTCGGGGCAGCCGCCGTCGTCGACCTGTTCCCAGGGTCCGGTGAACAGGCCTGTGGTGGGGTCCGTCGGGCGCCGGAACAGCGGTTCGAGGGCCGTGGCCCCGTCCGTGCACAGCCGCACGGCGTCCTGGGAGGCGATGCCGTCGACACACATCGCAGAGCTGTTGGTGGCGGTGTCCAGCGACCCGCAGATCCGCCCAGGCATCCGCTTGAACGAGAAGGTCCGCTCCGCCGATCCTGAGGGCGACGGCGTGGCCTTCACCCCCCGACGCTCTCCTACGACTACGAACGCCGACCCTTCCCGGTTTCCATAGAAGTTGTCTCGTTCGTCCGCGCCGACGGCACCTGTGCTCCCACTTGCCACTATGGCCACGGCCATCCCGCACGCCGGAAGCCATCGCCACCGGATCCGCTCATGTATCTCGGTTCTCACGGCGTCGTCTCGTCGAGCTGCCCGGCCTCCAGAAGCCGCCACCCCCCGACCGCCGGCATCACTTCGAGGGTGAAGACACCGCTGCCCGACCCCTCGGTCGTGACGTGGGCCCCAGTGCTGTCGTACTCATCGACCGCCTCGCTACGGAAGGGCACGTCCACCGCGAAGATCCCCATCGACGGATCACTTCCGGCGATCTCGGGCTGTCCCAAGGTGAAGGCTCCACCCTCGAAGCGGCCACCCTGTCCGTAAACCTCCGTGACGGAAGCCCTGATGTTGTCGCAGAAGCCACAGTCGGAGGTAGACAGCCGATCCGGAACGTGTCAAGCCGTGTGAGA
>NZ_AXCW01000523.1 GCF_000603945.1 Actinotalea ferrariae CF5-4 | reverse complement strand
CCTTTCACTGTCCCCCACCTCATCCCTCACATGACCATCACTGGTCCCGCTATACGCGACTTCCCCATACCCATTAAACCGCTCATTGACCATGGTTGCCCCTCTACAGTGATTGACGACCAGCTGGTCACCCAGCTTGGTCTACGTCGTTTCCAGTTACCCTTGCAAGAGGATAATTTGGCGTCGCTGTCGGGTCATGGGCTGGGTTCGCGGGAGTATGTGAAGCTGCAAGTGTCGTCGAAAGATGGGAGCTGGACCTCGGGTGTTCATCGAGCAAAAGTTCTTCATAACTGTACCATTCCCCTTATCCTCGG
>NZ_AXCW01000522.1 GCF_000603945.1 Actinotalea ferrariae CF5-4 | reverse complement strand
GCACTGCCATCGATAAGCGAACTGGATTTGACTTGCTGAACCCCCCACTATATCCTCCCCGTGAGTGGGCCTCTGATAAACCTGCACCACCCCCACCACCTGTCATCAAGAAACCACCAAAACCCAAACGAGACTTTACAGTTCCTCTCGCTCATACTCTCCTTCCCGCTGCGGTCATGCTACAAGTTCGTGATCGAATGGAAACCCTAGCCTTCGAAGCGCACCTTAAGCAAAAGGATGCAGAGATGAAGGCGCGCTACACGGATCTTTTCACCCATCGTCTCCCTGATGTTGGAGATATTCCCGACCACATCTATCATCGCATACGACTCAAAGACCCCACCAAGGTCAACAATGGTCGTGGTTACGCAGCTGCCAAGAAGAACCAGGCAGCTTGGAAAGCCCTCCTCGACGATCACCTAGCAGCTGGACGTTTACGTCCATCGTCTTCGGAGTACGCCTCTCCATCCTTCTGTGTACCTAAATACCGGAATGGAGTTCCCGACCACACTGTCCCACCTCGCATGGTCAACGACTATCGTGAACTCAACAAGAAC
>NZ_AXCW01000521.1 GCF_000603945.1 Actinotalea ferrariae CF5-4 | reverse complement strand
CGGGTGCCCGCGGCGCCCGGACGCGACGGGCGGCCGGGCGCGCGACGACGGCGGCGGCGTCCTCCAACGGGGCCGCCCTGACGTCTCCCATGCAGGGCACGATCGTCAAGGTGGCCGTGGCCGAGGGGGCGACGGTGGCCCAGGGGGACCTCGTGGTGGTCCTCGAGGCGATGAAGATGGAGCAGCCGCTCCTGGCGCACCGCGACGGCGTCGTCCGGGGCCTGTCGGCCGTGGTCGGCGGCACCGTGAGCGCCGGCAGCGCGCTGTGCGAGATCGTGGGGAGCGAGACCGTCGGGGCCGAGGGCGCTGCCGGGGACGGCGCCGCGCCCACCGAGGGCTGAGGTGACCGGGGCGGGCGGACCGACGCGTCCTGCCGGCCTGCACCGTCAGCCCGGCGACGGCTGGGTCGAGTGCGACTGCGGGCGCCGGCACTGGGGGCTGCACGGCGCCGCGGGCCTGCTGCTCTTCCGGACCGACCCCACCGGGCGGGCCGACGCCGTCGTCCTGCAGCACCGCGCCGAGTGGAGCGACCAGGGCGGCACCTGGGGGATCCCGGGCGGGGCGCTGGCTCCGGGCGAGCGGCCCGAGGACGGCGCCGTCCGCGAGGCCGCCGAGGAGGCGGGCATCGACCCCGACGGCCTCGTCGTCCAGACCACCCGCGTCCTCGACCACGGGACGTGGAGCTACACGACCGTGGTCGCCCGGGCGACCGCCCCCCACGACCCCCGGCCCACCGACGCCGAGAGCCTCGCCGTGGCGTGGGTGCGGCTCGACGACGTCCCGGCCCGCCTCCTGCTGCCGGCGTTCGGGACGGCCTGGCCCGGCCTGCGGGACCTCCTGCCGTGACCGGCGCGGCACCCGGCGCCGCCACCCCCGGCCCAGCCGTGG
>NZ_AXCW01000520.1 GCF_000603945.1 Actinotalea ferrariae CF5-4 | reverse complement strand
GGTCACTTTCGTGGAACCTGCTCCTTTGCTCACTAAACGCAAAGCTACGGAAGATGGATCTCCTCGTCCTCTTAAGAGCCTTAAGGTTGACTCCGTTCGTATTGACAACACCTTTGTCGAACAATTCATTGGAGGTGCGTTTAGTTCTTCTTATCTTAATCTTGTACTTATCGCATTTTTCCGTGTTTCTTAGCGGGCGCTACCGCTCAGAGTTACGGAAGCTCTGTTGCTCGAGTTATCAAACAAGTCAACCGACTCCTCGCCGCCGACGAGTTGAC
>NZ_AXCW01000519.1 GCF_000603945.1 Actinotalea ferrariae CF5-4 | reverse complement strand
CATTTAGCGGCTCCAAACTATGTACTAGTCGAAGTTTCTTGCCGTCCTTCTTGACCACGCAAAACCATCTCGAGCGATATGAGGAGTTCGAAGGCTCATATACGCCTGAGTCTAGCTTATTTTTGATGATAGCGCAGACTTCATTAAAAATCCCTGGTGGGATTTTAATGTTCTTCAATACCCATGGTACATGTGGTATTACTGGCATATCTACAGGTGGAAAGAAGTCCTCTCGAAACCTTCCTTTCTCTGTCTCTTCCCAGGCAAAGCCTTGGTTCTGTTTACACATCAAGTCGTCGATCAAGTTCCTTTCCTGAGGCCACAGAAAATCCCCGACATGGTCTCTCTGGACTTGTTC
>NZ_AXCW01000518.1 GCF_000603945.1 Actinotalea ferrariae CF5-4 | reverse complement strand
AACATGCCTTCGAGTGGATCCCCGACAATATTGCGGATGATCCTGAACTCTTCGGGTAAGGTTCCCAGGTGAGGTTTGACTTTCAATGCGACTGGTTTGTATTTCTTAGTGGCTAAGACCTGTCTGGGTGTTGATTCCCGTTTTCTCGAGTCTAAATACTCTTGCTGTGAGAGAGTGAGTTCCTTCTGTGGGATACTAACTGTCAAGTGCTGAAGTATTTTCTCAAGTCCTCGAGGGACTGAGTCGAACAAGTTCACCGTTACTGGCTGATATTGTTCGACCTCCTCTAAAGTCCAATCTGAGTCTAGTCGGACTTGTGGTAACAAGACCCGACTTCCTGGCGGGTGGTCCGAAGTGGACATACCCGATGCTGTTCC
>NZ_AXCW01000517.1 GCF_000603945.1 Actinotalea ferrariae CF5-4 | reverse complement strand
TCGACGTGCTTGACGCTACCTTCGCGACCCCTGATGTGACGACGTTCTGCCGCCTCGACGAGCTCGGTCTCGTCGTCGTGGGGCAGAAACTGGAGCCGGACCGGGCGGTGCTTGCCTGCCGTGTCGAGGAGGACGATGCGGCGCGCTGGTGCCGGCGTTGCGGCTGCGAAGGCAGCCCGCGGGACACCGTGACCCGGCGCTTGGCGCACGAGCCGTTGGGCTGGCGCCCGACGACGCTTCTGGTCACGATCCGCCGCTACAAGTGCACCGGCTGCGGACATGTCTGGCGCCAGGACACCAGCCGCGCCGCCGAACCTCGCGCGAAGCTGTCCCGGACTGCGCTGCGCTGGGCCCTGGTCGGCCTCGTCTGCCAGCACCTCACCGTCGCCCGCCTCGCCGAGGCCCTGGCCGTGTCCTGGGACACCGCCAACGACGCCGTCCTCGCCGAAGGCCAGCGCGTCCTGCTTGATGACCCGGCCCGCTTCGACGACGTGAAGGTCATCGGCGTCGATGAACACGTCTGGCGTCACACCCGCCGCGGCGACAAGTTCGTCACCGTCGTCATCGACCTCACTCCGGTCCGCGACAAGACCGGCCCGTCGCGGCTGCTGGCCATGGTCGAAGGCCGCTCCAAGCAGGCCTTCAAGACCTGGCTCGCCGAACGGCCCAAGGCCTGGCGCGACGGCCTGGAGGTCGTCGCCATGGACGGCTTCT
>NZ_AXCW01000516.1 GCF_000603945.1 Actinotalea ferrariae CF5-4 | reverse complement strand
CGTCGTGCGCGGTGCCCCCCACCGCGTCAGTCATCGTTCTCGTCGGCAGCCGTTCGGTCGGTATGAGCCGTCTGGTGCAGATTTCTGTCGGGCGGTGCCGCGCAGCGCCGCGCACCGTGGGCGACGGCCGCCGCAGGACGCAGGGGCGTCATCGCGGCGGGGCTCCTGACCCCACCCAGCACTCAGTGCAGTACCGACGGGTCCGGGTGAGCGAGGTCGGCCTGGGCGCCAGGCGGGCCCCATGTCGCGCCGGGTGTCGTGGTCCTCAGGAGAGTGGTCGTCGACGTCGTGATGAGCCGGGCATCGCCCCAGGTGGCGTGGTCCCTGGTGGTGCCGTCGCCCGCGTCGGTGACGACGAGACGGATCTCCGTGCGGCCCGTGACTGCGACGGTCACCGTCCTCGGGCCCTCGCCGCCGCGCACCGTGCCGGTGTCCGCGAGCTTCGTCGAGCCGGCCCAGACCTGGAAGACGACCGACCCGGAGGCGCCGACGTGGGAGGGCAGGCCCACCTCGGTGGTGAACCTCGAGGCGCCGTCGACCGGGACGACGACCTCGGACGCGGCATGGGCACCCAGGCCTCTGGTGTAGGGGGTGCCGGCGATGTCGAGGGTTCCACCGTCGCCGGTCTCGGCACCGCCGTTGTCCCGGTCCCTCTCGACGGGCCCCCACCCGTTCCTCAGCGTACGGAAGGCGGTGTCGGAGACGTAGGTCGTCGTCGCGGTCCTGGCAGCCGTGGTGGTCGGAGCAGGTGCCCGCTCCGGCGCGGGAACGGGAGCGGGAGCGGGAGCCGGTTCCGAGGGTGGTGCGGGGGCAGGCTCGGGCTCCGGTTCCGGAGCGGGCGCCGGCACCGGGGCTGGTGCCGGCCCCATGACCTGGACCACGGTGTCGGGGCTCTGGGTGACGTGGAAGTTGGCGAAG
>NZ_AXCW01000515.1 GCF_000603945.1 Actinotalea ferrariae CF5-4 | reverse complement strand
GGTCGCTCGTACAGTTGTTCGAGTCGGGTCGCAGGGGGTGGCTCGGGGTTTCGCAGGGGGTGGTGGGTGTGACGGTCCTGACACAGGTGCCGGTGGGGTCGGTGCACGCCCGCCTGCAGGCGGCGGAGGAGGCGGTCGCGGCGTTGGCGGCCGTGCCCGTGGAGGACCTGGACGGCGCCGGGGCCGGGGAGCTCTACGCCCGGGTGCACGCCCTGGCCGACCGGGTCCGGGCCGTCGGGATCCGCGTCCTGCCGGTCATCGAGGCCCACGGGTGGTGGGCGCTGGACGGGCACCGCACCGCCGCGCAGTGGGTCGTGCACCGCACCGGGGTCTCGGTCGCGACCGCCCGGCGGGACCTGCACCTGGGCCGGACCCTGCACGAGGAGCTGCCCGCGACCGCCGCCGCGGTCCGCGCCGGGGACCTCGCCCTGGAGCAGGCCCGGGTGATCGCCACCGTCGCGGCCACGTCCCCCGCACGCCGGGCGGCCCTGGTGGACCCCGACTCCCCCTGCGCCGAACCGTTCCTGGTCCACCACGCCCGGCTCCTGCCGGTGGACCCGTTGCGGTCCCTGGTGCGCCGCTGGGCCGCCGCCGCGGACCCCGACACCGACGAACGCGGCTACCGCGACGCCACCGAACGGGAGTTCCTGGACGTCTCGCGCACCCTGGGCGGGTTCCACCTGGCCGGGTTCCTCACCGAGGAGCACGGCACCGTCCTGGCGACCGCGCTGGCCGCGGTGTCCGGACCCCCGGCCCCCGGGGACGACCGACCCAGCAGCGCCCGACGCGCCCAGAGCCTGTGCGACCTGGCCCGCACCGTCCTGGACCACGGCCTGGCCCGCACCGCAGCGGCCGTGCGCCCCCACCTGAACATCCAGCTCCACGCCCAGCACCTCGCCCCCACCTGGACCACCGCCCTGCACCA
>NZ_AXCW01000514.1 GCF_000603945.1 Actinotalea ferrariae CF5-4 | reverse complement strand
CGGTGGGGGTGGGTGCGGGGACGACGAAGGGGGTGGGCGCCGCCCCCGACGCGACGCCCACCCCACCGGCGCGCCGAGGCAGGGACCAGGGCGCGCCGGGCCTCAGGCGAGCTCGTCGAACCTCCGCAGCAGGACCGCGAGGGCCTGGCGCGTCACCGGCTGGGACGGCCGGAACGTGCCGTCCGGCATGCCCCGGACGACGCCGGCCCCGGCCGCCCACGCGATCGCCTCGACGCTCGGGTGCCAGTCCTGCACGTCGTGGAACGGCGCGCGGCCGGCGGGCGCGGGGCTGCCGATGGCTCGGTGCAGGGCGAGCACGAGCTCCTGGCGGCGCGCCGGACGCGAGGGCCGGAAGCTGCCGTCGGCGTGCACGAGCACCAGCCGGTGCCGGACCGCCCAGCCGATCTCCTGCGCGAACGGGTGGGCCGCGGACACGTCGTCGGCGACCATCCCGAGGGACGGAGCGGCGACGTCGTCCGCACCGGCGTAGCGGAACAGCGCGCGGGCCAGCTCGGCCCGCTCGACCGGCTGCAGCGGCCCGAACGTGCGGTCGGGGCGGACGTCGAGGAGCCCGAGGCGGGCGAGCCAGGCGATCTCCGGCGCGAAGCGGTGACCCGGCGGGACGTCGACGAGCCCGGTCCGCGCTGCGGGGGGCCGGGCGGGTGCGGTGAGGTCCATCTCGGTCCTTCCACGGAGGGTCACCCCCGACGGTAGGGAGCCGACGTGTCGACCGGGTGGCGCCCGTGTGAACACCTGACGACACGTCCCCGACCACCCCCACGCCCACGCCCACCACAACGCGGCCGACACCCGACCCGGCCGCACCACGGTCGACGGACCATCGGGGAGACCTTGCCGCGGAGAACGCGGGTGATCCTCCCCAGAGACGGGGCGAGGCGGGCCGGGCGGGCGGGCGGCCGGGCGGG
>NZ_AXCW01000513.1 GCF_000603945.1 Actinotalea ferrariae CF5-4 | reverse complement strand
CGCGCCGGGCCCGGGTCCGCGTCGGCGCCACCGTCCGCGACGTGGCCGCGCAGGAGGTGCGCCTGGGCGACGTCGTCGTCGTGGCGGCCGGCGAGGTGGTCGCCGTCGACGGACGGCTGCTGACGGCGGCCGTCCTCGACGAGGCGGCGCTGACCGGCGAGCCGCTCCCGAGGGAGCGCGGGCCCGGGGAGGACGTCCGCAGCGGCGTCGTCAACGCCGGGGGCCAGGCCGAGCTCGTGGCGACGGCGACGGCGGAGTCCTCCACGTACGCCGGGATCGTCCGGCTGGTGCAGTCGGCACAGGCCTCGTCCGCACCGTTCGTCCGGGCGGCGGACCGCGTCGCCGTGCTGTTCGTCCCGCTCACCGTCGCCGTCGCGGGCGCCGCGTGGCTCGTGTCCGGGGACCCGGTGCGCGCGGTCGCCGTGCTCGTCGTCGCGACGCCGTGCCCGCTGCTCCTGGCGGCGCCCATCGCCGTGGTCTCGGGCATCTCGCGCGCCGCGCGGCTCGGCGTGGTGATCCGCGGTGGCGGTCCGCTGGAGCGGCTGGCCGGTGCGCGGGTCGTGCTGCTGGACAAGACGGGGACCGTGACGCAGGGGCGGCCCACGGTGGCCGCGGTCCTGGTACCCCCCGCCCCGGCCGCCACGCCGGTCGCGACCGGCGGGAGTGACCTACCCGGCGCGCACGGCACCGCCCCGGGCGCCGACGAGGTCCTGCGCCTCGCCGCGTCGCTCGACCAGATGTCGCCGCACGTGCTGGCGGGGGCGATCGTCACCGCCGCGTCGCGCCGCGGGCTGCCGCTGTCCCTGCCGAGCGACCTGGAGGAGGTCCACGGCCACGGCCTGCGCGGACGGGTGGACGGGCACGAGGTCCAGGTGGGGCGCGCCGCCTGGGCCGGCGGGCTCGCGCAGGGCAGGGCCGGCGCACCGGGG
>NZ_AXCW01000512.1 GCF_000603945.1 Actinotalea ferrariae CF5-4 | reverse complement strand
AAATAGATATAAATCCAGATATATCTAATTTTAATACAAAAGATGTGGGTATAGAATTAAAAAATATAATTGAATTAGATTATTATCATGAGCTAGATTTAGATAATAAATTTTTTAATTATAATAAAATAAAAAATGATGAAGAAATGTATAAGTGAGACATTTTTAGACAAAAAGAGGGAATTAAAGATTCAGATTTACAAATAAATGAAGTTAATAAAGAAGGAAATGTTTCTTTTTATAGAAGAGTAAAAGTAAAAAATAATCCAGCTGGATTAAACGATCCTTTAAATATATTTAAATGATTAAATCCAAAGAGAAGTTTACACTCATTAAGTGTAAAAAATAAACCTCAAAACAAAAATTTTAGTTTTAGTTTATTAGATAAAAAAATACAAGAAAATAAAATACAAGAGAATAAAAACATTAATATTGAAAAATATAATTTATCAGAGTTTCTTACTTTAATTAAATTACATATTAACAATGAAACTATTCCAGCAAGAAAAAGACAATTATTGTTAGAAAAAAAATGAATTGAGTATTACACTCTAAAAAGTGGATTAGATGAAAAGAAAAGTTATTCTTATGAATTTGGTAAAAAATGATTTGAATATAAAGAAAGGTTAAATACACTTTTTTTAAATAAAACACTAAAAAGAAAATTTGGTCAATTTGATATTTTAATTAATGAAGAGAAATGATTTGTTATAGTTTTCTCTATTATTTTAACTTCCCTTAATAAAGGTTATAATTCTATAGCAATAAATTCAGGTGAAGCTATTATTTATAATTGATATTCTGTTTGAAAAGAACAATTATTAAATAAAAAAGATGTTAAAGAAGACAATTTAGAATTAAAAAATTTAATCTCAACAAATGTTATTAATAATTATAACAATTTATTAATTTTAGATAATGAAAGTATAGAT
>NZ_AXCW01000511.1 GCF_000603945.1 Actinotalea ferrariae CF5-4 | reverse complement strand
CACGCCCGGCCCAGCCGTGGCCGGCACCGCCGCGCCCGGGACCGACGACCGGCAGGCACCGCCCGGCGCGGCGTGGGCGCTGCTCGTCGCCACGCTCTCGCTCGTCACCCTCGAGCTCGTCCGGGCCAGCGGCCCGTCGCTCGACACCGTGTTCGCCGTCGGGGTCCTCGAGGCCGCCGGCGCCGCCCTCCTGACGTACGCGCTCCCCGGCGTCCTCCTGGCCGTCCTGGCGCTCCTGGTCGGGGCCGGACGGCGCGTCGAGCGGGCGGCCGTGGTGGGCGCCGTCCTCGTCGCCGGCCTGCGGGCGGCCCTCCCCCTGCTCGGCGGGTCCCCCCGCGTCGTCGTGACGCTGCTCGCCGTGGCGCTGGCCGTCGGCGCGCTCGTCGCCGCCGTGGCGGCGTCCGCGCGGCGCCGCGGCGGGCCGCTCACGGTCCGGGCCGTCGTCCTGGGCCTCGCGCTGCACGTCGGACTCCAGCTGCTCCTCTCGACGTGGGACGCGGTCTGGCGCACCGACGTCGCCGGCTGGGTCGTCACCCTGGTCACGACCGGGGCACTCGGCTGGGCCGCGACGCGCGTGCGGGACGAGGCCCCCGCACCGGACGGTCCGGACGGTCAGCCGCGCCCCGTGGCGCGGCTCTGGTCGGTCGGTCTGCTCCTCGGCCTGGCGGCGAT
>NZ_AXCW01000510.1 GCF_000603945.1 Actinotalea ferrariae CF5-4 | reverse complement strand
ACCTCCCAGTCCGGTGTCCCGCTCGCCGTCGCCGGGCCGGTGACGGGGGCCGGGCTCCTGGTGACGGCGTGGCTCGTGGGGCTGGAGAGCGCCCCGCGCGTGGGCTGGCCGCGCTGGGCGCTGCGGTACGACGCGGCCCGGCCGCTCGTCGACGCGGTGGCGCTCGCCGGGCTCACCGCCGCCCTTCTGGGCGGCACCGGACCGCTCGTCCTCGTCGCGCTCGTCGCGGTCCAGGTGCTGGCGGCGCAGCAGGCCGCCCTCGCCCTGCGGACG
>NZ_AXCW01000509.1 GCF_000603945.1 Actinotalea ferrariae CF5-4 | reverse complement strand
AGGGACCGGTGGATCAGGGCTCAGCCCAGACGGCGACTTCCTAGAGCCTGCGGAGGACCCGGAGGCCCTGGACGTCGTGGACGACATCATCGACGAACTGATCGAGCTCGTGCTGCGCCGCGGCGGATGGATCGCCCTGGCCGAACCTGGCCGGCTGACCGCCCACGACGGAGTTGCCCTCACCCTGCGGACCAAGGCCGCGCAATGACTGCGCGTCAGAACGCGGCATCGCCGGTAACGGGCGCGAAGCGAGCAGCCCGCCGAACCCAGCTGGCTGCCGCCGCGGCTGGCGTTCGGGTGCTGCCCGAGCGCGCGCGAGGACTACGCCGGGCGAACCTGGCTGCCTGCGCGCTGCACGCCGTCAGTCAGTGCGGCCGCGGTGCTTGCACTGGCGGACGAATTCACTTTGCCGGTGACCGGCACGTACCTCGTGGGACCACCGGGCACCGACGGGCAGTGCGTCACCGTGCTCGACCTGTCCGTCGCTGGCGCTGTCGGCGCCTTCCTGATCCTGTCGGCGCTGTTCCACCTGCTGGTCAGCGCCCCATTCGTGTTCAAGCGCTACCTCACCGGATTGACCCAGCACCGCAATGTGTTCCGCTGGGTGGAGTACTCCCTGTCGAGCTCACTGATGATCGTCGTGATCGCCCAACTCTGTGGGATCACCGACGTCGCGGCGCTGATCGCCATCGCCGGCGTGAACGCCTCGATGATCTTCTTCGGGTGGCTGCAGGAGAAGTACCACGAGCCCGGCGACGGCGGGTTCCTGCCGTTCGCTCTCGGCTGCGTCGCCGGCGTCGTACCGTGGCTCGCGATCCTGGTCTACGTCCTGGCGCCCGGGTCGACGTCCGGGGCCGAACCACCTGCCTTCGTCTACGCGATCGTCATCTCGCTCTTCGCGTTCTTCAACGTGTTCGCCCTTGTGCGGCTCTTCACAATCGAGGGTGTAG
>NZ_AXCW01000508.1 GCF_000603945.1 Actinotalea ferrariae CF5-4 | reverse complement strand
GACCCGGGAGGCGGCCGCCGCGCTGCTCGGGGCGCTGCTCGACCCCGGCCGTCCCGACGCCGCCCCCGCGCCGAGCGTCGTCGTCGGCACCGTCACCGGTGAGGGCGCGGCCCTCCTGCCGCCCGACCTGCCCGCCGTCGTCCTCGACGTGACCGGCGACGCCGACCGCGCCCCCGAGGCGGTGGCGGCCCGATGAGCTCCTCCGCGACCAACCCGACCGGAGACCGACCGATGAACCGCTTCACCGCGCCGGCCTCCGGCGCTCCCGCCGGGACCCCGGCGCTCCCCCGCCGCTCGCGGGCCGCGGCCGTCCTCGGGGCGCTGCTCGTCCCGCTCCTCGCCGCCGCCGTGCTCGTGGGCGCCCTGTGGAACCCGCAGGACCGGCTGGACCAGGTGACGGCCGCGATCGTCAACGAGGACGTCCCCGTCGAGGTCGACGGGCAGCTCGTGCCGCTCGGGCGCCAGCTCTCCGCCGCGCTCGTCGGCGGCGGCTCCGACGGCGCGACCGACGGCGCCTCGGACGGCGCCTCGGGCGACGGCGAGGGCGACACGCCGACGGCGGGCTACACGTGGGTGCTCACCGACGCCGCGGACGCCCGGGAGGGCCTGCGCACCGGCGGGTACACGGCGGTCGTCACGATCCCGGCGGACTTCTCCGCGGCGGCGACGTCCGCGTCCGACCCGGCGAGGGCGCGTCAGGCGACGATCGACGTCACCACCTCGGCGCGGAACCGCCTCGTGGACGACGCCGTCACGCAGGCCATCGCCGCCACCACGGTCGACGTCCTCGGCTCCCGGCTGACCACCGCGTTCCTCGACAGCGTGCTCGTGGGCTTCACGACGCTCGGCGAGGAGCTGGGTGCCGCGGCCGACGGCGCCGCCGAGCTCGCCGACGGCGCCGCGCAGCTCGCGGACGGCACCAGCCGGCTCGCCGACGGCCAGCGCTCGCTCG
>NZ_AXCW01000507.1 GCF_000603945.1 Actinotalea ferrariae CF5-4 | reverse complement strand
CCGACTGGGCGACCGGCGGCGCGTCGTCGGCGACGACCGCCTGGGTCCTCGCGGTCCACGCGCGGTGCGCGCTCAACGTCGACCGCGACGACGAGGCGCGGGCCAGCGCCGAGCAGGCCGTCGCGGTCGCCCGGGACGGCGGGCACGCCGGGATCGAGGCGGACGCCCTCGGGACGCTCGCGGTCCTGCTGGTCGACGACGACGAGCGGTCGGCGGAGCTCCTCGCCACCGCGCGTGACCGGGCTGAGGCGGCCGGTGACCTGGCCACCGCTCTGCGGTGCGGCTCCAACCTGGCCGCGGCCCACTTCCACGCCGGGCGGCTGGAGCAGGCCCGGCAGGAGATCGACCGGGCCCTGGACGGGGCCCGCCGGGCCGGCCTGACGTGGGACGTGTTCGCGCAGCAGCTGCAGTTCCTCGCCGAGATCGTACGGATCACCACCGGCGACCTCACGCCCGCGCAGCCTGCCCCCGCGGGCGCCCCGCCCGGCGCCGGCGCGGTCCTCGCGGCCATCGACCTCTACGCCGCCACCGCGCGCGGCGACGACGACGCCGTCGAGCGCGCGCGGGCGCTGACACCAGCAGGGGCCACGGACCCGCAGGTCCTCCTCATGGCGGGCGGCTGCGAGGTCGACGCCCTCACCCTCGCCGGCCGGCCGGCGGAGGCCCTCGAGCGCGCCGTGGGCCTCATGGACCACCTCAGCCGGCGGTGGGACGACTGGTTCCTGGGCGGCATCTGGCTCGCCGCGCTCGCCCTGGCCGCCCTCGCCGACGTCGGGACCCCGTCGCCCGGCCGACGGGGTGAGACCGACCCGGCGCCCCTCCTCCAGCAGGGGGACGAGCTGCTCGAGCGCGCCGTCACGACCGCGCAGCGCGGCCGGCCCCGGGGCGGACGGCTGGGACCGGAGGGGCAGGCCTGGCTCGCCCGCGCGCGGGCCGAGCACAGCCGCCTCCGGAC
>NZ_AXCW01000506.1 GCF_000603945.1 Actinotalea ferrariae CF5-4 | reverse complement strand
CACCGGGCGAGCCACGCCTCCTCCGCCCGCCCGGCGGAACCCGTCCCGGCGAGCAGGGCCGGCGGCACCTCCGTGGCGACCTGGGTCGCGGCGCGCGGCGCGTCGACCCAGTCGGCGCCGGTCGGGGCGACGACGAGCGACTCCACGTCGGCCCGCCCGAGCAGGGCCTGGACGGGCCGCGACAGCGTCGGTCGACCGAGGACGACGACCCGCCGGACCGCCCCGCCGAGCCCCTCCTCGGCCAGGAGCAGTCGGTAGCCGGGTACGGCGTTCGGCCCTCCGCGGGCGCCGGACGACGGCTCGGCGAGCAGGGGCCAGCCGTTCGCCTCGGCGACACGGCGGGCGACCGGCCCGGCGCCGTCCCCGGCGACGACCACCGTGGGGACGCCGTCGTGGACGCCCCGTGCGGGCGCGCCGCTCGCGACGAGCGGCGCGACGGCCGGGGCGTCGACGGACGGCGGCCCGCCTGCCGTCGCGCCACGCCGCAGCACCTCGGTCAGGCCGTCCCTCGCGGGCCTTGGCCACGGCTCCCCCGCGGGGACCAGCGGCTCCCGGTAGGCGAGGTTGACGTGCACGGGGCCGGGGTCGTCGGTGCGTCTGCCCAGGGCGGTGGCGACGACGCGCGCGGCGAGGTGGCGCAGGTCCCGGTCCTCCCCCGGTCGGCCCGTCGGCGCGGGGACGTCGACCGTGAGACGCACGGGCTCGAGCAGGCCGACCTGCTCGGTGGTCTGGTTCGCGCCGGTGCCGCGGAGCTCGTGGGGCCGGTCCGCGGTCAGCAGGAGCAGCGGGACCCCGGCGTGGTGGGCCTCGAGGACCGCGGGGTGCAGGTTCGCGACCGCGGTGCCCGACGTCGTGACGACGGCCACCGGGCGCGCGTCGCCCCCCAGGGCGGCGCCGCGCGCCATGCCCAGCGCGAGGAAGCCCGCGTCCCGCTCGTCGATGCGGACGTGGAGCTCGAGCGGCGGCGCGGCGGGGTCCCGGCCGGCGTCA
>NZ_AXCW01000505.1 GCF_000603945.1 Actinotalea ferrariae CF5-4 | reverse complement strand
CACGACGACGGCGCTCGGCCTGGCCGTCCCGCTCGGGCTCGCCGCCGTCGCGACCGGCCTGCTCGACCTGCCGGACGCCGCGTGGGCGGTCGCCCTGCAGGCGTGGGTGACGCTCGGGCTCGCCGTCGGCGTGGGTCGGTCGGACCGCGGCGCGCTCGCCGGTGCGACGGTCGGCGTGCTGCTCAGCGGCGCGCACCTGACCCTCGGCGCCGTCCTGCCCTCGGTCCAAGTCGACGCGGTGGTCGCGGTGGCCGCGGTCGTCGTCGTGGGGCTGCTGCCCGGCTACGCGCTGGCCGCGGCGGGCCTCACCCGCCTCGACGACGCGGTCATGGACGGCGGCCGCACACCCCCGAGGGAGCGGGTCCGCCGGACGCTGGACGAGGCGTACCGCGCCCTGACCTGGAGCGCGCTCGCGGTCGCCGTGGCCCTCGCCCCGGCCGCCGGTGCGCTGCTCCGGCACGGCGACGGCGGGGCGCTGGCCCTGGGCGTCGTCGTCCTCCTCGTGGCGGCGCTGCGGACCCGAGGGCTGCCGCTGCGCGCCCAGGCCGGTGCCGTGTGGGCCGCCGTCGTCGTGGCCGCCGCGGTGCTCCTGCTGGGCCGACTGGAGGATGCGCCGGCCCTGGTCGCCGTCGTCGCCGCGGTCGGCGGGCTCACGGCAGCGGTGACCGCCGGCCTGACGCCCTCCGGGCAGCAGCGCGCGCGGCTGCGTCGACTGGGTGACCGGGTCGAGCTGCTCGCCGTGCTGGCCGTCGTACCGCTGCTGCTGGGCGTGTTCGGCGTCTACGGCAGCCTCCTCGAGGTGTTCTGATGCCGCCCGCCGGGCTCGGTGCCGTCGCGGACCGGGCGGCTCAGCGCCTCCTCCGGCCGACGGCCTGGGCGCGTGAGCTCGCGGAGGTCGACGAGCTGCTGGGCCGGCGGGTCTCGACGAGCCGGCGGGTCGCCCTCGTCCAGGCCGACGGCGGCGCCGGGGCGACCACCACGCTGGCGCGCGCCGCGACG
>NZ_AXCW01000504.1 GCF_000603945.1 Actinotalea ferrariae CF5-4 | reverse complement strand
CTGAGTCACCCCGGCGTGTCCGGAGACTGGATTCCTTGGAAGGATCTGTCTCATGGGACGTCCCAGCAAGTACCCGGCTGAGCTTCGTCAGCGGGCTGTGCGGATGGTTGCCGAGGTGCGACCGGACTACCCGAGCGAGTACGCCGCGATTACGGCCGTGGCGCAGATGCTCGGGGTGGGTTCGCCGGAGACCGTGCGCGGGTGGGTTCGCCGCGGCCAGGTCGACGCCGGCGATCGACCTGGCATCACGAGCGAGGCGCAGGCCGAGATCAAGCGTCTGACCAGGGAAAACGCCGAGCTTCGGCGAGCCAACGAGATCTTGAAGGCCGCCTCGGCTTTCTTCGCGGCCGAGCTCGACCGGCCACGCACGAGGTAGTGGAGTTCATCGAGGCGCACAAGGACCGCGCCAACGGTGGTCTGCGATGGGGCGTCGAGCCGATCTGCGCAGTGCTCAGCGAGCACGGCGTGAAGATCGCCCCGTCGACGTACTACGACGCCCGCAGGCGTGGACCGTCGGCGCAGGCGACCTCCGACGAGCGATGGAAGTCGATCATCACCGACACCTGGCAGGCCCAGCGCCGGCTGCTCGGGGCACGCAAGCTCTGGCTGCGGTTGCGCCGTGACGGGCACGACATCGCCCGGTGCACCGTCGAACGGCTGATGCGCGAGCTCGGGCTCGTCGGTGTCCGGCGCGGAGCCCGCAAGCGCCCCGCAGATACCGACGTCCGTCAGACCAGGCCGGCTGACCTGGTCGACCGGCACTTCGCCCGGCTACGCACCGACCAGCTGTGGGTGGCTGACTTCACCTACGTGTGGACGTGGTCCGGGTGGGTCTACGTCGCGTTCGTCTTCGACGCTCACTCCCGGCGGATCCTGGGCTGGCGCGCGGCGACCTCGATGACCACGCCCCTGGTGCTGGACTGCCTCGAGATGGCGCTGTGGACCCGCCGCCGCGAAGGGGCCGAGGACTTCACCGGTTTGACGCATCACACCGATGCCGGGTCGGTC
>NZ_AXCW01000503.1 GCF_000603945.1 Actinotalea ferrariae CF5-4 | reverse complement strand
CCCGCCACGTCGGTGAGGCGCTGGAGCGCCGCGATCGCGCGCCGACGCGCACCGTCGTCGAGGCCCGCGCCGTCGACGGCCGCCTCCAGCTCCGCTCGGCCCAGCGGTGCGGTCGCCGCTGTGAGGGTCTCGACCGCCGTCGCGGTCGCCGGACCGTCGGCACCCCGGGCCGCGCGGGTCACCAGGAGGGCGACGCCGGGCAGGGCCGCGTCCACGGCGTCCTGGAGGACGGCCGTGGGCACGCCCGCGTCGCTGAGGGCGCCGAGGAGGAGCTCCGCCGTCACCCCGGTGCTGCCGTCGATCCACAACGTGCTCATCGCGCGGTCCTCCCTGGTCAGGGCCTCATCGTGCCAGGGAAGGACGCCCCCACGACGGCACCGGTGGCGGGCGCCGTCGTGGGGGAGGGCCGTGCGGGGCGGGTCAGCTGTTGGGCGCGGCGGCGGAGATGTCGCCGAGGGTCGAGCGCGGGTCCTTCTCGATGGCGAGGTCACCGATCGACACGATGCCGACGAGCTCCTCGCCCGAGGTCACCGGCAGGCGGCGCACGTCGTGCTGACGCATGAGCTCGGCCGCCTCCTCCAGGGACGCGTCCGGGCTGACCGTGACCAGGTCGCTGCTGCAGGCCTGGCGCACCGGGTCGTCCCCGCTGCCGCCGACCGCGAGGACCCGCACCACGAGGTCGCGGTCGGTCACGATGCCGAGCAGCGAGCCGCCCTCCACGACGACGACGTCGCCGATGTCGCCCGAGCGCATGAGCTCGGCCGCCTCGCGCACCGTGCCGGTCGCCTCGATCGTGACGGGGTCGGGGGTGATGACGTCTGCGATCGTCCGGGCCATGTCGGTCCTCCGTCCGTGCGGTCGCGCTCCCGGGCGGAGCGCGCTCACCCCCACCATGGGCACGCCCGGCCCGGCCCGCATCCCGGCGGGTCGCTGCCGGGGTCGGGACCGCCGTGCCGCCGCGCGCCGCTGCCCCGGTACCTCCGTGCGCCCTACCGGGCGCCCAGGCGCCGGCTGAGGTCCGC
>NZ_AXCW01000502.1 GCF_000603945.1 Actinotalea ferrariae CF5-4 | reverse complement strand
CCGTCGGCCACGCCGGCCGCCGTGAGCGCCGCGGCGATCGCGATCGCGTGCTGGCGCGTGCGCGCCAGTGCGGCCACCGTCGGGCCCGAGCCGCTGACGACGACGCCCAGCGCGCCGGCGTCCTCCGCGACCGCCAGCGTCTCCGCCAGGTGCGGGGCGAGCTCCAGGGCCGCGGTCTGGAGGTCGTTGGCCAGCGCCAGACCGACCGCCTCGGGGTCGCCGCTGCTCAGGGCCTGCAGGAGCACGCGGTCCGGGACCGGCTCGACGTCGACCCCGCCGAGCACCTCGTCGAACGCCCGGAACACCTCCGGGGTGGACAGGCCGTGGTCCTGCAGCGCCAGCGTCCAGTGGTACTCGCCGCGGCTGAGGGCGGGGGTCAGCAGGTCGCCGCGTCCACGGCCGACGGCGGTGTGGCCGAGCAGGGCGAACGGCACGTCGGCACCCAGGGTGGCCGCGAGCTCGCTCAGCTCCTCCCGCGGCAGGCCGGTGCGCCACAGGGTGTCGCAGGCCAGCAGGGCGGCTGCGGCGTCCGCGGAGCCACCCGCCATGCCCCCGGCGACGGGCACGCCCTTACGGATGTGCAGGTGGACGCCGTCGTCGATGCCGACGTGCTCCGCGAGGCGCCGCGCCGCGCGCAGGGCGAGGTTCGACCCGTCGGTCGGCACCCGGTCCGCGTGCAGCCCCTCGACGGTCAGGCCGAAGCCGTCCGCAGCCGTGGCCGTGACCTCCTCGACCAGGGAGACCGCCTGGAAGACCGTGGCCAGCGGGTGGTAGCCGTCCGGCATCGGGCGGCCGACGGTGAGCGACAGGTTGACCTTGCCCGGGGCGCGGACGAGCACCTGGTGGGCGGGTCGCTGGGTCACGGGACAACCCTGCCACGCCGCGGACGTGCGGCCGAACGGCGGAGGGCGCGGGCCGGCGGGCGTCGACCGGCCCTCAGGACGCGAGCGCCTCGGCGATCCGCGCGAACTGCACGACGTCGAGCCGCTCGCCGCGCGTCGTCGGGTCGACGCCGGCCGCGCGCAGGGCC
>NZ_AXCW01000501.1 GCF_000603945.1 Actinotalea ferrariae CF5-4 | reverse complement strand
GTTCGCGACCTTTTTGTATTTCTTTCCTGCAAACACAGCGACCGGCGCTTTCGTATCCAATATCACAGCCATTCCACCCCTTCCATGACTTCGCGCCTTTGGAACTCCCAATGGACGCGATGAGTCGCTTTTGGTCGGGGTACAAGTGTCCGCGTAGAGCGCCGCAGCCAGAACGAATGCCTTCTGCGCCAATGTTGCTGCGCCATCCGTCTGTACGGCCTCTTCCAATACTTCCCCTGTAAATCCTGAAATAGATATTCCGTATCCTGGTATACTTTCCCAATCTTCGAAGGTTTGTGGTCCTTCCAGAAGCTTTCCGATGTGAGGTGTCCTAGATCCAATGCCGTTCCTGTGTGTAACCGTTATAACAAGCCCTGTTTGTTCGTCTTCTTGCATAATCATCATTGGTCGTGTGTGTTGGCGCGAGCCGTATGAATATGTGGTGAGTCCAATTCGTGTTCCCGTGGTGCAGAGAATCTCGGTACGCCTTTCTTATGCGTCGGAATTGCTATAGTCCGTTCCGAGTTAGGGTCCCTGAGAGTAATGGTTTGTTTTCCGTCGATGTAGTTCCTTGTAACACTTTCGGTAAGTACGCCGAAAGGTCGTCCTAGTAGAATGTCGTAGGCGACTCCTCGTAGAACGTGGACTTGCAAGAAT
>NZ_AXCW01000500.1 GCF_000603945.1 Actinotalea ferrariae CF5-4 | reverse complement strand
CGGCAAACCCCCAGTGCAGACTCAACACCTTTGTTGGCAGACTGGACTTGAATTCGTGTTGAGGTGTCCAATGGCAGTCCGACGTGCTCCCACACTTCTTCTGACATTGCCACTAGTTGCGCCCCTTCGTCCAAGATTGCTTCCACCTCGTACTTGTGATCGATCACCGGAGTGATCGCGCGTAAAGCCAGACTTTCCGCGCCGACGAT
>NZ_AXCW01000499.1 GCF_000603945.1 Actinotalea ferrariae CF5-4 | reverse complement strand
CGGCGGCCGCGGCGCCCATGTCCGCCCCGATGTCGCCGACGACGGCGCACGCGGCCGGGTGCACGCCGAGCGCGGCGGCGGCACGCAGCACGAGCAGGGGCCCGGGCTTGCGGCACGCGCACCGGTCGTCGGAGCCGTGCGGGCACTGCTGCCACGTGTCGAAGGGGCCGAGCTCGGCCTCGATCCGGGCGTTCACCGCGTCGACCTGGGCGGCGGTGACGATGCCGCGGGCGATGCCCGACTGGTTGGTCACGACACCGACCCGGACCCCGCGGGCGCGCAGCGCGTCGAGCACGGCGCTCGCCCCGTCGACGATCCGCACCTGGTCCGGGTCGCCGTTGTACGGGACGTCGTGGACGAGGGTGCCGTCGCGGTCGAAGAGGACGGCGGCGACGGGCAGCGGCCAGGGTGTCGCCTCGACCGGCCGGCCGAGCGCCCCGCCGTGCGCGAGCGTGCCCGTGAGGCGGTGCCGGACCGCAGCGAACGGGATGCGCGCGCTGGTCAGGAGCATGCGCTGCCACTCCGCGCGCCAGCCCTCCTCGCCCGGCCGGGGCCCGGGCTGGATCCGGACCCGCGCGAAGTCGGCGAACAGGGCCAGCCAGGCGGTCCCGCCCGCGGCGGCCAGGCGGGGGCGGCGCAGGACGGTGCCGCCGACGGCGAGCGCGGCAGCACCGACCGTCGCGACGTGCCAGGGGAACCGGCCCCGGCCGGTCTCCGCGTCATCGCGCCACGCCGGGCCGTGCAGGGCGCGCATCAGGGCGTCGTCGGCGGCGCCGGCCTGGACGCGGACGCTCACGGCATCGTCCGCAGGGCGGACCGGGTGGGTCGTGACGCGCGTGCCGCGCTCCAGCCGCCAGCCGGCGCGGCGGACGCGCAGGGCGAGGTCGGCGTCCTCGCGGTAGGCGCGCGGGAACCGCTCGTCGAAGCCGTCGACGGCCTCGAGCGCGGCGCGGCGGTACGCCATGTCGGCGGTCGCCCAGTGCGCGCCCTCGAGGCCGCGCGTGCTGCGCTCCCAGTCGGTCGGCCGACGGTCCGCCGGCAGCGGGACCTCGAGGCGTGCCTGGACGGCGGCCACGTCG
>NZ_AXCW01000498.1 GCF_000603945.1 Actinotalea ferrariae CF5-4 | reverse complement strand
CGAGGAGCTGCGCCGGCTCTGGCCGTACGGCCCCGTCACGGTGGGCTACGGGTCCGCCGCGGCGCCGACCGTGCGCGAGGCCGTGGCCGCGGCGCGCGCCGCGATCGAGCCCGGTGCGGGCGGCCGCGTCGTCGTCGCCTCGTACCTGCTCGCGCCGGGGTTCTTCCAGAACCGGGTGCTCCGCGCGGGCGGCGACGTCGTCACCGCACCCCTCGCGCCGGACGAGCGGCTCGTCGACGTCGTGCTGGACCGCTACGACTGCGCGGTCGCGCGTGCGACGACCGCGTGCCTGCCGGACCGTCGCTGCCCGGTCCTGGCTGGGTGCGCGGCCCGGACGACGGGTCACTGACGGCAGACGACGACGGCGCGGCCTGGTCGGCCAGTCGGTCGGTCAGGCCGGTCGGTCAGTCAGTCGGTCGGCCAGGCCCGTCGGCCAGGGCGGTCGGTCCCGGGTCAGTCGGTCCCGAACTCGAAGTGCCACGGCTCCGGCGGGCCGCCACCCCCGGGCCGCATGGCCTCGGGGTGGACCCAGCCGAACGCCTCACCGTTCTCGAGCATCCACCGGTAGCGCGGGGAGTCGAACTGGCCGAGGCCCCCGAACCCGCCCAGGTCCACGGCGACACCGAGCCCGTGGTTGGACTGGCCCGCCGGGGCCGCGAGCCAGCCCTTCGACACCCGCAGGGCCGCCTGCTGGTCGAAGGTCCGGTAGCCGCTGGTGATGACGAGGTCCTCGCCGAAGTCCGCCCGGTAGGCCTCGTTGACCGCCTCGAGCGCGGCGGCGGCGTCGCACCGCAGGAGCGCCGCGGGGGCGAAGTCGGGGGCGCAGAGCAGCGCCTCGGGGATCCGGCCGTTGGCCAGGCCGAGCGTCGACCACGACCCGGGGAGGAAGGACGACCAGCGACCGACCGCCGCCGCGCGCAGGGCGCTGGGCAGGACCGGTCGGGCGTCGAGGGCGACGAGCCCCGTGGTCGAGCCCGAGGCGGCGGCGACGGCCGCCTCGAGGTCGGCCAGGCCCTCGGCGAGCTCGACCGGCAGTGCGGAGGGGCTCACGCCGTCGGCCGCCGCGGGTGCCGTGGCGGGGTCGACCGGTGCCGCCGGG
>NZ_AXCW01000497.1 GCF_000603945.1 Actinotalea ferrariae CF5-4 | reverse complement strand
CCCGCACCCCCGGCCCGCCCGGCCGCACCGGGTGAGGCCGGCCCCGTCATCGTCGCCTCACCCCGCGGTCGGGACCGCGGCGGGTCCCGGGACGCTCGCGAGCACGTCGCGCACGACCGCCTCGGGACTCACGCCGGACGCCCAGGCCGCCGGGGTGAGCGTGAGGCGGTGGGCCAGCGCCGGGACGGCCACCGCCTTGACGTCCTCCGGGGCCGCGAAGCGCCGCGCCTCGAGGACCGCGAGGGCGCGCGCCGCCAGCATCAGGGCCTGGGAGCCGCGGGGGGACGCCCCGACCTCGACCGCGTCGTGGCGGCGGGTCGCAGCCGCCAGGTCCACGCAGTACCGCAGGACGTCCGGGTCGACCCGCACGTCCTCGACGCCGGCCTGCATGGCCAGCAGCGTGGGCGCGTCGACGACCTGCCGCACGGTCGCCTCCTCGCGCCGGCGCTCCAGGCGCCGCTGCAGCACGTCGACCTCCGCGTCGGCGTCCGGGTAGCCGACGGCGACCCGGACCATGAACCGGTCGAGCTGCGCCTCCGGCAGCGGGTAGGTCCCCTCGTACTCGACCGGGTTGGACGTGGCCATGACGTGGAACGGCCGCTGCATCGGGTAGGTGCGGCCGTCGACCGTGACCTGCCGCTCGGCCATGGCCTCCAGGAGCGCGGACTGGGTCTTGGGCGACGTGCGGTTGATCTCGTCCGCGAGCAGGAGGCCCGTGAACACCGGCCCGGGCCGGAAGACGAACGACGACGTCCCCGGGTCCCAGGCCGCGGAGCCGGTGATGTCGGCGGGCAGCAGGTCCGGCGTGCACTGGACCCGGCGGAACTCCAGCCCGAGAGCGGTCGCGAGGCTGCGGGCGGCGAGGGTCTTGCCCAGTCCGGGCACGTCCTCGAAGAGCACGTGCCCGCTCGCGAGCACCGCCGCCAGGGCGACGCGCAGCGCGTCGTGCATGCCGACGACGACGGTGCCCACCTCCGCCAGCACCGCCTTGCCGGCGCGGGCGACGTCGCCCGGGGTCATGGGCGGCGCCGAGGAGTGGTCGGTGGGGTCGGTCACGACGTGGTCCTTCCGTCGGGGGTGGTGCCGGGTGGCGCGGGACGGGCGGGAGGGG
>NZ_AXCW01000496.1 GCF_000603945.1 Actinotalea ferrariae CF5-4 | reverse complement strand
CGAGCGGGGTCGTCGGGCGCGTCGAGGTCCGCGCGGCCGGCGAGGAGCGCGCCCAGGATGCCGGCAAGGACGTCGCCGGCCCCGGCGGTCGCGAGCCACGGGGGCGCGTCCGCCTGGGCGTAGGCGCCGTGCGGCCCGACGACGACGCTCACGGCCCCCTTGAGCAGGACCGTCGCGCCCGTGCGGTCGTGCGCCTCCCGCGCCCACCGCAACGGCTCGGCCTCGACGTCCTCGCGGTCCACGTCGACCCACCGCCCCTGGAGCAGGCGCGCCAGCTCGCCGGCGTGCGGGGTGAGGACCACGCGCGGCGGCACCCGGTCCGGCAGGAGCCACAGCGCGCCGGCGTCGACGACGACCGGGAGGTGCTCGGCCACGGCGCCTGCGAGCGCGGCGCGCGCCCGGTCCGCCTGGTCCTCGTCCGCCGGGTCCAGCCCCGGGCCGAGCACCCACGCCTGCACCCGCACCTGCGCGTCGGAGCCGGTCACGACCTCCGGGTGCGCGGCGACGACCGCCTCGCGCACCCGGTCCGGGCCGACGTACCGCACCATCCCGCACCCGGCACCCTGCGCGCCCGCGACGGTGAGCACCGCCGCACCCGGGTACGTGGCGGTCCCCGCGACCACGCCGACGACGCCCCGGCTGTACTTGTGCGCGCCCGGCCCCGGGACGGGCCACAGGCCGGCGAGGTCGGCCGCGCCCAGCCGGACGAGCGCCGGGGCCACGGACCGCTCGGCCAGGACGGGCCGCAGGCCCAGGTCGACCACCTCCAGCCGGCCCACCAGGTGCGCCGCCGGCGGCAGCAGGAGCCCCGGCTTCGGCACGCCGAACGTCACCGTGAGGTCCGCGGGCAGCACCGGGCCGGGGACGGCACCGGTGTCTACCGCGAGGCCCGAGGGCAGGTCCACGGCGACGACGGCCGGGCGCAGCGCCGCGACATGCCCGGCACCCACCGACTCCAGCTGGCCCAGGACCTCCGCGAGCAGCCGGACGACCTCGGCCGCGGTCCCCCGCAGCCCCCCGCGGGCGCCGATGCCGAGCAGCCCGTCCAGCACGACGTCGGCGGCGGCCGCCTCGGCGAGGGCGTCCCCCAGCCAGTCGACGCCGGAGGCGCCCGACGCAGGCGCGGGGG
>NZ_AXCW01000495.1 GCF_000603945.1 Actinotalea ferrariae CF5-4 | reverse complement strand
CGGGACGCTCTCTTCAGCGGCTGCCCACCGGGTTCCCGGCTGTGGCTCTCATCTGGACTGCGGCCCGTCGGACACCGTGACGAGGCGTGGCTCAAGAGGGGACTGCCCAGCTCGTAGTAGCACTGCCCGCCTCGTCGTCCTACCCGGTTCGAGGAGAGCAGGAGATGCTGTGGCGTGCGTGATCATCGGAGTTGATCCCCACAGGCTGTCGGCGACGATCGAGGTCGTCGACCAGCACGGAGACCTACTGGGGTCGGGCAGGTTCACCACCGACAAGGCCGGCTACGCGTTGATGCGCAGCTATGTAAAGGCCTGGCCCCAGCGCGTGTGGGCGGTCGAGGGCGCCAACGGCGCCGGCCGCCCGTTGGCCCAGCGGCTGGTCGAGGCCGGTGAGCAGGTCCTGGACGTGCCGGCCAAGCTCGCTGCCCGGGTCCGACTCTTCGACACCGGTCACAACCGCAAGACCGACGCCCTGGACGCGCACTCCATCGCCATGGTCGCGGTGCGGACCTCGGGCCTGCGGGTCGTGGCTGCTGACGGTGAGCTCGAGGCGTTGCGGATGCTCACCGACCGCCGCGACGAGTTGGCCCGGCTGCGGGTGCAGATCGTGAACCGCCTGCAGCGGCTGCTCGCAGAGCTGATCCCGGGCCAGCGCAAGAAGGACCTGTCCGCCGCGCAGGCCAAGGCGATGCTGTCCACCGTGCGACCCCGAGACATCGCCGGGAAGACGCGTCGGCGGATGGCGGCGGAGGAGATCGCCGACCTGGTCGCGGTCGACACGAAGCTGAAGAAGATCAAGGCGGAGCTGAAGGCCGCGGTCCTGGCACGAGGCTCGAGGCTGCTGGACGTCTACGGCGTCGGACCGGCCGGCGCGGCCCGGATCCTGGCCGACGTCGGTGACGTCGCCAGGTTCGCCGACCGCAACCGGTTCGCCTCCTGGACCGGGACCGCGCCGTTGGACGCCTCCTCCGGTGAGCAGATCCGCCACCGGCTCTCCCGCGCTGGCAACCGGCGGATGAACCACGTCCTGCACGTCGCCGCGATCGTCCAGCTGCGCCACGACACCGAAGGCCGCGCCTACTACCGGCGCAAGCTCGCCGCCGGCAAGACCCCGATGGAAGCACTGCGCT
>NZ_AXCW01000494.1 GCF_000603945.1 Actinotalea ferrariae CF5-4 | reverse complement strand
CTGGGTGGCCGGGGTCTGGGACGTGGGGGTCCGGGCCGTGGGGGTCTGTGCCGTCCGGGTCACCGCGCCCAGCAGGGCGTGCGCCCCGGCGTCGGTGTCGACGTAGTTGTCCGCCTGGCGCGCGACGACGGGTCGGACGCCGGCCGCGTCCAGCGCGTCCAGCCAGCCCAGGAGCCGCTGGTGCGGGGCGTGCGCCGCGGTCGCCGCGAGGAGCTCGTCCGCGGACCGGGTCTCGACCCCGGGGTCCTCGCCCAGCCCGACCGTCACGATGCCGATGCGGCGGTGACCGAGGTCCAGGAGGTGCTGCGCCGCGGCCCGCGCCCCGGCGCGGTCGTCGACGTTGACGCCCGGGGCGTCGTCGTCGGGCGGCTGGTCGACGTGGACGAGCGGCACCCGGCGCCGACGGAGGAGCTCGATCGCGGGCGAGCCGGGCAGGCAGGAGTAGACGATCGCCGCGTCGACGGCGACGTCCCACGCCGGCGCCGCGTCCGCCGGCTCGGGCGTGGGCAGCAGGGTGAGCGCGAGCCCGGTCGGCGCGAGCTCGCGGGCGATCGCCCCCAGGAAGCGGGTCGAGATCTCGTCGGAGAAGGTGTGGCGCAGGGACTGCGTGAGTAGGCCCACGGCCCCCACCGCCCCGCGAGCCAGGCCCCGGGCCGCGGGGTCCGGGCCGACGTAGCCGAGCTCCGCCGCCGCCGCGAGGATGCGCGCGCGCAGCTCGGTGGAGAGCTGGTCCGGCCGGGAGAACGCGTTGGACACGGTCATGCGGCTGACGCCGACGACGTCGGCGACGGTCTGCAGCGTGACCTTGCGCATGCCCCTCCTCCCTGTCCTCCCGCGCCGTCCCGGGCGACACGTGCCGCCGGCGGCGTCGTCCGACCGGGCCCGACGGAAGGTCTGTACCGGTACAGGACCTCACGTTACCGCGCCCTCTTGACCGGTCAAGTCAAGGCCGCGGGACCGTGGAGGACCACCCGCGCCAGACGCGGGCAGGTCTCCCCGATCCGCGTTGACCCCCCGCGGAGGGGTGGGGCGCGCGGGTGGGTACGGGACCGTGGAGGATCACCCGCGCCAGACGCGGGCACGTCTCCCCGATCCGTGTCGACCCCCGCAGAGGGGTGGGGTGCTGCGCGGGTGGGTAAGGGACCGTGGAGGATCACCCGCGCC
>NZ_AXCW01000493.1 GCF_000603945.1 Actinotalea ferrariae CF5-4 | reverse complement strand
GCCGCCCCAGCGCACCGGCACGGGCTCGCGCCCGCCACAGTCGCCGTCGCGGCCGGCCGCCCCGACCGCCGGCAGGGCGCGCCGGTGAACCCGCCCGTGGTGCTGTCCTCCACCTACGTCTCGGCCGGTGTCCCGGGACCGGACGAGCTGCTCTACGCGCGGGCGGACACGGAGACGTGGCAGCCCTTCGAGGAGGCGCTCGCGGCCCTGGAGGAGGCGGCGCTGCCGGCCCTCGTCTACGGCTCCGGCATGGCGGCCGTCGCCGCGGCGCTCTCCCTCGTCCCGCCCGGGGGCCGCCTCGTCGTCCCCCGCCACGCCTACCAGATCACGCTCGGCCTGGCCGCGGAGCTCGCCGGCCGCGGGGCGCTGACCGTCGAGCACGTCGACATCGCGGACACCGACGCGGTCCTGGCGGCCGTGCGCGGCCAGGCTGCCGACGGCGCCGGCACGCCCGCGGCGATGCTCTGGGTCGAGTCGCCGACGAACCCGATGCTCGAGGTCGCCGACCTGCCGGCCCTCGCGGCCGGTGCCCGCGCCACGGGCACGCTCGTCGTCGTCGACAACACCTTCGCCACGCCCCTGGGGCAGCGGCCCCTCCGGGTCGGCGCGCACGTCGTCCTGCACTCGGTGACGAAGTACCTCGCCGGCCACTCCGACGTCGTCCTGGGGGCCCTCGCGACCGACGACGCCGGGCTGCGTGCCCGGCTCGCCGCGTACCGGACCATGCACGGCGCGGTCGCCGGGCCGTGGGAGGTCTGGCTCGCGCTCCGTGGCCTGCGGACGCTGGCGCTGCGGGTGGCGCAGTCGCAGCGCTCCGCGGCCGAGCTGGCCGCCCGCCTGGCCGCCCACCCCGCCGTGGCGGAGGTCCGGCACCCGAGCCTGCCCGGCGACCCCGGCCACGAGCGGGCCACGCGGCTGCTGTCCGGCTACGGGTCGATCCTCGGTGTGCGCCCGCACGGCGGCGTCGCGGCGGCGGACGCGGTCGTCGACGCGGTGCGGCTGTGGCTCCCCGCCACCAGCCTGGGCGGGGTGGAGTCCAGCCTGGAGCGCCGCCGCCGGTTCGCCACGGAGTCGGGCACCGTCCCGGAGGACCTGCTGCGCCTGTCCGTCGGCATCGAGGACGTCGAGGACCTCTGGGCGGACCTGTCGGCGGCCCTGGACTCCCTCGGCGGTCGCTGAGCCGCC
>NZ_AXCW01000492.1 GCF_000603945.1 Actinotalea ferrariae CF5-4 | reverse complement strand
GTGGTGGGCGGGGGTGGCGGCTACGCGATCGGCGCCGCCGGCGGCAGCGCCGACACGCCGAGCGAGCCCGCCATCGCCGTGGCGAACCCGTTCCCGGGGGCGCCGGGCGACACCGCCGCGTCGACCGACGCCGCGATGCCCGAGTCGGCTCGGACCGCGGCCGGTGGCGCCGATGCCGCGAGCTCCTGGGGCGGCTTCTTCGGCCGCACGGTCTTCACCTCGTCCGGTCTCCCGACCGAGGCCGGGACCGCTCGCGCCTGGGCCTTCGACCCGTCGAGCGCGTTCGACGCGGAGACGGCGGCGGCCGCGGCGGCCGCGCTCGGCGTCCCCGGCGAGCCGCGGCAGGAGGACATGTTCTGGACGGTCGGGGCGGCCGACGGCACGTCCGCGACCGTGCAGCTCTTCTCGGACGGGACCGTCTCGCTCAGCTACTACGACCCGGCCAAGGACCCGTGGTTCTGCGCGGCCCCGGACGTGGCCGAGGGCGGGGCGGCCGGCGGTGGCGTCTCCGGGTCGGAGGAGGGTCTCGTCGAGCCCCTCCCCGTCGAGCCCTGCGAGGAGCGGGACCTCGGTCCGGCGCCGCAGGGGGACGCGGCCGTGACCGCGCTGCGGGACGTGCTCGCCCAGGTCGGCGAGGACCCGGCCGCCTACGAGCTCGAGGCCCAGGACCCCGGCGACGATCGCTGGTCCTACGTCGTCGCGCACCAGGTGCTCGACGGGCAGCGGACCGGTCTGACGTGGGGGGCGTCGTTCACCGGTGCTGGGCTGCAGTCCCTGCACGGCGCCCTGGCCGACCTGGTGGACCTCGGCGAGTACGCCGTCGTCAGCGCGGAGGAGGCGGTCGAGCGCCTCGGCGACCCGCGCTTCGGGGCGGGCGGGGGCCCGGTCGCGTTCCGTGAGGGCGCCGCGGGCATGGACGTCGCGGTGCCCGCTCCGAGCGGGCTGCCGACGCCGCCGGCCGCGGGCAGCGCGGTGCCGTGGCCGGTGGCCGAGGTGACGATCACG
>NZ_AXCW01000491.1 GCF_000603945.1 Actinotalea ferrariae CF5-4 | reverse complement strand
TTCAATCGGTCGTCGCAACACCTTGATCTCGGAGGTGTGCGGCGTGGTGGTGGCGGACTGGAAGAAGAAGACCAGCGATGTTCCCGAGGGCTTGCGCCGGCAGTGGCGTGCTGATCGTGCGCTGCGGCCGGCGATGCGCTCACCTGGCAGGCCGGAGCCGTCACGGATGGTGCAGCGCCAGTTCTGGCGGCTGATCGCCACGGGCGTCACGACGGTGGAAGCGTCGCTGGCCGTCGGCGTGTCATGGCCGGTGGGCACCCGGTGGTTTCGTCACGCTGGCGGCATGCCTCCGCTGTCGCTGGCTGAGCCCACGGGCCGCTACCTGACGTTCGCCGAGCGCGAGGAGATAGCGCTGATGCGGGCGAAGGGCGCCGGGGTCCGCCAGATCGCCCGGGCCTTGCAGCGCGATCCGGGCACGATTTCGCGTGAGCTGCGCCGCAACGCCGCGACCAGGAGCGGGAAGCAGGAGTACCGCGCGACGGTTGCTCAGTGGAAGGCCCAGCAGGCCGCCAAGCGACCGAAGGTGGCCAAGCTCGTCGGCAACGCGCGCTTGCGTGAGTACGTCCAGGAGCGCCTCGACGGCACCGTGCGGCGTGCTGACGGCACGCCCGTCGCGGGGCCGGACACGCCGGGCTGGAAGGGGCGCAAGATGAAGCCCCACCGGGCAGATCGGCACTGGGCGACGGCCTGGAGCCCGCAGCAGATCAGCAGCCGGCTCCGGCTCGAGTTCCCTGATGATGAGTCCATGCGGATCAGCCACGAGGCGATCTACCAGGCGTTGTTCATCCAGGGGCGCGGCGCCCTCAGGCGCGAGCTCGTCGCGTGTCTGCGCACCGGACGCGCGCTGCGCGAACCGCGAGCCCGGACTCGGAACAAGCCGCAGGGGCACGTCACCGCCGACGTGGTTCTGTCCGAGCGGCCGGCCGAGGCCGCCGACCGGGCTGTCCCCGGGCACTGGGAAGGCGATCTGATCATCGGGACCGGCCGGTCCGCGATCGGCACGCTCGTTGAGCGTTCGAGCCGGTCCACGCTGCTTGTGCATCTGCCGCGGTCGGAAGCTTGGGGCGAGAAGCCGACGGTGAAGAACGGCCCCTCGCTCGGTGGCTACGGAGCGGTCGCGATGAACGCCGCGCTCACGGCGTCCATGGCGCAACTACCCGAGCAACTGCGCCTGACGCTCACATGGGACCGTGGCAAGGAA
>NZ_AXCW01000490.1 GCF_000603945.1 Actinotalea ferrariae CF5-4 | reverse complement strand
CCGCCGGCTCGACCTCGCCGAGGCGCTGCGCCGCTCCGGGGACGTCGCCCTGGCCCTGGACGCGTTCGACGCGGCGGCCGAGCAGGCCCAGGCCCGCGACGACGACGCCGCCCTCGTCACGGCTGCGGTCGGGTACGAGGAGGCGCTGTTCGCCAGCCGCCTGCCCCGCGACGGGCGCTCCGCCCAGCTGCTCCGGGCCGCCGAGCGGCGGGTTCCCGCCGACGACGCCGTCGGGCGGAGCCGCGTGCTGTCGCTCCTGGGGCGCGCGCTGCACTTCACCGGCGACGACCGGGGCGCGACGGAGGCGTGCCGCCGCGCGGTGGAGCTCGTGGACGGTGTGGAGGACGGGTCGGCGGACGGGGCCGGGACGCTGCGGCAGGCACCGCTGGCCCGGGCGCTCCTCGCGCTGCGGATCACGCAGGACGCGCCGGGCCAGCTGACCGAGCGCCTGCGCGGCGGGCGCACGGCGTTCGCCGCGGTGGGCGGACCGGCCGCCGGTGACCTCCCGGCCGACGACCTCGAGCTGCGCCTGGAGGTCGCCCGGCTGCACCTCCTGGACCTGCTCGAGGCCGGGGACCTGGCCGGCGCGGACGCGGTGCTCGCGGTCGCCGTGGACACCGTCGAGCGGCTCGGCCGTCCGCTCCACCGGTGGTACCCACCGATGTGGCGGGCCATGCGCGCGCTGCTCGACGGACGGCACGGCGACGCCGCCGAGCTGGCCGACCGCTTCCGCGTCGAGGCGCACCGGGCGCACTACGCGTCGACGGAGCTGGTCTGGACGATCCTGCGCCTCCAGCTCGCGCTCGACACCGGCGGGCCGGCCGACGTGCTGCCCGCGCTCCGGACCCGGCTGGCGGAGGACCCCGACCGCTGGGCGTTCGCGTCCGCGGTCGCGCTGGCGCGGCTCGGCCGGACGGACGAGGCCCGCGCCGTCCTCGACCTCCACGACACCCGGCTCAGCCAGGTGCCCCACGACCTCTCGCGCCCCGCCGTGCTCACCTACCTGGCGGAGGCCGCCCACCTGCTGGGCGACGCGCAGGCCGCCGGCCGCGTGCACGACGCGCTGCTGCCCTGGGACGGCCACCACGTCGTGCTGGGCGCCGGCGCGGTGTGCCTGGGCTCGGCCGCGCGCCCCCTCGGCCTGTGCCGGCTGACGACCGGCGACGTGGACGCCGCGACCGCGTACCTGGAGCGGGCCGTCGCCGACGACGACGCCCTGCCCGCCC
>NZ_AXCW01000489.1 GCF_000603945.1 Actinotalea ferrariae CF5-4 | reverse complement strand
CGCCGGGCGGTGGGCGGCACCGTGCCGCCCGCGCAGGGCCCGCCGGACCGCGCTGCGCGGGGCAGCAGCAGGGACGAGACCGACGAGGGCTGGGGCGACCGACCGGCGCCCGACGACGACGACCGGCTGCTGCGCGACGTCCCGCCGCACTGGGGACCCCGGGCCTGATCCGGGCCGTCCCGACCCCGTCGGAGCGGTCCCGGCCGGGTACGTCGCCGCGACGGGTCCGCGCTCGGTGTCCGGCGCTCGGGGTCTCGTGGTCTGGGTCCCGCGCTCGAGCGGTAGCCCTCAGACCTCGCGGCGGGCGGCGAGCAGGTCCCGGATCTCCTGGAGCACGAGGACGTCCTCCGCGGGTGCCGGGGGCTCGGGCTCGACGCCCGCCTTGCGGCGCTTCGCGAGGGTGTTCATCGGCAGCACGATGAGGAAGTACACGACGGCGGCGATGACGAGGAAGTTCAGCACCGCGCCGACGACGAGCCCGAAGGAGATCTCCGGGGCGTCCGCACCGCTGCCGAGCGCGACGGTCCACGTCCCGGAGAGGTCCTGCCCTCCGCCGACCGCCGCGACGAGCGGGTTGACCAGGCCCTCCACCACCGAGTTGACCAGGCCGGTGAAGGCGGTGCCGATGACGACCGCGACCGCCAGCTCGATGACGTTGCCGCGCATGACGAAGTCCTTGAAGCCCTGCAGCATCCCGTGCACGTCCCCTCTCCTGGGCCCCGGGCCGGTCCGACGGGGCGCGTCAGCACGGTAGCGGTCTCACCCGACGAGGACGGCCCCGACGTCCGCCCACCCGACCACCGCCGCCAGGCGCCGCCCGTCCTCGGGCGGCACGGCCACCACGGTGAGGACCGCCCCGGCTCCGGGGTCGGCACCCAGGCCGAGCGGTCCGGTGGCGTCGGTCACCGTCGTCCGGTCCAGGACGAGGGCGTCGCGGGCGACGACGTCGGCGCCCGGCCCTGCGTCCCCCTCCCCGGCCGTCGCGGTCACGAGGTCGACCCGGTCCCCGGGCCGCAGGAGCTCCGTGACCGCGGGGTCCGCGAGCCGGACCGCCACGACCACCGTGCCCTCGGGCGGCGGGACGGCGAAGCGCTCGCCCGCGAGCACCTCCTCCACGAGCGGCAGGCCCGCCGGCAGCCGGACCAGCGCCTCGCGGCCCACGACCTGCTCCACGGACGTCGGGGCGCCGTCGGGGACGGCGCCCGGCCGGGCTGCCACGACCCGCAGC
>NZ_AXCW01000488.1 GCF_000603945.1 Actinotalea ferrariae CF5-4 | reverse complement strand
CCGCCCCCGTTCCCGCCCACCCGCGTCCCTGCTGTCCCCCGCTCAGCACGTGCGCACTTCCCGACATCTCTGCGCGCCGGCGAGCGGACTTGTCGGGAAAGGCTGGTCGGCGAGCCGGGACGGGGACGCGTCCACGGGTCGGTGGGCATCGGGCACGTCCCCAGGGGCGGGGGACCACGCCGGCGGTCGAGAGCGGGTCGGGCCCAGAGTCCTGCTCGTGACAGGTCGACTGCCGGCGCACTGGGTGCCCGAGGTGGCGTCGCGCCAGGACGGGGTCTTCACCGCTGCGCAGGCCGTACGGGCCGGCGCCACAGCGGCACAGGTGCGTCGTCGCCGTGCCCAGGGGGTGTGGCAGCCGGTCCTGGGTGCAGCCCTGGTCCGCCGTGGTGTCGAGCCCACCCCTCGGCGCCGGGTCCAGGCCGGCGGCCTCACCTGGCCGGGCAGCGTCACGGCCTACACGTCCGCTGCGGTCTTCCATGGACTGCCCGTCCCCGACGACGGGCTCTTCCACGCCGTGGTCGGGCGGCGTCCGCGCCACCGTCCGGGGATGGTGCCGCACCAGATCACCCTCGCGCCCGACGACGTCGTCCCGGTCGGGGCAGGGGCCGTCACCACGGTGCTGCGCACGGTGCTGGACTGCCTGGGCCGGCTGGGTCCCGAGGACGCCGAGCGCCTGACGACCTGGGCTGCGACGCGCGAGATCCTGACGGCGGAGCTGCTGGAGGCTGCCATCGTCGAGCGTGGTCGTTCCTGGGGGACGAGCGCGTTGCGTCATGCCCTCGACGCCGTCTCCCACGGAGCGTTGAGCGCGGCCGAGCGGCGGTTGCACGTGCTGCTGGAACGCGCCGGTGTGCGGGGTTGGGAGGCCGATGTCCGGATCGACGACGGTGCTGGCCTGGTCGGCCGGGTCGACGTGCTCTTCCCGGCTGCGAGGGTCGTCGTGGAGGTCGACGGGTACGCGTACCACGCGCGAGCGGCGTTCCAGGCGGACCGCACGAAGCAGAACCGACTGGTTGCAGCCGGGTACACCGTCCTCCGCTTCACGTGGTCCGACCTCACCGACAGGCCGGACCAGGTCATCCGGTCGATCCGCCGAGCGACGACTCCCACCCGTTGACGCTCTCCCGCAACACTTCCCGACAGATCTGCTCGCCGGCGCGCAGACATGTCGTGAACTGCGCATCGCTCGGCGACGGCGGTGGGTGGGGCGGGAGGCGAGAGGCTGCGGGGTGGCGGGG
>NZ_AXCW01000487.1 GCF_000603945.1 Actinotalea ferrariae CF5-4 | reverse complement strand
ATTTAAATCAGTGTATTGTATAATAAAAGTTTTTCTAACAGCATGAATAAGATCACCCATTTTATTTGGATGTGTTCCAAAACAGTCATGAACAGCTAAAATATTATTAATATTATTTTTTCTTGTTTCTAGTATAATTTCGTATAAATGACTAGCATCTAAAGAATGAATAACATTAGGAATAATTGCTAATTCTTGTTTGAAAGTATTAAGTTCATCAGTTTTTTCTGTTAAGTTTAATTGTTTAGTTCTTCCAAATAATTTAATAGATATAGAAGATGTTTTAGTTTTATTATATTTTTGAGTTATATCTAAACCTGCAGGTGTAATTCAATTTAAAGGTATATTTAATTTATTTGTTAATTTAGCCATTGATTTTAAAAAAGAATAAACTTTTTCTAATCCTTTATATTCTTTAAAAATAGTCTCATTAAGAATTTTTGCTATTTTATAAATATCTTTAATATTTAAAATAATATCTTCTCCTTTAATTTTAGATGGTACTTTATAAATATATTTTCCTATTTGTATTTTTTTTTGAAGATTATTTACAAATATTTCTTCTCTTTCAATATAAGGATCTTTTAAAAATCTAATTTTTTTTTTAATTTGTTCAGTCATTCCATATATAGTAACATTATAGACTTTAGTCATAATACTTTCTTTTAAAATTTCTCTAGTCAATTTTACTTTTTGTAAATTACTATATTCAATATTTAAATAACCAAAATCATTTAGTTCTTTATTTACTTTTTCAACAACATCAGAATAGAGATCATTAGGACTATCAAACTGATTTGCAGGAGATAAATTAGTAGCTGTAGCTAAATCAAATTCTTTAATTAAACCTGCAACATGTTGGATACCACTACAAGTAGCATCTAAAAATATAGGAGTATTAACAATATAATTTTTATCTTTATCATACTCTCTTAAAACTAAAGCTAAAGATAGAAAATTAAATATTTTTTCAGCACCTAAAATTAAATCTTTATCTAAGTTAACTATTTTATTATAATTTTTAACTACTCAATTATAACGTTCAACAAAACTTTTTTTAGATAATTTATTTTCATTATGATTGTTAGCTAAATTAATATAAAAATAATAAATACCAGACTCATTTAAAGGTTCGCCTTCCGCAAATACTAATAATGAACTAGATAAATCACTTCCTTGAAAATTTAAACCAAAAGAATAATTATAAATTCTCCCTCTTCAATCTATAAAATTATTTAAATAAAAAA
>NZ_AXCW01000486.1 GCF_000603945.1 Actinotalea ferrariae CF5-4 | reverse complement strand
CGGCAGCCGTCACCCCGGCGGCGGACGCTCCTGCCGCCGGCGCCGCCCGCCCCGTGCGGGCCGCCCCCGCGGCACCCGTGATCCTCGCGAAGGGTCTGGACGGGCCCGACCGGCGGGTCCCCCTGCAGTACTCGGCCCCGAGCGTCGACGGCGACGCCGGCGTGGTGCGGCGCGTCGAGCAGGCGGCCTCGGCGGAGAAGGACGGCGAGACCTACCCGGGGACGCCGCGCAACGCGCAGTGCCCGTGCGGCTCGGGCAAGAAGTACAAGGTCTGCCACGGCCTGAACGAGGCCTGACCGGCCGGAGAAGGGGGTGGGTCCGGTCGGACCCACCCCCCTTCTCACGACCGCCCGTGCCGTCCAAGTGCGCGGCCGGGACGCCGACCACCGGGTGATGGCACCGGTTCAGTAGATCTCGAGCACCGACACCCGCCACCGCCGCCGGTGCACCTCGAGCCGGACGGCGGCGGCCCGGACCTTGTGGCCGTCGTGCACGACCACCGTGGCCTCCGCGACGTCGTCGGAGATCCGGCACACGGTCGCGCCTCGTGCGCCGGCCCGCCGGACGGGACCGGCGACCGGACCGCGCGCCGCGCGGGTCTCGACGAGGTGCTCGTGCAGCTCGGGCGTCAGCCACCGAACCAGCTGGCTGAGCGGCCGGGCACCGGCCAGCGCCTCGACGGCGGACACCACGACCGCGCGGGCGACGTCCGACGGGTCCGGCAGGGGTGGGGGCGCTGCCGGGGCGGGAGGGCGCGGAGCCCAGGCCACCTCGGTGAGCGGTGACCGGACCGACCACGCAGGGGGCGGCCACGGCAGGTCGGCCTCCTGCGGCGCGCGGGGCAGCGGGTCCACCGGCGGCGGCAGGAGCAGGGCGGGACGGGGGCGAAGGGTCCGGACCGTGCCTCGGCCAGGCACGGTCGTCGCTGCGGCACGGGGCGTGCGCGTCCGGTCGGTGGCGCGAGGCTGCGTCGGTGCGGGGGGCCGGACGGCGGCCACGGCGCTCACCGGGTGCCTCCCGTGGCGCCGATGCGGTCCGATGCTCCGGGCGTCGGGACCGTGAGCACCTGCCCCGGGACGAGGACGTCCGGGTCCGGGCCGATGACCTCGCGGTTCGCCTCGTGCCACCGGGGCCAGGCCGCCGCCACCTCCGCGTCCGTGGCCGCCGTGCCGAGCTGCTCGGCGGCCAGGTCCCACAGCGTGTCGCCGGGACGCACCGTCGTCGTCGCCGGCCCCGTTGCCGGCGGCGCCGACGG
>NZ_AXCW01000485.1 GCF_000603945.1 Actinotalea ferrariae CF5-4 | reverse complement strand
GGAGCTGTAGATATTTATATCAATAGAAATTTAAATAATGAAAAAGTTTATAGATATGATGTTAACTCTCTGTATCCTGCGGTGATGTCTTTTCAAGATATGCCCGTAGGTAATCCTTGATTTTTTGAAGGGAACATTTTAAAAAATTGAGATAATTTAAAAATTTTTAATACTGATAAACCTTATGGATTCTTTGAAGTAGAAGTTGAAACACCTAAAAACTTAAACATTCCTATTATTCAAAAAAGAATGAAAATAAAAAATAAAGGATTTAGAACTATAGCTCCTTTAGGAAAATGACAAGGTGTTTATCATTCTAATGAAATTTATAATGCCATGGAATATGGTTATAAATTTAAAATTATTAAAGGATATATTTTTGATAAAAAGAATATATTTAAGGATTATGTTGAAAAACTTTATGATTTAAAAGCTAATAGTGAAAGAGATTCTCCTGATTATATAATTAGTAAACTATTAATGAATAGTTTATATGGTAGATTTGGAATGAATCCTGAATTAGAAAAACATTGTATTATTAAAGAAACTAATTTAAATGATTTACTTAAAGATTCTTCTATAACTATTATAGATGTTATAGAATTAGAAAATAAAAATTATTTAATGTCTTTCATTAAAAATAAAGATATTTGCGAGGATAGGGAAAATAATTATTATTATGAACCTAATGTTAATGTGGCTATTGCTGCAACAGTTACAGCTGAAGCTCGAATTCATATGTCTAAGTTAAAAATGTTAAAGAATTATAAGATTTTTTATTCAGATACTGATAGTATAGATATTAATAAACCTTTACATGAATCATTTGTAGGAGAGGAACTAGGTAAACTTAAACTTGAACACATTTGAGATAAGGTTATTTATGTATCTAATAAAGCTTATTGAGCAATAGATTCTAATGATAATGTTTATTTTAAAGTAAGAGGTATTAAAGATCACAGTTTATCTCAGGATGATATGTTTAATCTTTTAAAAAAAAATGCCGTTTTAAACATTCCACAAGAAAGATGAATTAGAAAACAATCAGAAAACACAATAGAAATTGTTAATAGTATTTATCAATTAAAAACTAATGATAATAAAAGAATTCCTATTTATGATCAAACAAATATGATGAGTTATACTAAACCTATAATTATTAAAGACAATGAAATAATTGATGACTTTAATGATATCTATTAACATCTTTTTTTTCATGAAGCTAATGCTATAAAAATAAATTTTTATTAATTTTTTTTTTT
>NZ_AXCW01000484.1 GCF_000603945.1 Actinotalea ferrariae CF5-4 | reverse complement strand
ACGCCGGTGATGATCAGGACCTCGATCGCCAGCCACCAGGTGCAGATGGTGTCCCAGAGGCGGTCGGTCTCTGGCATCTTCGCGGCCAGGACGTAGGCGCCCAGGCGCATCTTCTCCTGGTGAGCCTCCGCCAGGGAGGCGGTGCGCAGCAGGCGCCGGACCTGCTCCTTGATGCCCCAGGCGGCGCCGAGCTCATCGGTCGGGTCATCGGTGCGCAGCACCCGTTCCAGGCGCGCCCACCCGGCCGGGGACAGGGTGTCGGCTCCGCGCAGGAGCAGGCGCCGGTTGGCCCACGCCGGGTCGGTGGCCGTGCCGCGACGTCCGTACCGGTCCCGGACGGTGCGCTGGCGGACCTTGGTGACCATGTCGTTGGCCAGCGCGACCAGGTGGAACGCGTCGACGCTGATCGCGGCGTCCGGTAGGTGCTCGGTCAGGGCCTTGCGGAACGCCGCGGACGGGTCGATCGCCACGACCTGGACCTGCTCGCGCCAGGCGGGGCTGCGCGCAGCGAGCCAGGCCCCGACACCGGCGCTGTCGCGCCCGTCGACCACGCCCAGGACCCGCCCGGTGTCCAGGTCCACGAACGTGGTCATCCACGGCTCGAAGCGGGCCCACGCGCCGTCGGTGGTCCGGAAGTACCGCACCGAGCGGTAGCGGTGCTCATCAACACCCAGGCGCCGCACCGGGACGGCGTCCACGTCGCTCAGCAGCACCACGACCGCGGACAGGGCGGCCTGGACGGTCCACCAGGACACCGCGAACGCCCGGGCGGTCTCTGACGCGGCCCGCCCCGAGACGACCACCGCAGCCACCAGCGCCTCGCGCAGCCGCCCAGTGGACCGGGCCCTGGGTGGGACCTGGATCGTGGACTCGCTGAACGTCCCCCGCGCACACAGCTCCTCCTGGCAGAACCAGCGCCGCTTGTCCCAGATCACCCGCACCGGGCCCCCGGTCGGGACGTCACGCACCACCTGCCGGCGGCGGGAGTGCACCCGCACCGAGATCACCCCGCAGACCGGGCACCCCGGCGGCGCCGTGCTCTCCACGACGACTTGTCGCTGCCCGTCGGGCAGATCGACCGCGTCGATCACGCGGTAGTCGGGCAGGTTGAAGATCGTGCTCGCAGCATCCCGCTGCGAACCCGTAGGCTCGAACACGGCTCGTGGTCCTCTGGTCCTTGGATGTCTCGACAACACCCATCCCAGCAGGCCACGAGCCTTCTACGTCCCAACGACGCGACCGGCTCCATCACCACGAACCACGAAGAGCC
>NZ_AXCW01000483.1 GCF_000603945.1 Actinotalea ferrariae CF5-4 | reverse complement strand
AAAGGCGACCAAGATAAAGAGTTTACTCTTGAAGAAGTCGAAGAAGTCACTCGCCACTTTCGGGCAAGGCCGATCGCAACTAAGATGAGATTGATGGAGTTCAGAAGAGAGGTAGTACACAAACTACAGTATCTAATTGATATTGGAGATGTTACTCAAAAGACGGTGTTGAATATGTTACAGTATTGCTTTGCTGGTCCAGCATGGGCAGCAATATACACCGACTTGCGGGTTTTACCGATCCCACCCAACAATCCTCTTGGACAAAGATGGACCTTAGTTGACGTGGTCAGAGTAGCTGAAAAATACTTAGAAGAAGTGGAGACGTTCGGAGGAGCCCCTGTAGTTAATGGAGGTGCTACCAACGAACGCGAGTTAGTAACACCCTCCACTGCTCGAGTAAAGATTGAAGATATGCACGATCAAGTGGCTAGTATCAACTCACTCACGGATACCTTGAAGGCTTTGGAAAAAGCACGACAGGATGAAATGAAAGAGATGGAGAAAGCCAGACAAGAAGATACTCGGAGGATGATGAACCTCATGGAACGGATGTCAACGGCCAGACAAGTTCAAGTACAGCAGTATCCCACCCAACAAATGGGATACCCACAGTACATACAACAAAGTCAACAAGCGCCATATCCCGTGCAAAACTCGGGATCCTCCGCACCCAAAGGCTTAGTCCCTATGCCTGCGAACTTCTTACCCCAACGCAGACCAGCTGCTGTGAACGGGAAGTGCTTCTTCTGTGACGAACCCGGACATTTCCTTATGGAATGCCCGGAAAAGAACAAACTAGAGAAGGAAGGCTGGATTTACAAACCAGCTAACTCGAACTGGTATTTCCTGCGCAATGGAATTTCTCTTACACGAAACAAGAATGGACCTAATCCGCTCGAGCAAGTGGCAAAGTTCCAGAGGGAATCGGGATCTACTCTACCAGAAACGCCACAGGTGCAAGCATATGAAGGAATCCAACAGGAGGACTTCTTTGCTCCATCTGGAACGATTGACACATCCATATACCAACAGCAGTCGATGGTCGATCCCGCGTATTCAAGGGAGGATTTCGATTAGGCTCGAGGACGGACGGAGGTTCGTCTGAAATACTGCGACAGCGAACCCTCCCTCCTGAGAGCCAAAATACTCAGCATCGTACAAGAAGTCATAGCGCGATAGAAAAGGAAAAACCAGAAGAGCCTGAACCAGTTGAACCACAAAAGAAGATACCTCAACCCAGAGGTCTAAGAATGGAAGTAGTGATCCCTACTCGACAGAAAC
>NZ_AXCW01000482.1 GCF_000603945.1 Actinotalea ferrariae CF5-4 | reverse complement strand
CGGGCGCGACGGCCGGGCCGGGTCCGCGGCGGCCGACGACGACGCGTCGGTCCCGCCGGCAGGGCCGGGCGAGCTGGACGGGGGTGTGGCGGTGCCCTCGGGCTCACGGCCCCCCGAGCCGTCGAATCCCGAGTCGTCACGACGCGCGGGAAGAGTCACCCCGCCACGCTAACCGCCGGGAGCGGTGGGCCCGAGGTGCCGCGCCGAGGGGGTGCCGGCGCCGAGGGCGCCCGGGCGAGCAGCCGGGACGAAAGGCGCCGGCCGTCGACGGCGGGCCGCCCCCGGACATGAAGACGGTCCGCACCGCGCAGGGGGCAGGCGATGCGGACCGTCAACGGAATCATGCCTCCGGCACCGGTGACCGTCAAACGGCGAATCGCCCGATGTCCCACGAAAACGGTGGGCGGGCCGGAGTCACAGGGTCCGATGCATGAGTGTATCCGTACTCTGACGACGAGATCCGCAGTTCAATGCCCCGGTGGAGGCGCGTCGCGCAAGCGCTCCCACCCCGGATCGACGGGATGCGTGGAGAGGGCCTGCGGCGACGACCCGCTCGGCGCGTGACTGGCCCCGACAGCCGTCCGTGACGGGCCACCGGCGCGGGCGGGCGTCGCGACCGGGCCGCGCCATGATGGGTCCGTGCCCCAGCCCCTGCTCTCGCGGGTGCGCGCGTTCCTCCCGCCGCCCCCCGGCCCCGGGACGCCCGGGGACGCCGGGCTGTTCGGGCCCGGGACCGCGGCCTGGCGCGTCGGCCGCGAGCGCGTGCTCCTGCTCGCCGGTCCGGCGGCCCTGCTCCTGCAGGTC
>NZ_AXCW01000481.1 GCF_000603945.1 Actinotalea ferrariae CF5-4 | reverse complement strand
GCCGGGGTGACGGCCCACAGCGACTTCACCGGCGACCCGCTGCGGCGCCTGCGCGGCACGCTCGACGCGGTGCTCACCGTCACGTTCGGGGACCGGGAGCAGGCGCACGACGCGGCCCGCCGTGTCGGGCGACGGCACGCGCCGGTGCGCGGCGCCCTCGCCGAGGAGGCCGGCCCCTTCGGGGCGGGGACCGCCTACACCGCGCACGACCCGGCCCTGGCCCAGTGGGTGTGGGCGACCCTGGTCTGGTCGGCCCTGCGGACCACCGACGTCCTCGTGCGCCGGGTGCCGGACCCGGAGCGCGACGCCTACGTGCGGGACATGCACCGCTTCGGCCGGCTCTTCGGCGTCCAGGCCGCCGTGCCCGCCGACGCCGCCGGCCTCGAGGCGTACGTGCAGGCGCACGTGGAGGGGGTGCTCGCGGTCGGTGCGCCGGCCCGGGCGCTGGCCGACCAGGTGCTGCGGCCGCAGCCGCCGCTGCT
>NZ_AXCW01000480.1 GCF_000603945.1 Actinotalea ferrariae CF5-4 | reverse complement strand
GGAGGGGAGTACTCCCGTCGCGGTGGCATCGTCATCACGGCTGACGCGATCGTCGGCCCGGTGCGCCGGCCCGGCCCGAGAGGGCGGGTGGAGGAGACCTCCGGTACCCCGTCCGAAGTACCGGAGGTTCTGTGGACGTCCCCCTCTGGGTCTGGCTCGCCACCGCAGTCGGCGTGCTGGCCCTCGTCGTGTTCGACTTCTTCGCCCATGTGCGCACCCCGCACGAGCCGACGTTCCGTGAGTCCGCGATCTGGTCCACCGTCTACATCGGGCTGGCGGTCGTCTTCGGTCTCGGTCTCATGGCGGTCGCCGGGACGACGTCGGGCGGCGAGTACTTCGCGGGGTACGTCACCGAGAAGAGCCTGTCGGTCGACAACCTCTTCGTGTTCCTCATCATCATGACGAGGTTCGCCGTCCCGCGGCCGTACCAGCAGAAGGTCCTGCTCGTCGGCGTCGCGATCGCGATCGTCCTCCGGGGCCTGTTCATCTGGGCCGGTGCCGCGGCGATCGCCCAGTTCTCCTGGGTGTTCTACATCTTCGGGGCGTTCCTCGTGTACACCGCGGTGAAGCTGGCCCGGGAGAAGCACGACGAGGACGCGCCCGCCGACTTCAAGGACAACCGGCTCCTGCGCCTCGTCCGCCGCGTGATCCCCTCGACGACCGAGTACCACAGCGACCGGCTCTGGGTCCGCAAGGCCGGGCGCCGGGTGGCCACGCCGATGCTCATCGTCATGATCGCGATCGGGTCCACCGACGTCCTCTTCGCCCTGGACTCGATCCCGGCGATCTTCGGGCTCACCAAGGAGCCCTACATCGTGTTCACGACCAACGCCTTCGCCCTGCTGGGCCTGCGACAGCTCTACTTCCTGCTCGGCGGGCTGCTGCAGCGCCTCGTGTACCTGTCGCAGGGGCTGGCGGTCATCCTCGGGTTCATCGGCGTGAAGCTGGTCCTCGAGGCGCTGCACACCAACGAGCTGCCGTTCATCAACGGCGGTGAGCACGTCGAGTGGGCCCCGGAGATCCCGATCTGGCTCTCCCTCACGGTGATCCTCGGCACCCTGACCGTCGCGACCGTCGCCAGCCTGGCGGCGACCCGGCGCCGGGGTGGCGCGGTGGAGTCCGTCGCCGAGCAGGGCGACCTCGCGACCGAGGGTGTCGACCCGGAGGGTGCGGGGACGCCGGTCGCCGAGGCGTCCCTCAGCCACACGGCCCGGGTCGGCCGTCTGGGCGAGGCGTCGGACGAGACGTCGCGCGACTGACCGGCGGCGCCACCCGACGCAGGGGGAGCGGCGGGAC
>NZ_AXCW01000479.1 GCF_000603945.1 Actinotalea ferrariae CF5-4 | reverse complement strand
GGCGCGGGGGAGACCACCACGGACGCCCCGCGGGGCGCCCGGCAGGAGGGGCTGCAGATCGTCGCCCTCCCCACCGCGGGTGCGCCCGCCGCTGAGCAGGCCGACGGCGCTCGCGCCGCGGCACCCGTCGAGCCGGGCGACCTGGACCTGCGTCCGCTGCCCCGGCCGGAGCGCCACGCGCAGGTCTTCGCCGCCGTGGGCGCCCTCCTGCCCGGCGAGGGGATCGTCATCGCGAACGACCACGACCCCCTGGGTCTGCGCCGCCAGCTGGAGGAGCAGGACCTGGGGCACCTCGGCTGGCAGTACCTTGCCGAGGGACCGGACGTCTGGCGCGTCCTGGTCAGCCGCGACACCTGCTGCTGAGCGACGAGGGGACCATGACGCCACCGGACGACGCCCACCCGTTCACCCACCTGGACCACGTCGGGCACGCCCGCATGGTGGACGTGACGGCCAAGCAGCCCACGGTGCGCAGCGCCACCGCCCGAGGCAGCGTGGCGTGCTCCCCGGAGGTCGTCGCAGCGCTCCGGTCCGGGACGGTGCCCAAGGGGGACGTCCTCGCGGTGGCGAGGGTCGCCGGGATCGCGGCCGCCAAGCGCACGCCGGAGCTGCTGCCCCTGGCGCACGTCATCGGCGTCCACGGGGTCACGGTCGACCTGGCCGTGACCGAGGCGGGCGTGGACATCACCGCGACGGTCCGGACGGCGGACCGGACCGGCGTGGAGATGGAGGCGCTCACGGCGGTCGCCGTCGCGGCGCTCGCCGTCGTCGACATGGTGAAGGGCGTGGACCGGTCCGCCCGGATCGACGGCGTGCGCGTCGTGGCGAAGTCCGGCGGCCGCTCCGGCGACTGGGCTGCCGCCGACGCGGACCAGCCGTGAGCGACGCGGCCCGGCACGACGGGGTCGGGCACGACGGCGTCCTGGACGACAGCGTCCGCCACGACATCGTGCGGTACGACGCCGTCGTGCTGGCCGGCGGGCGCGGGCGTCGCCTGGGTGGGGTGAGCAAGCCGGAGGTCCGCGTGGCCGGCCGGCCGCTCCTGGACCGGGTGCTGGACGCCACAGGGGCCGCCGCTCGGGTGGTCCTCGTCGGTCCGCCCGGCCTGGCCCGGCCCGGCGTGACGACCGTCCTGGAGGACCCGCCCGACGGCGGTCCGGTGGCCGGCATCGACGCCGGGGTCCGGGCGCTGGCGGAGGCCGCGGGTCCCCGTCCGGGGCACGTCCTCGTCCTGGCCTGCGACGTGCCACGGGCGGCGGAGGTCGTGCCCGGGCTGCTCGCCGCCGTGGGCGGGGCGCCC
>NZ_AXCW01000478.1 GCF_000603945.1 Actinotalea ferrariae CF5-4 | reverse complement strand
CGGGCCGGTCGCCGCCCGCGCGGCTCGGCTCCCCCGCGTCGGCGCCGTCCCCGTCGCTCGGCACGCCGGCCGTGCGCACGTCCCGCGCGACGACGACGGGGCCCACCGGGACGAGCTCACCGGTGGTCGCGTCGACGAGCAGCAGCTCCTCCTCGATCCCCACCGTGCGCGGCTCGGGCCGGGCGCTGGGCGGGGCGCTGGGACGGGCGCTGGGAGTGGTGGTCATGGGTGCGGCGACCTCTCGGTGGACGGGCGCTGATCAGGCGGCGGCCAGCCTCACACGTCGGCCGGGACGCCGCGCGACGAGGACGCTCTCGACCTGGGGCGCTACGGTCCCCCGTGTGACCCCCGCCCACCGGCAGCCGCGGCTCCTCGCCGTCGTGGCGATAGGTGGGGCGGCCGGCACCGCGCTGCGGTCCGCGCTCGCGCAGGCGGCCGGACCCGCGGACGGGTGGCCGGTCGCCACCCTCACGGTCAACCTGGTGGGCTCGCTGCTGCTCGGCCTCCTCCTCGAGTCGCTCGCGCGGCGCGCGCACGCCCGGGGCGAGGCGTCCCGCGACCGACTGCTCCGGCTGGGCCTGGGCACCGGCCTGCTGGGCGGCTTCACGACGTTCAGCAGCCTCGCCGTCGAGCTGGAGCGGATGCTCGCCGACGGCGCGACGACGCTCGCCGCGGCCTACGCCGCCACCTCCGCCGTGGGGGGTGTCACGGCGGCGCTCCTCGGCGTCGTCCTGGCCGCGCGGCACCACCGCTGGCGCGCCGACCGGCTCCCGCGGGACCCGGACCAGGCGGACCTGCTGACCGCCGACGACGGCGCCGCGACCCCGCCCGCCGCCGCCCGGCCGGGCGCGGACGGCAGAACGCACCGCCGGCACGGAGCGGCGTCGTGATCCTCGACGTGCTCGTCCCGGTGCTGGTCGCGCTCGCCGGCGGCCTCGGAGCCGCCGCACGGCTCGTCGTCGACGGCATGGTGCGGACGCGGTGGCCGCGGACCTTCCCCGTCGCGACGCTCGTGGTCAACGTCACCGGCTCGGCCGTCCTCGGCCTGCTCCTGGGCGGGCACCTCGCCGGCGTCGTGCCCACGCCCGTGCTGCTCGTCGCGGGCGTGGGGTTCTGCGGCGGCTACACCACCTTCTCCACGGCGATGGTCGAGACCGTGCGCCTGGCGCAGGACGGCGACGCGGCGCGCGCGGTCGGGAACGTCCTGGCCTCGTTCGCGCTGTGCCTGGCGGTCGCCGCGGCGGCGACGGCCCTGGCCGCTGCGGCCTGGGGCTGACCGCCCCGCCCGTCCTGCGCCCGC
>NZ_AXCW01000477.1 GCF_000603945.1 Actinotalea ferrariae CF5-4 | reverse complement strand
CTCCTGCCCCGCCGCCCCCCTCCCGCACGCCCGCACGCCCCACGCCCACGCGCCCGCACGCCCGGCGCAGATTTCGCACATTCCGCCCGCCGGGGGGCCGACAGTGCGGAATCTGCCCGGGGAGTGGCGTGGCGCGGACGTCAGGGCGCGTGCCGCTGCGCGAGGCGGCGGAGGCCCTCGTCGAGGCTCACCGCTGGCGCCCAGCGCAGGTCGGCGCGCGTGCGGCGCTGGTCGAACCAGTGCGCCGTCGAGAGCTGCTCGGCCAGGAACCGCGTCATCGGCGGCTCGTCGGCGTCGGGTCGCCGGCCCGGGCCCGCCGCCCAGAGGGTCTCGACCGCGCCACCCGCCGTCCTCGCGACCGTCGCCGGCACGCGCCACGACGGCGCCGGCGCACCGACCGCCGCGCAGATCCCCGCCAGCATCTCCGCGACCGTCCGCGGCTCGCCGTTGGTGACGACGTACGCCTGGCCGCGCACCGACCCGCCCGCAGCGGCGGCGTCCTCGTCGCCCAGCCGGTCCAGGGCCGCGACGATCGCCGACGCCGCGTTGTCCACGTACGTCGTGTCGATGAGCGCGAGCCCGTGGCCCAGGAGCGGCAGACGGCCCGACCGCGCCCGGTCGGCGACGCGCGCGACGAGCTGCGTGTCCCCCGGCCCCCACACGATGTGCGGGCGGACGGCCACGACGCGCAGGTCCGGCCCGTCCGCCGCGAGCGCGAGCAGCTCGGCCTCCGCCTTGGTCCGCGCGTAGTCGCCCCGGGCGTGGACGGGGTCCGCGGGCTCGGCGTCCGCCCCGACGATCGACGTGCCCGTGTGCGCGACGGACGGCGAGGACACCTGCACGAACCGGTCGGCCCCGTGCCGCCGGGCCGCGTCGAGCACGAGCCGCGTCCCCTCGACGTTGACCCGCCGGAAGTCCGCGGGGTCGCCGGTGAAGGAGACCTTCGCGGCGAGGTGCACCACCGCGTCCGTCCCGGTCACGGCCCGCTCGACGTCGGCGGGGTCGGTCAGCGTCCCGAGCGCGTCCTCGACGCCGACGACACCGCTCGGTCGCCGCTGGAACGTCCGCACCTCGTGCCCGGCGTCGCGCAGCAGCGCCGCGACCGTCCCGCCGAGCAGCCCGCTCGCCCCCGTGACGAGGACCCTCACGGCGCGCCCACCCGCCCCCCGGCGAGCACGCCCTCGGCCCACGCCGCGAGGCGCATCCGGTCGATCTTGGAGTTGTGCCGCACGTCGGTCGGCAGCTCCGGCACCGCCAGCACCGCGGCCACCGGGCGGCCGACGGCGGCGCGCACCGCGGCCGCGAGG
>NZ_AXCW01000476.1 GCF_000603945.1 Actinotalea ferrariae CF5-4 | reverse complement strand
AGCGCGCCGTCGCCGACCGGCGCGAGGGCCTCGCCCGCCTCGCCGGGCAGGTCGCGGCACGCCGCAGCCGCGTCGAGGCCGCGGAGGCCGAGATCGGCCGGCTGCGCGAGTCGGTCGGCGAGGCGGAGCGTCGTGGCCACGAGGCCACGGTCGAGTTCGCCGCCCTGGAGTCGCGCGTCGCCGGTGCGGAGGAGGGTGAGGAGGGGCTGGACGCCGAGCACGAGGCGGCGGTCGGAGCCCTCGAGGCCGCGGTCGCCGAGCTGGCGCGCCTCAAGGACGCCGAGCAGGCGGCGGACAAGGACCGCGCCACGTGGGCCGCACGGGTCGACGCGCTGGAGATGAGCCTGGTCCGCAAGGACGGGGCCGGAGCCCTCCTGGCGAGCGACGACCTCCCGGGGCTGCTGGGCTCCGTGGCCGCGCTGGTCAGCGTGCGCCCGGGGTACGAGGACGCGCTGACCGCCGCGCTCGGTGCCGCGGCCGACGCCGTCGCCGTCGAGTCGCTCGAGGTCGCCGTCGACGCGCTCCGCCGCCTGCGGTCCGAGGACGCCGGGCGGGCGTCCCTGGTGGTCGGCACGACCACGGGTCCCGCCACGCCCGCCACGCCGGCCGCCGTCCGGGACCTGCCCGAGGGCGCCGTCCCGGCCCTGGACCTCGTGCAGGTCGCCGCGCCGCTCGCCGACGCCGCCCGCGTGCTCCTGGCCGACGTCGTCGTGGTGGAGGACCTGGCGCACGCGCGGGCCCTCGTCACGCGCCACCCCGACCTCACCGCGGTGACTCGGGCCGGGGACCTCCTGGGGTCCGCCCGGGCGTCCGGCGGCTCGGCGAGCGCGCCGTCGGCCCTCGAGCTCCAGGCGGCGCTCGACGACGCGCGGGACCGGCTGGCCGACGCGGTCGCGCGCGGTGAGCGCACCCGGTTCGAGCTCCAGACGGCACGCGCGACGGAGGTCGCGGCGCGCGAGCACCACGACGCGACGCTCGAGCGTCTCCACGAGTCCGACGCGGCGCTCGCGGCGGTGGCCGAGCAGCTGGGGCACCTCGGGTCCGTCGCGCGCTCGGCGCGGGCCGAGGTCGAGCGCGCGCAGAAGGCGCTCGAGGCGGCCGGGGAGCGGCTCGCGACGGACCAGGCCGAGCTCGCCGAGCTCGCCGAGCGGCTCGAGCACGCCGAGCAGGACCCTGAGGAGTCCGACGACAGGATCGACGACGCCACGACCGAGCGGGAGCGGACCGCTGCGGAGGCGTCGGCGGCGCGAGCGCGCGAGACGGAGGCGCGCCTGACCCTGCGCACGAGCGAGGAGCGCGCCCGGGCGCTGGCCGGGCGGGCCCAGTCCCTCGAGCGGGCG
>NZ_AXCW01000475.1 GCF_000603945.1 Actinotalea ferrariae CF5-4 | reverse complement strand
GAGGCGCTGGCCGCCCTGCGCCGGGAGCTCCTCACGTCCGCCACGGTGCTGCTCACCGCCGCCCGCCGGCACGCCGCGCAGGGCGTCGTCGGCGCGCTGGAGGACTCCCGGCTGCCCGGGGCGACCGGCCTGCTCGAGGCCGTCGGCCCCACCGAGGTGCCGCCGGACCACGGCGCCGACGACGCCGCGGCCTGGCTCGATCTCGCCGGGACCGTGCTGGCGGAGCTCGGGACGGGTGACCGGAGGACCGCGGGCGCGGTCGACCGCCTCGTCAAGGGTGTCGGCGCGCCGGGGGCGGGGACGCTGCTCGCCGCGGCCGCCGGGGGCCTCGGCGCGGCCGGGGTGCTGCTCACCGGGACCCTCGGGCCGGACGTCACGCAGGGTGCCGTCCGCCGCCTGGAGGACGACCTCGCCGCCCGGGTGCGCGCCCAGGCGGGCGCCGGCGCCGACCCTGTCCGGGCCGTCCTGGCCGCGCCCGACCTCGCCGACGACGCCGCGTCCCGCCTCCGGCTCCGCCTCGCCGTCCTGAAGGGGCTGAGATGACCGCGCTGCCGTCGGACGCCGCGGGCCCGCGCACCCGCGGGCTCCTCCACCGCGTGCGCGACCTCGAGGAGGCGCTGGACCGCGGTGGGGACCGGCTGCCCGACGACGCGGTCCTCGACGCCCGCCGCTCGCTCAGCGCGGTCCGCGAGCGCCTCGCCCTCGGCGTGGACCACACGGTCGTGGCGCTGGTGGGCGGCACGGGCTCGGGCAAGTCGAGCCTCTTCAACGCGCTGTCGGGCCTGAAGTTCGCCGACGTGGGCGCGCGACGGCCGACCACGTCCACGGTCACCGCCTGCACGTGGGGCGGGGCGGACGCCCTGCTGGACTGGCTCGGCGTCGCCCCCGACCGGCGGATCGAGCGGGAGAGCGCCCTGGACGGCGACACGCAGGTGGGTCTGCGCGGTCTGGTGCTCCTGGACCTGCCCGACCACGACTCCGTGGCGCAGGAGCACCGTGCGGTCGTGGACCGGCTCCTGCCGATGGTCGACCTGCTCGTGTGGGTGGTCGACCCGCAGAAGTACGCCGACGACGCCCTGCACACCGGGTACCTGCGGCACCTCGTCGGTCACGAGGGATCCATGCTCGTGGTGCTCAACCAGGTCGACACGGTCCCCGTCGGGGCTCAGGGGTCGCTGCTCAGGGACATCGCCCGCCTGCTGCGGGAGGACGGGCTCGCCGACGTGCCCGTGCACGCCGCCTCGGCCACGACGGGCGACGGCGTGCCCGTCCTGCGCGCCGCGATCGCCCGCGCCGTCGCCGGCCGGGGCCAGGCCGAGCGACGGGCGGAGGCGGAGCTGGGGG
>NZ_AXCW01000474.1 GCF_000603945.1 Actinotalea ferrariae CF5-4 | reverse complement strand
GACCTCGACGGCGAGGTGCTCGGGGTTGGCGAACAGCGCGTCGATCCGCGCGCGTTGGCGGTCGGTGAGCAGGTCCGCGCCGGTGTGCAGGGTCCGCCGCGCCTTGTAGAGCGGGTCCCCGGCGCGTCCGCGGTGACCGTGCAGGTCCTGCTGGATCCGCCGCCGGCACCGGTCCAACGCGTCCCCGGCCAGGCGCGCGACGTGGAAGGGGTCCATGACCGCTGTCGCTTTGGGGAGCTCTTCGGTGGTGGC
>NZ_AXCW01000473.1 GCF_000603945.1 Actinotalea ferrariae CF5-4 | reverse complement strand
GGGGGTGTCAACTTCTCTGTGTAAGGGTCTTCGGGCCCGACTCGAGAGGACGCAGTACGCGTGAGCATGATGGATGAGATGGCGGCATCGACGAACGGCGCGGACGCGACGGCGGCGATGGCCGAGGAGCTGGTGGCCTCGGGTGCCCTGGACGGGTTGTTCTCCCGGATCGACTCCGGTGAGGTTCAGCTGACCGGTGATGGCGGGATGCTGCCTGCGATGATCAAGGCGGCGCTCGAGCGTGGACTGCGTGCCGAGCTGACCGATCACCTGGGGTACGACAAGGGCGACCCTGAGGGCAAGCACTTCCCGAACTCGCGTAACGGCACCACGCCCAAGACGGTCTCGACCGAGGTCGGCGACGTCGCCCTGGACGTGCCGCGGGACCGGGCCGGGACGTTCACCCCGATGCTGGTACCCAAGGGCGCGCGGCGTCTGGGCGGCCTTGACGACATGATCATCAGTCTCTACGCCGGTGGGATGACGGTCCGGGAGATCGCCCATCACCTCGCGGCCACGATCGGCACCGAGCTGTCCCACGAGACGATCAGCAACATCGTCGACGAGATCGCCGATGAGGTCATGGCCTGGCAGAACCGGCCTCTGGAAGCGTTCTACCCGGTGATCTACCTCGACGCGATCATCGTCAAGATCCGCGACGGGGCGCATGTGCGCAACAAGGCCGCGCATATCGCGGTGGGCGTGGACATGGACGGGATCAAGCACGTCCTGGGCATCTGGATCGAGAACACCGAGGGCGCGAAGTTCTGGGCCGGGGTCTGCGCCGAGCTGGCCAACCGCGGGGTCCGCGACGTGCTGATCGTGTGCTGC
>NZ_AXCW01000472.1 GCF_000603945.1 Actinotalea ferrariae CF5-4 | reverse complement strand
CTGAGGCGATCGAGGCGACCTGGCCGGATTCGCTGGTCCAGACCTGCGTGGTCCACCTGATCCGTGCGGCGATGCGGTTCGTGTCCTACGGCGACCGCAAGGCCGTCGCCGCGGCACTCAAGCCGGTCTACACCGCCGCGAACGCTGAGGCCGCCCTGGACGCCCTGGGGGCGTTCGAGGCCAGCGAGCTCGGTCGCAGATACCCGCACGCTGTCGCGACGTGGACCGGGGCCTGGGAGCGGTTCACCCCGTTCCTGGCGTTCCCCCCCGAACTGCGGCGGG
>NZ_AXCW01000471.1 GCF_000603945.1 Actinotalea ferrariae CF5-4 | reverse complement strand
AGACCGGTGGATCAGGGCTGAGGCGTCGGCGCGCACCCCGACCGCGTAGTTCAACGGGACGACAGCCGATCATCCGGGGCCCGGCGCGGCGAGACGAGCGCCTCCCAAGGCGTGCTGGCGCATGCCGGCAGCAGGTACGCCCGCCACATAGTGCCAATAGAGCGCCGCAATCGAGCGGCGAAGTTCACAGGCTCGCGGCGGCGTCCAGGTGCCCGCGTCTCAGAACCCTTCGTATGCGCGATCCGCCGAGGAGCCGGCGACGCAAGGCGCTGTCCACGCTCTTGAGCCTGCTTGCGTCGCCGGGCGTCAGGCGCAGCAGCTGGTGGGCAGGTTCGAGCGAAACAGCCCGGCGGCGATGCGCAGTGCCTCGCTCATGGTGAGGTAGGGCGCCCAGGTGTCGGCGAGGTCGTCGACGGTAAGGCCGAACTTGATCGCGTACGTCGCGGCGAGCATCACGTCGCCGGCTCCGTCGAGGGCGGCGTGGACCCCGAGGACTTCGCGGGTCTTCGCGTCGATGACGAGCTTGAGGGTTCCGCGGGGATCCTGGTTGATCAGTGCTCGGGGAATGTCTTGGGCGCTTAGGACCCGACATTCGCAGGAGTGCCCCAGCTCCGTGGCGCGATGCTCGGTGAGTCCCGCGCTGGCGATCTGCGGGGTGGTGAAGGTGACACCGGGCAGGCCGCGGTAGTCCACCGTGGATGGCTCGCCCAGGGCGCCGGCGGCGGCGACGTGTCCGGTCTGCGCGGCCACGTAGACGTACTGCGGTCCGCCGGCGACGTCACCGGCGGCGAACACCCGCGGGTTGGTGGTGCGTTGGTTCTGGTCGACGACGATGAACCCGCGCTCGTCGGTCTGCACACCTGCGGCGTCCAGGCCCAGGTCGCGTGTGTCGGCGAAGCGGCCGGTCGCGACCAGGAGCCGCTGACCCTGCGCTCGGGTGCCGGCTGTCGTGGTGACCACGACCCCGTTCTCGGTGCGCGCGACCGTGACCGCGCGCTCCTCGACCACCGTGATGCCTTCGTCGTTGAACACGTCGCGGAGTACGTCAGCAACCTCGGGCTCTGTGTGCGGGGCGAAGCGCCCGACGAGGGTGACCTCTACGCCC
>NZ_AXCW01000470.1 GCF_000603945.1 Actinotalea ferrariae CF5-4 | reverse complement strand
AGGTGCGCCCACAGCTGGGCCTGCTCCAGCCCGACGTACCCGCCGCCGACCACGACCATGGATGCGGGCAGGTCTCGCTGCTCCATTGCGGTGGTGGAGGTGAGGTAGTCGACGTCGGCCATGCCAGGCAGCTCGGGGACGTGCGGCGCGGCCCCGGTGGCCACGACGTAGGCCCGGCCCCGTAGTTGGTGGTCGTGGACCTGCACGGTGTGCGCGTCGAGGAACCGGGCGTGCCCGTGGTCAAGTCCCTGGAAGTGGTGT
>NZ_AXCW01000469.1 GCF_000603945.1 Actinotalea ferrariae CF5-4 | reverse complement strand
CACCCCGCCCCCGGCGACCCCCACGCCGCCGCCCGCCCCTCCGGCCACGGACCCGTTCGGCCTCGGCACCGGCTCCCAGCGCGGCTCGGCCGCCCAGGGCCAGGCGGCGGTCGACTGGGCGGTCACGCAGGTCGGCAAGGCCTACGTGTGGGGCGGTACGGGTCCCGACGGCTACGACTGCTCGGGCCTCACCTCGCAGGCCTGGCGCGCCGCCGGGCTGTCGATCCACCGGACCTCGCGCGACCAGTACCGGCAGGTCCGCAAGATCGAGTACTCCGCCCTGCGCCCGGGAGACCTCATCTTCTACGGGCAGGGCAACGACCCCGCCTCCATCACGCACGTCGGCATGTACGCCGGCGGCGGGCAGATGGTCGAGGCGTCCCGGCCCGGCGTCCCGGTGCGGGTCACGCCCGTCCGGTGGTCGGGGACCATGCCCTTCGCCGGCCGTCCCTGACCCCAGCACCCCGTCACGCGACGGCGCCCGGCCACCTGGGGAAGGTGGCCGGGCGCCGTCGTCGTCCCGGTGCTGCCGACCGCTGTCGCGGCGGCGGGTGCGCTCAGATGCTGTGGTGGCCTGCCGCCCGGGCCCGCTCGAAGGAGCGGACGATCTCGGCCTCGGCCTCGGCCTTGCCGGTCCAGTGCGCGCCCTCGACGGACTTGCCGGGCTCCAGGTCCTTGTAGACCTCGAAGAAGTGCTGGATCTCGAGGCGGTGGAACTCGCTGACGTCGTCGATGTCCTGCCGCCACGACGCGCGGGTGTCGCCCGACGGGACGCACAGGACCTTGTCGTCGCCGCCGGCCTCGTCGCTCATGCGGAACATGCCGAGCGCGCGGCAGCGGATGAGGCAGCCGGGGAAGGTCGGCTCCTCGAGGAGGACCAGCGCGTCGAGGGGGTCGCCGTCCTCGCCGAGCGTGCCGTCGATGAAGCCGTAGTCGTCCGGGTAGCGCGTCGAGGTGAAGAGCATGCGGTCCAGGCGGATGCGGCCGGTCTCGTGGTCGACCTCGTACTTGTTGCGCTGACCCTTCGGGATCTCGATCGTGACGTCGAACTCCACAGCTCTCCTCCTCGGCCCGGGGGCCCGTTCGTCGGCCTCCGGCGCGGGCGTGCTGAGGGCTCGGGCCGCGGCGGGGTGACCGGTGATGTCAGACGGGGTCACTAGTGTGACGCACCGACGGTCCCACGGCGGAGGGTGTCCGGCCAGGGGGACGATCTTGGCGGACCGGTGGGCGAGCGGCGAGGAGGACCGGCGCATGGCGCGAGGGGCACGCGGGGGCGGCGCGCTGGTGGCCGTGCTGCTCCTCGGGGCCGGCGGCTACGGCGTCGCGGACGCGTACGACCGGGTGCCCGGCGTGCTCACCCTCGCGCCCCCGCCC
>NZ_AXCW01000468.1 GCF_000603945.1 Actinotalea ferrariae CF5-4 | reverse complement strand
CGGGGTCGGGGCCCGGCGCGGCGCGATGGTGGGCGGCACGCGCCCGTCGGGTCGGGGCGCGTGCGGCCGGGTCGGAGGGGTGGGCGGCACGGTCCCACGCTAGGCGATCGCCCCGACACGAGGGAGGTCGAGGCGTGCCCGCGCGTCCGGTGTCCCGGTCAGGTCGGGAGGAGGAGTCCGTCCGCCACGAGGTCCCGCACCTGCGGCACCAGCTCGGCCCGCAGGTCCGCCACCGGGACGTCGAGCAGCGCACCGATCCCGCCCAGGAGCTGCCCGACGGTCAGCTCCCCGTCGCACGCCCCGACCAGCCCGGCGAGCGCGGTGCCCGCTCGCACGACCCGCCCGAAGCCGCCGCCCTGCCGGAGCAGCACGACCGTCGGGTCGACCGACCCGGGCATCAGATGGCGCTCCTCCGTGACGTCCGGGGCGACCGTGAGCGCCCGGGCCAGCAGCGCGTCGTCGTCGGTCGCCGCGAGCAGGTCGTGGGCCGCGAGGGCGGCGGCGAGGTGGGTCCCGAGGGGCTGGTGGACAGGGCCGGTCCGCTCCTCCAGGCGCCGCAGCCGGGGCACGTCACGGTCCTCGGGCCGGCGCAGGAGGACGAACCCGAAGCCGACGGCCTCGACGTCACGGGCCGCGAAGTCGTCGAGCCACGCGCCGTACGCCGCGGCCCAGCCGTCCGGGTCGCGCTCCGGCGTGGCACCGCCGTCGCGGAGCCACGTCTCGACGTACTCGGCCGGGTCCTGCACCTCCCGCTGCACGACCCAGCCGTCCAGCCCGGAGGCGTCGAGCCACGCCCCGACCCGCTCGCGCCAGTCCTGACCCCGCCGGTGCTCCCAGTTGCCGAGGAGCTGGGCGACCCCTCCGGGGGCCAGGACGCCGCCGACCTCCGTGACGAGCTCGGCCACCAGGTCGTCCCCGGACCGGCCGCCGTCGCGGTACTCGTACAGCGGGAGCGGCCCGGCGCCACCCGCGGCGCCTCTGGCAGCGCCGCCCCCGGCACGCGGGGTGATGACGAACGGCGGGTTGGACACCACGAGGTCGAACGGCTCGTCCCCCCGCGCCGGGTCCAGCAGGGACCCGCGCCGCAGCTCGAGCTCCACTCCGGCCAGCGCCGCGTTGAACCGCGCGAACCCGAGGGCGCGGGCGGAGACGTCGGTCCCGACGACGACGTCGCAGTGCCGCGCCGCGTGCAGCGCCTGGATGCCGCAGCCCGTCCCGAGGTCCAGCGCCCGCCCGCGCGGCTGCCGCACCGTCACCTGCGCGAGCGTCGTGGACGCCCCGCCGACGCCGAGCACGTGGTCCGGGCGCAGCGCCCGCCCGGTGGCGAGCTCGCCGGGGTCCGAGGCGAGGCACCAGTCGACCGTGCCGGCGGCGTCCG
>NZ_AXCW01000467.1 GCF_000603945.1 Actinotalea ferrariae CF5-4 | reverse complement strand
CCGGGGCGGCGTCCGGGGCGGCGTCTGCGGCGCCTGTCGGCCAGGTCGGTCGAGGCCGGTCCAGACCCTGCGCGCGCAGGGCCACCCGGCGCGCCTGGTCGAGCGTCAGCTCCTCCGGGCGCCGCGTCGGCCCCGGCACGGACGAGGGGCGCGAGGTGGGCACCGGCCCATCCTCGCGCCCCTCGGCGGGACCTGCTGCGTCACGGGCGTCCGCGACGCGGTGCGTGCTGCGTCAGACGGCGGCGGCCGTGGACCGGACCGGCGCGTCGAGACGGATCACGCCGTAGCTCCAGCCCCGGCGCCGGTACGCGACGGACGGGAGGGCGGTCTCGGCGTCGATGAAGAGGAAGAAGTCGTGGCCGACCATCTCCATCTCGTACAGCGCGTCGTCGAGCGTCATGGGCTCGGCCCGGTGCAGCTTCTCGCGGATGACGACCGGCGAGTCGCCCCACGGGACCTCCACCGCGTCCCCGTCGACGGTCGGTGCCGGGGGCGGCGGCGCCGCCTCGGCGTCCGGGACCGGCGTGAGCTCCGCCTCGCGCGGGTCGGGGACGCTCACCCCGTTGTTCTTGCGGTAGTCCTTATGGCGGTCCCGTGCCCGCCTCAGCCGTTCCATGAGCTTCGTCGCCGCCATGTCGAGCGCGGCGTACTGGTCGTCGGCGCTGGCCTCGGCACGGACCACCGGCCCTTTCCCCCGGACCGTCAGCTCGATCCGTTCGGCCACGTCGGACTGGCGCGGGTTGCGCTCGTGCGTCAGCTCGACGTCCACGCGCTGCGCGCGCGGGGACAGCTGCTGCACCTTCGCGAGCTTGTCCTCGACGTGACGGCGGAAGCGGTCGGGCACATCGGTGTGACGGCCGACGACGACGATCTCCATGGTGACCTCCTGGGATGGGACGGCTCGGACGCCGCCCGACGGAACTGCGGTGCACGCCCTCACGGGGCGATCGGCGGGCACCACCCCCTCCCGGGGAGGTCCGGCCGCTCCGTCGTCACGCGGGCCCCGAGGGCCCACGTCCCCCTCGACCAGGTCGGGTCGGCGACGGGGAACAGCTCCATGCACCGACGTTAGTCCCCCGCAGCGGCAGGAGGAAGTGACGCGCCCGGGTGCAAGATCACGGCGTCCGCGGACCGGACGGGCGCCGGTGTCGCCGCGAGGACGAGGGCCCCCGCGACGAGTGCGCCGGAGCCCGCGAGCAGCCGGGCGCAGGCCGCCAGCGTGCTGCCCGTGGTGAGCACGTCGTCGACGAGGAGGCACCAGCGACCCCCGGCCGGCGCGACGCCCGGACGCACCCGGAACGACCCGGCCGTGTTGCGCCCCCGCGCCCGCGCACCCAGCCCGACCTGGTCCCGCACGCCGTGCCGTCGGCGCGCGAGCAGCGG
>NZ_AXCW01000466.1 GCF_000603945.1 Actinotalea ferrariae CF5-4 | reverse complement strand
GGCCTGCACCGCCACGGCCTCACCGCACCCCTGCTGGGCCGGGGGCCTGAGCTCGCCCGGCTGCTCGACCTCGTCGGGCCGGCGCGCCCGGGCACCCCCGCAGTGGGCGGCGCCCTGGTCCTCGCCCCACCCGGCACGGGCAAGACGCGGCTCGTCACCGAGCTGGCGGGCCTGCTCGGTGCGGCCGGCCGGCCGTGCTGGACGGTCCGCGTCGGCCTCGCACCCGGCCGCGGGTACGACGTCCTGGCGGACCTCCTCGCGGCCGCGGGGCTGGATCGGGAGGACCCGGCGCCAGGGCGAGGCGGGGAGCTGGTCCGCGCGCTGCTGGCGGGCGACCGCCTCGACGCCGCACCGGCTGACCTCTACGCCGCCTGGACGTCCCTGCTCGACGCCGTGGCGCCCGACGCCGTGTGGGTCGTCGAGGACCTGCACCTGGCCGGCCCGGACCTGCGGGCCTTCCTGCACCACGCGCTCGCGCACCCGTCCGGCACCGCGGGCACCCCGGGCACCCCGGGAGCTGCCGGCACCGCCGGGCGACGCGTCGTCCTCACCGCCCGGCCCGGGCCTCTCGGGCCGGACGCCCTCGCGGGCTCGCCGCACGTGGCCGTGCTGGCCCTGGAGCCACTGTCCGCGGACGCCGCCCGCGACCTCGTCGAGGCGTTCCTCGGGGCCGGGGTCCTGCCGGAACGCCTCCTGGGGGCGGTGGTCGCCGCGTCGGGCGGGAACCCGCTCTTCGTCGAGGAGCTCGTCCGCTCCTGGATCCAGACCGGCCTGCTGCACCGCGCCGACGACGGCACGTGGGCGTTCACGGGCGACGCCGCGGGCGCACCGGCCCTGCCGATGACGGTGCAGGCCATCTACCAGGGGCAGCTCGACGTGCTCCCGGAGCCGGTCCGCGCCGTCGTCGAGCACGGGTCCGTGCCCGGCACCACCTTCCCGGTGGCCGCCCTGGCCGCCCTCGGCGTGCCCGACGCCGACCAGCCCCTGGGCGAGCTGACCCGGGTCGGGCTCCTCGTCGGGCCGCACGAGCACGCCGTAGGGACAGACTCGTACACCTACCGGCACGCCCTGCTGCGCGACACGGCGTACGGGTCCCTCGGCCGGCACCGCCGCGCCGAGCTCCACGCGCGGTTCGCGCGCTGGATCCGCGCCCTGCCCGGCCCCCTCGGCACGGAGCTGGCCGGCACGCACCTCGCCCTCGCGCACGAGGTGCTGCCGGCGACGCGTGCCGGCCTGGACGACGGCACGACGGTCGCGGACCTCGCCCGGGAGGCGGCGTCGTTGCTGGCCGACGCCGCGGACGCGGCCATGGTCAGCGCGCCCCAGCGGGCCGCGTCCCTGCTCACCGACGCCCTCGCCCTGCCCGCGGGCACCGGGGCGGAGCGGCTGG
>NZ_AXCW01000465.1 GCF_000603945.1 Actinotalea ferrariae CF5-4 | reverse complement strand
GGTCAAGTCCCTGGAAGTGGTGTAGCGCTTCGGCGTGATCCTTCGGGGTTCAGGCGGTCAGGGCGAGGGGCTGGTCGGTCTCCTTGGTCTCGGTGGTGATGAGGTCCAGGCGGGAGCGGTGCAGGACCTCGAGGGCGAGGTAGCGGCGTCCTTCGGCCCATTCGTCGTGCTGCTCGGCCAGGACGGCTCCGACGAGGCGGATGACGGAGTCGCGGTCGGGGAAGATCCCGACGACGTCGGTGCGGCGGCGGATCTCCCGGTTGAGCCGCTCGTTCGGGTTGTTGGACCAGATCTGTCGCCAGGCGGCCTTGGGGAAGTGGGTGAACGCGAGCAGGTCCGCGCGGGCGTCGTCCAGGTGCTCGGCGACCGCCGGCAGCTGGTCACCGACGCTGTCGAGGAGCTTGTCGAACTGGGCGTGGACGGAGGCCGCGTCGGGCTGGTCGTAGACGCTGTGCAGCATGGCCTTGACCGCCGGCCAGGAGCTCTTCGGGGTCACGGCCATGAGGTTCGCGGCGTAGTGGGTGCGGCACCGCTGCCAGGTCGCGCCGGGCAGGTTCGCCGCGATCGCTTCGACCAGGCCGGCGTGGGCGTCGGAGGTCACCAGGCGCACCCCTGATAGGCCGCGGGCGACGAGGTCGGCGAAGAACGCGTTCCACGCCTCCTTGGTCTCGGCTGTGGCCAGGCGCAGCCCGAGGATCTCCCGGTGCCCGTCACCGTTGACGCCGGTCGCCACCAGCACGGCGGCGTTGACCACGCGTCCGCCCTCCCGGACCTTCATCATCAAGGCGTCCGCGGCGAGGAACGTGAACGGGCCGGCCTCGGCCAGGGAGCGGGTGCGGAACGCCTCGACCTGGGCGTCGAGGTCTTCGGCCATCCGCGAGACCTGCGACTTGGACAGCGAGGTGATCCCCAGGGACTGCACGAGCTTGTCCATCCGCCGGGTGCTCACCCCGAGCAGGTAGCAGGTCGCCACGACGCTGATCAGGGCGGCCTCGGCGCGCTTGCGCCGCTCCAGCAGCCACTCGGGGAAGTAGGACCCGGTGCGCAGCTTGGGGACGGCGACGTCGATCGTGCCGACCCGGGTGTCCAGGTCCCGGTGCCGGTAACCGTTGCGTCGGTTGACCCGATCGGCCGAGGGCTGGCCCCACTCGGCGCCGCAGACCGCGTCGGCCTCCGCCGACAGCAAGCTGTTGATCACCGTGGAGAGCAGGTGACGCATGAGGTCCGGCGAGGCGTCGGTCAGGGCCTGGCCCAGGACGGCGGCAGGGTCGACAATGCGAGGTGCGGTCATCGTGATGCTCCGTTCGAGGGTGCTGTGAGAGGTTCACTCGAAGGATCACGCGGTGACCGCGTCGTCGTCTACGACGACCACGGCCCCAGCGCTACACCACTATCCGGGACGCGACT
>NZ_AXCW01000464.1 GCF_000603945.1 Actinotalea ferrariae CF5-4 | reverse complement strand
CGCCGACGCCGTCCGCGCCGCCGCGGAGCGGGACGCCCGTGCGCTCGCCCAGCGCGCGGAGACGGAGGCGACCGCCCTGCGTGCCGAGGCCGACCAGTACGCCGCCTACGTGCGCGCCGCCGCCGACCGCGAGGTCGCGGAGCTGCGCTCCACGGTCGCGGACGAGATCGCCGCGCTCCGGGCGGCCGCGACCGAGGAGGTCACGACCTGGCGCGCGGAGTCCGAGGCGTACGCCTCGGAGCTGCGGGCCGCCGCCGACCGGGAGACGACCGAGCTGCGCGAGCGGACCGCGCGCGAGGCCACCGACCTGCGGGCCACGGCCGAGCAGGAGACCAGCGAGCTCCGGTCCGTCACCGACCGGGAGACGGCCGAGCTGCGCTCCCTCACGCTGCGGG
>NZ_AXCW01000463.1 GCF_000603945.1 Actinotalea ferrariae CF5-4 | reverse complement strand
CCCCGCCTCGAGGTGGACCGGCTCACGACGGAGGCCCAGCGCGCGGCCGCCGAGGTCACCGGCGCCGCCCGGGCCGAGGCCGACGCCCTCCGCGAGGAGGCCCGCAGCGCCCTCGCCGACGCCGAGCTCCAGATCGCGGAGCGGCGCGAGGCCGCGGAGCGGGCCGACGCCGCGCACCACGAGGCCGCGCGCGCCGAGACGGAGCGGCTCGTCAGCGACGCCGAGGCGCACGCCGCGGACGCCGAGCGGCGCGTCGCGCTCGCCCTGGAGCAGGCGGAGAAGATCCGCCGCGACGCGGACACCCACGCCAAGGAGCTGATGTCCAACGCGCGCCGCAACGCCGACCGCGTGGTCGGCGACGCGCGTGAGCACGCGGAGCGCACGCTGTCCGACGCGATGACCGAGGCCGAGCGCGAGCGCACCACCGCCCAGCGGCAGGTCGAGGACCTCAACCGCCAGCGCGAGGCGATCACGTCGTACCTCGACGAGCTGCGCAACCTGCTCGGGCACGACCCCGTCCCGAACCGCCGGACCCTCGAGCAGGCGATCGACGCCGAGGCGCGCTTCGCCGCCACGGGTGTCCCGGCCGCGCTGGAGGAGCCGGACGCGGGGACGACGCCCGTCGACCACGCCGACGACCAGGCCGACGACCGGGCGGACGACGGCGAGGCCACGACCGACGCCCAGCTGGACGACGACGCCGCCGCCCCCGCGGCCGAGGACGCCGACGCGGACGAGGACGCCGACGTCACGGCGGACGACGAGGCCACCGGTGACGAGGAGCCCACCGCGGACGCGGCGGACTCCGACGAGCCGGCCGCGTCGGACGACGAGAGCACCGACGAGAGCACCGACGACGAGCCCGCTCCCGCCGACGAGGAC
>NZ_AXCW01000462.1 GCF_000603945.1 Actinotalea ferrariae CF5-4 | reverse complement strand
AGGGACCGGTGGATCAGGGCTCAGGTGTCACCCACTGCGGCCCGGATGCGACACGACGCGACACCTGCCCCCGTCATGCTGGTGCCCCGAGTGGGATTCGAACCGAGCCACGCAGGGTGAACCGAGTGGAACAGAGATGAGCCGAGACTGCACTTGACCTGCGGAGATATGCTGGAAAGCACCCGCAGGAGAGAACCGAGTGACGTGGGATCACCTCCTCCTTGCGACACGTGTGCGACACGAGGGCGGCGGAGATGGCTGGCAGGCGCGCGGGCTTCGGGCAGATCACCAAGCTGCCGTCGGGTCGCTATAGGGCCCGCTACCAGGTCGCCGGCGTGGTGCCGCGCCGGTATGTCAACGCGCCGACGACCTTCGCGCGCAAGACGGACGCCCAGGACTGGCTCGCGGCCCAACGGACGCTGATCGTCCAAGGTGTCATCCGCCCGACCGCGCTCGCCTCGAAGATCACGCTCGCCGAGTACGCCGAGCGGTGGCTGTCGACCCGGCGCAGCTCGACAGGCGAACCGCTACGGCCGTCGACGGCGCGGACGTACCGGCACTACCTCGACCGGCACATCCTTCCCGCGCTCGGCGCGAAGACCCTGCCGAGCATCACCCGGGCGGGCGTCGACGCCTGGTACTCGGCGCTCCTGCCCGACCGGCCGACCTTGCGCGCCCGCACCTACGCCTTGCTCAAGACGATCTTGTCCAGTGCCGTCGACGAGGAGTTGCTGGCGGTCAACCCGTGCCGGGTCCGTGGGGGCAGTCTCGTCCGCCCTGCGACGCACCCTGTTGTCCTCACACCGTTGGAGATACGCCTGCTGGCAGACCAGATGCCGGAGCGGCTCCGGGCGGCCATCCTTCTGGGTGCGTGGTGTCAGCTGCGCTCCGGGGAGCTGCTGGAGCTGCGACGCCGAGATGTGTCCCACGGCACAGTCACGATCGCCAGGGGAGTGACGTGGGTAGACGGCCGGCCGATCGTCGGTCGGCCGAAGACGGACGCTGGCGTCCGGGCAGTCGCATTGCCGCCGCACATCGGAGCGGATCTCGCCGATCATCTCGATCGTTTCGCCAACCCAGGGCAGAACGGTCTGCTTTTCGCGGCCCGGCCCGGAGTGGATCGGCAGATCTACGGACCGACGTTCGCGGACACCTTCAAGCGGGCCGCGCGCCGGGCAGAGCTCCCTGGAACGCTGCGCTTCCACCACCTCCGCCACGCGGGGCTCACCTTGCTCGCCCAGTCCGGAGCCACCCTCGCGGAACTGCAGGCACGAGCCGGCCACGCCACCCCCGGGATCGCCATGCGCTACCAGCATGCAGTCGCCACCCGTGACCATGAGATCGCTCGAGCGCTCTCGATGCTGGCTGAGGAGTCAGAGGCCGCCGCACAAGCGCCTTTCCTGGCTCTTCGCAGATGAGGGTGTA
>NZ_AXCW01000461.1 GCF_000603945.1 Actinotalea ferrariae CF5-4 | reverse complement strand
GTCTCGGTGCGGTCGGTGGACCACTGGGTGTGGAAGGTGCCCTCGCGGTCGGTGCGGCGGTAGGTGTGGGCGCCGAAGTAGTCCCGCTGGGCCTGGATGAGGTTGGCCGGCAGGCGCTCGGCGCGGACCCCGTCGTAGTAGGCCAGGGAGGAGGAGAACGCCGGGGTCGGGACCCCGTTCAACGCCGCCGAGGCCACCACGGACCGCCACGCGGGCACCCCGTCCGCCACGGCCTGGGTGAAGTACGGGTCGGCCAGCAGCAGCGGCAGCCCCGGCTGCCGCTCGTAGGCCTCGGTGATCCGGTCCAGGAACCGGGCCCGGATGATGCACCCACCCCGCCAGATCCGCGCCATCGCCCCCCGGTCGATGTCCCACCCGTACTCCGCCGACGCCGCGGCGATCTGGTCGAACCCCTGGGAGTACGCCACCACCTTGGACGCGAACAACGCCCGACGCACCGACTCGATGAACCCCTCCCGGTCCGGGACCTCCCACGTCCCGGCGTGAGCCGGCAGCACCCCGACCGCCGCGGCGCGCTGCGGGACGGACCCGGACAGGGCCCGGGCGAACGTGGCCTCGGCGATCCCGGTGATCGGGACCCCCAGGTCCAGACCGTTCTGCACCGTCCACCGCCCGGTGCCCTTCTGCTCGGCCTGGTCCAGCACCACGTCCACGAACGCGGCACCGGTCAGCGGGTCGGTGTGGGCCAGGACCTCCGCGGTGATCTCGATCAGGAACGACTCCAGGTCCCCGGTGTTCCACGCCGCGAAGATCTCCCCGATCTCCCCCGCACTGGCACCCAGACCCTGCCGCAGCAGGTCGTACGCCTCCGCGATCAGCTGCATGTCCGCGTACTCGATGCCGTTGTGCACCATCTTCACGAAGTGACCCGCACCATCCGGACCCACATACGTGCAGCACGGCACCCCGTCGACCTTCGCGGAGATCCTCTCCAGGATCGGGCCCAGCCACTCATAGGACTCCCGCGACCCACCGGGCATGATCGACGGACCCAGCAGCGCCCCCTCCTCACCCCCGGACACCCCCGTCCCGACGAAGTGCAGCCCCCGCTCCCGCAGCGCGACCTCCCGGCGGCGGGTGTCCGGGAAGTGCGCGTTCCCCGCGTCGATCACGATGTCCCCGGCCTCCAGCAACGGCACCAGGTCCTCGATCACCGCATCGGTCGGCGCCCCCGCCTTGACCATGATCACGACCTTGCGCGGCCGCTCCAACGCCGCCACGAACTCCTCCAGCGACTCCGCCGGGACGAACTCCCCCTCGTCCCCGTGCTCGGCCACCAACGACCGCATCTTGTCCACCGACCGGTTGTGCACCGCCACCGTGAACCCGTTCCGGGCGAAGTTCCTGGCCAGGTTACGGCCCATGACCGCCAACCCCGTGACACCGATCTGCGCGCGTGCGGACATGCTCGAGGAC
>NZ_AXCW01000460.1 GCF_000603945.1 Actinotalea ferrariae CF5-4 | reverse complement strand
CAGGTGGTCAGGTAGAGAATACCAAGGCGATCGAGAGAATCGTGGTTAAGGAACTCGGCAAAATGCCCCCGTAACTTCGGGAGAAGGGGGGCCTGAGGCGTGAACCCACTTGCTGGGGAAGCGTTCGAAGGCCGCAGAGACCAGGGAGAAGCGACTGTTTACTAAAAACACAGGTCCGTGCGAAGTCGCAAGACGATGTATACGGACTGACGCCTGCCCGGTGCTGGAAGGTTAAGAGGACGGGTCAGCCCTTCGGGGCGAAGCTCAGAATTTAAGCCCCAGTAAACGGCGGTGGTAACTATAACCATCCTAAGGTAGCGAAATTCCTTGTCGGGTAAGTTCCGACCTGCACGAATGGCGTAACGACTTCTCCGCTGTCTCAACCGCGAACTCGGCGAAATTGCACTACGAGTAAAGATGCTCGTTACGCGCAGCAGGACGGAAAGACCCCGGGACCTTTACTATAGCTTGGTATTGGTGTTCGGTACGGCTTGTGTAGGATAGGTGGGAGACTGTGAAGCCGGCACGCCAGTGTCGGTGGAGTCAACGTTGAAATACCACTCTGGTCGTTCTGGATGTCTAACCTCGGTCCGTAATCCGGATCAGGGACAGTGCCTGGTGGGTAGTTTAACTGGGGCGGTTGCCTCCTAAAATGTAACGGAGGCGCTCAAAGGTTCCCTCAGCCTGGTTGGCAATCAGGTGGCGAGTGCAAGTGCACAAGGGAGCTTGACTGTGAGACTGACAGGTCAAGCAGGGACGAAAGTCGGAACTAGTGATCCGGCGGTGGCTTGTGGAAGCGCCGTCGCTCAACGGATAAAAGGTACCCCGGGGATAACAGGCTGATCTTGCCCAAGAGTCCATATCGACGGCATGGTTTGGCACCTCGATGTCGGCTCGTCGCATCCTGGGGCTGGAGTAGGTCCCAAGGGTTGGGCTGTTCGCCCATTAAAGCGGTACGCGAGCTGGGTTTAGAACGTCGTGAGACAGTTCGGTCCCTATCCGCTGCGCGCGCAGGAAACTTGAGAAGGGCTGTCCCTAGTACGAGAGGACCGGGACGGACGAACCTCTGGTGTGCCAGTTGTTCCGCCAGGAGCACGGCTGGTTGGCTACGTTCGGAAGGGATAACCGCTGAAAGCATCTAAGCGGGAAGCCTGCTTCAAGATGAGGTTTCCACGGGGCTTGCCCCGAGAGGCTCCCAGCTAGACCACTGGGTGAATAGGCCGGATGTGGAAGAGAGGACTAAAGACTCTCGTAGCTGACCGGTACTAATAAGCCGATAACTTGACACACACATACATGTTGCACGCGTCCACTGTGCGGTTCCCGAGAGACGGTCGGGAACCCGACTGACAACTCGATAGAGTTACGGCGGTCATAGCGAAGGGGAAACGCCCGGTCCCATTCCGAACCCGGAAGCTAAGCCCTTCAGCGCCGATGGTACTGCACGGGAGACTGTGTGGGAGAGTAGGTCGCCGCCGAACACCCTTTC
>NZ_AXCW01000459.1 GCF_000603945.1 Actinotalea ferrariae CF5-4 | reverse complement strand
GGGGCGTCGGCCGGCTGCTGGGCCGCGCCGGGCCGACCGCCGCGCTGGCCGCGGCGAACACGGTGCGCAACCCGCGCCGGACCGCCGCGACGAGCTCCGCGCTGCTCATCGGCGTGACGCTCGTGGCGATGATGAGCACCGGTGCCGCGAGCGCACGGACCACGCTGTCCGAGGAGCTCGCGGCGCAGTACCCCGTCGACCTGGCGATCTCGGTCGGGTCGGGGCCGGGCGCGGCGCTCGACCCGGGCGTGCTGCGCACCGTGGGGGCCGTCGGGGGCGTGGCCGAGGTCGCACCCGTGCGCCGCGGCGCCGTCGAGCTCCGGCACACCGACGGCGGGACGCTGACGACGTGGGACGCCACCGCGGTCGAGCCGGCCGCGCTCACCGCGGTCCTGCGGGCGAGCGGCGCGACGGGCCTGGCCGACGACACCGTGCTGGTCGGCGCAGACCTGGCCGGCGCGTGGGGCCTCGCCGACGGCCAGGAGATCCGCGTCGCGGCGCCTCCCGCGGCCGACGACGGCACCGCGAGCGCAGCCGACGACGCCGCAGGTGACGGCACGGCAGGTGGTGCGGGTGACGCCGTGGCTGCCCGCGTGGTCGTGGCCGACCTGCCCGACGTCCTGCTGCTGACCCCGGCGACGCTCGCGGCGGTGGCCGGACCCTCCGAGCCGGTGGAGGGATGGGTGCGGTTCGCCGAGGACGCCTCGGCGGCCGTGGTGGTCGCCGACGTGCAGGACGCGCTGTCCGACGTCCCGGTCATCGTCGCGGGGGCCGCGCTGGAGCGCGTCCGCTTCGAGCAGGTGATCGACACCCTGCTGGCCGTGGTCGTCGGCCTGCTGGGGGCGGCGGTCGTCATCGCGGTCATCGGCGTCGCCAACACCCTGTCGCTGTCCGTCCTGGAGCGGCGGCGCGAGTCGGCGACCCTCCGGGCGCTGGGCCTGACGCGGGGCCGCCTGCGCGGGTCGCTGGCGATCGAGGGGGTGCTCATCGCGGGGATCGGTGCGGCCGTGGGGGCCGTCCTCGGCCTGCTGTACGGCTGGGCCGGCGCGGCCACGGTGCTCGGCGCCGTCGGCGCGGTCACCTTCGAGGTGCCGTGGCGGGACCTCGGCCTCGTGCTGGTGGTGGCCGTCGCAGCCGGTCTGCTCGCGTCCGTCCTGCCGGGCCGGGCGGCGGCGCGGACCTCGC
>NZ_AXCW01000458.1 GCF_000603945.1 Actinotalea ferrariae CF5-4 | reverse complement strand
GCGGTGGAGTGACCCCCGCCGCCGGGACCGTCCACAGGAGGGGCGGTCCCGGCGCGACCGGCGGGGCCGGCCCTCGGCAGGCTCCCCCGGTGCGCTTCACCCTGGACCCCGGAGGGGACGTCGTCGTGCCGGACGGCGTCACCCTCGACCGCTGCCGCGACGGGCTCGCGCGCCTCGCCGGACGGCCCGAGCTGAGGGACGCCCCGCTTGCCGTGGCGGGCCGGGTCCTTCCGCCGGACCACGTGGCCGGGGCGCCGCCGTGGGTCGCCGGAGCGGTGCTCACGTGGGCGCCCGACGACGCCGCGGCGTCACCCGCCCG
>NZ_AXCW01000457.1 GCF_000603945.1 Actinotalea ferrariae CF5-4 | reverse complement strand
ACGACCGGTGGATCAGGGCTCAGTGGACCCGCGGCGCTCGACCGGCGCGAGGGGCGACCTTGAGGCGCACCCGGCAGGCCACGTCCGACCTGCCGGTCGACCGGACGACGTCGTCGGCGACGCGGTCGCACAGCGCGCCCACCGCGGCGAGGTCCGCGTCCCGGCGCACCGAGGCGGTCAGGTCCACGACCGCGCGACCGCCGCGCTCGGTCACCTTGCCGCGCGCGCGGGTCACGTCGTCGCTCGCCTCCTCCAGGGACGCCGCAGCGCCCGAGGCCAGCGCGTCACCCTCGACGACGAGCGAGCCGCCGTGCGGGTCCCCGACCAACGACAGCGCCTGCACCCCGTGCGACCGGAAGTGCCGGACCAGCCACACCAGGCCGAGCACGGTGAGGAGGGCGCCGCCCACGAGCAGCGCGGCCGGCCACCAGGGCTCGTCGAGCCACGGCACGGGCCCGAGCAGGAAGGCCCGCGGTGACCACCAGCCGTCGGGCAGCCAGCCCTGGGACCAGGCGACGGTCCAGGCGCCGCCCAGCAGGAGCGCGAGGGCGATCAGCGTGACGACGACCCTGTCCAGGGCGGACGTGGCGCGGTTCATCGTGCCTCCCTCTCGTGCCGGGGCGAGTCGTGGACGACGACGCGCGGTGGGGCGTCCAGCGCGGCCAGCCGCCGCTCGACGGCCGACGCGACCTCGCCCCGGACCTCGGGCGTCGTGGTGTCGACGTGCACGACCGCGCGTCGGCGGCTCACGGACGCGCGCGCTCCGAGCACGCCGTCGACGTCCTCGGCCGTCCCGGTGACGAGGCGGTCGAGGTCGCCGTGGCTCATCCACACGCTGGTCGTGGTGCCCAGCTCGACGCCGCGGCGCCGGCCCCGCTTGAACGCGGTCGTCAGCAGCCAGAGCCCGAGCAGTGCCGCCACGGCGGCGACGAGCGTCGTCAGGGCCCCGGGCTCCACGACCGCCTCACGGCTCAGGAGGTCCTGGAGCAGCGGCGAGGTGTCCACCCAGCCCTGGAGCGCGAGCCCCTCGTGGACGAGGAGCACGCCAAGGGCGACGAGGACCAGCGCGAGCAGCATCCCGAGGATGCCGACGCCGGGCGGGCGGCGGGGGACCGGCGGGGAGGACGTGGTGGTCATAGGACCCTCCTCGTGTCGTCGGTCCGGACCCGCGAGGGCGGCAGGAGCGCACCCACGACGACGTCGACCCGGTCCACGCTCTTCCCCGTGACGGCACCGAGCCGCTGCCGGACCTGCTCGCGCACGGCGGCGGCGACCTCGTGGGCGGGGGTCTCCCAGCGGACCGCGACGCGGACGCGCACCCGGACGCGCTCGCCCGCGGACTCGGCCGAGGCCTCGGGCAGGTCCGAGCCGAGCCCGCTCAGCGGCGGGCCGCTCGAGTGACGGACCACGCCGGGGACCTCCAGCGCCAGGCGGGCCGCCAGACGCTCCAGGACGCGGTCCGCGATGACGGTCCGCCCCCGGCCGACGACGGGGCCCTCGTCCGCGG
>NZ_AXCW01000456.1 GCF_000603945.1 Actinotalea ferrariae CF5-4 | reverse complement strand
GACCGCCCTCGCAGCCGCCGGGTTCGCGGCCACCCCCCGCGGCCTCCGGCTGCGCGAGGGGCGGTGAGGCGTGCCCGAGGGTGACATCCTGCGCCGCGCCGCCCGGACCCTCGACGCCGCGCTCGCCGGGCAGCGGCTGGTCCGCGCCGAGCTGCGATGGCCGTCCGCCGCGGGGGTCGACCTGGTCGGCGCCACCGTGCTGGGCACCGTGCCCTACGGCAAGCACCTCTTCACCCGCTTCGACGACGGCCGGAGCCTGCACACGCACCTGCGGATGGAAGGGTCGTGGCGCCTCGTCCGAACGGGCACGCCGGCGGCGCAGGCGCGCAGCCCCTGGGTGCGTGCCGTCCTGGCCACGGCGGAGTGGACGGCGGCGGGGCACCGGCTGGGCATGCTCGACGTCCTCCGCACGGAGGACGAGCACACGGTGGTCGGCCACCTGGGCCCGGACGTGCTCGCCGACGACTTCCCCGGCCCGGGGCTCGCGGAGGCCCTGCGGCGCGTCGGGGAACGCGGCGACGTGCCGATCGCCGAGGTCCTGCTGGACCAGCGGGTGTGCGCGGGCATCGGCACGCTGTACGCGGCCGAGTCGCTCTACGCCCGACGGCTGTGGCCGTGGACGCCGGCGGGGCAGGTCACGGACGTGCCGTCCCTGCTCATGACAGCTCGTCGCCTCATGGAGCGCAGCGTGGCCTCGCCGACGCCGACAGCCATCGGCGACGGCCCGCGCGGCCTCACCTCATGGGTGCACGACCGCGCCGGCCAGCCCTGCCTGCGCTGCGGCACCCCCGTCGTGCGGGGAGTCGCCCGCAGACCGCCCATGGAGCGGCCGATCTTCTACTGCCCGACCTGCCAGGTCGGACGCTGACGTCGAGCGGGCGCCTCAGCCCACCGGTGCCAGGGCGCTGCCGCCCGAGCGCGTCCAGGTCTCCCCGCCCCGGGGACGGCCCCAGCCGGCGGCGAGGTCCGCGGGGACCGTGTCGGGCACCGTGAGGCCCTCGGCGACCGCGACGCGGTCGCTCACCTCGCGCAGCACCACGGACATCGCCACGTCCAGGGCCTCGCAGATCGAGGCCAGCAGCTCGGAGGAAGCCTCCTTCTGACCGCGCTCGACCTCGCTGAGGTAGCCGAGGGAGACCCGGGCGGCGGAGGACACCTCGCGCAGCGTGCGGCCCTGTCGCTGGCGGGCGTCGCGCAGGACGTCACCGATCTCTCGTCGCAGGACGACCATCGGACGACCTCCTTCCGTCGGCACCGGGATGCGGGGGGCACCCGGGTTGCTGGGGCGGACGACCCCGGAGGGCCGGACCCGCGAGGGGGTCCCACCGTACCCCGCAGGGCGGACAGGTTCGCGGCCAGCGCGCTGCGGGGCTCTCGTCGTCGTCACACCCAGCCCAACGCCCGCCCCCGGGGGCGTGTTCCCCGCGGGGGTGACGGGTGCCCGCACCACTGCTCAGCGGCGTCTCAGCGCATCCCCGCCGTGCCCGGCGCGCCCGGCGCGCCCGGC
>NZ_AXCW01000455.1 GCF_000603945.1 Actinotalea ferrariae CF5-4 | reverse complement strand
AGCCGGTCCGCCGTCGGCCTGGGGCGTGGCCGGCGGCGTGCCCCTGACCAGCGCGGCGACGACGACCGCGCCGCACAGCAGGGACGCGGCGGGCAGGAGCAGGTGCCCGGGTGCCGGGCCGGCCGACCACGTCGTCGGCATGCGCAGCACGAGCACGGTCGACGCGACGAGGGCCGCGAACGCCGTCGTCGGGCTGACGCCGGACGCCGTCGCCGGGGCGCGCCCGCCACGGCGCAGAGCGGCGACCAGGAGCGCCGGGAGCATCAGGGCCAGCACGAGGTGCCGCCCGACGGCGACCCCCAGGAGCGGCGCACCCGCCACGTCGTCGGGGAGCCCGAGCGCGATCACCGCGACCAGGGCGGTCATCACCAGGTGCAGGCCGGGGCCGCGCGGGCGCAGGAGGCCCCAGCGGTGCCCGAGCACGGCCAGCCCGACGAGGACGACCGTGGTGAGCACGGGCTCGGGCTGCCAGGCCAGCGCCACCTCCAGGGCAGTCGTCGACGCGCCGCCCGGCTCGGGGACGTGCGTGCCGCTCGCGGCCGGCCGCGCCCCGGGGGTCCGCGAGAGGCCCGTCGCCACCCCCATCGCCGCGCCCATGACCAGCAGCTCGACCGTCGCCAGCCGGAGCAGCGGCCCTCGTCGGCCGGCGGCGAGCCGGGGCAGGGTCCAGGTCCGGTGCCGGTGCCCCAGCAGGCCGAGCACGACGACGGCGAGCGTCTTGACGCCGACCGTCGCCCCGTAGCCCGACCACCACGACGACGGGGTCGTGCCCAGGTGGGCGAGGGCCGTCGCGACCCCCGTGGCGACGAGGACGGCGTAGCAGCCGAGCGCGAGCCCGCTGAACCGGTGGGCGGCCGCGGCGAGGGCCTCGGGGCGCACCCGGAGGACGAGCGCGGCCAGGCCGCCCACCCACAGCGTCGCGGCGACGACGTGGACGAGGAGGCTCCCGGTCGCGAGCTCGTGGGCCGCCGTCCCGACGGCGTGGCCGGTGTACAGCGGTGGCGCGAGGGCGACGACGGCGAGCGCGAGCGCGGCGCGGTCCCACCGCTCACCT
>NZ_AXCW01000454.1 GCF_000603945.1 Actinotalea ferrariae CF5-4 | reverse complement strand
CTGCGGGCACTGCGGGCACTGCGGGCCATGGCACCGACGACGGCACTCAGCGCGGCCAGGGTCGCGAGGAGCGTGACGAGGAGGAGGGCCCGCGCGGGCGGCAGCGCCCAGACCGTCGTCGGCAGCGTGCCGGACGGCATCCGGCCCGGCGGGACCGCCGTGACGTGCCAGACGGTGAGGACCGAGACGCAGGCCGAGCAGACCGCCCACGCCGCCGCCCAGCCGGCGGCCGCGCGGCGCGTCGCGTCGCCGCGAGGGTCCCCCGGGTCGAGCAGAACCGGGACGAGCACGGAGCCCACGGTCAGGACCGCGCAGACCTGCGCGAGCAGTCGTCCCGCGGCGACGGCCCACGCGACGGCGGCCCCGGCGTCGGGGATCCCGGCCGGGGTGCCGCGCGAGAGCTCGCCGGCCGCGAGGAGGACGAGCGTCATGGCGCCGAGCGCCACGGCGACGGGGGCCAGGCGCACGGCCC
>NZ_AXCW01000453.1 GCF_000603945.1 Actinotalea ferrariae CF5-4 | reverse complement strand
GGATGCGAGGACGTCCTCCGTGACCAGCGACGCCGCGTCCGGCAGGTCCGCGACGGCGCCGCGCGCCTCCGCCCCGTTGGGGGTGGCCAGGGCCGCGCGCGCGACGGGGTCGCCGCCGCGGGGGTGCGGGTCCCAGACGACCGGGCGCTGCCGCGCCACCTCGGCGAGCAGCCGGCGCACGACGGCGTCGCGGGTGGTCCCGGCGCCGTAGTCGGAGACGAGGACGACGTCGGCGGACCCGAGCACCTCGCGCAGCCGGTGCACCGGGACCTCCGTGGGCGACCCGGGGCCGCCGTCGTCGACCCGGACGAGCGACTGGCCGGCACTGCGGATGCGGATCTTGCGGCGCGTCCCGCCGGCGTGGCCGAGGGCGAGCACGTCCATCCGCGCGCCGAGGTGCGCGACGAGCGTGCGGCCGCCGTCGTCGTCGGCGAGCGGGGCCACGAGCGTGACGCGGGCGCCGGAGGCCGCGACGAGCAGGGCCGTCAGGCCCGCGCCACCGGGGCTCGTGCGCCGGGCGGTGACGTCGAGCACCGGCACGGGTGCGTCCGGGCAGAGGCGCTCCGTGCGCCCGTCCACGTCCTGGTCCAGGACCACGTCCCCGACGACGACGACGTGCGGGCGCCCGTCCGCGCGGGACGTGGGCTCCGCGCGGGTCGGGTCCTCTGCGCGGGACGTGGGCTCCACGCGGGTCGGGTCCTCCGCGCGGGACGTGTCCTCCGTGGCGCTCATGCGGTCCTCCTGGTTTTCCCCGCGGTGCGCAGCGCGGGCCGGGAGCGGTCCGCGAGCACGGCGACGCGCGCGTCGACCGCGGCGCACACCCCGTGCACGGCGACGAGGTGGCCCGTCTGGACGGCAGCCGTCGACGGTGCGGGTACGACGATCGCGTCGTGGCACAGGCGGGTCAGGGGGTTCGGTCCGGCGCCGGTGAGCCCCCAGACGGTGACACCTGCGTCGCGCGCCCGCTCGGCGGCGCGGAGCACGTTCGGGCTCTTTCCGGAGGTCGACAGGAGCACGAGCACGTCCCCGGGACGGCCGTGCGCCTCGACCTGGCGGGCGAACATCTCCTCCGCCCCGTAGTCGTTGACGATCGCCGTGAGGCTCGACGTCTCGGCGGACAGCGCGATCGCGCTGAGCGGCCGGCGCTCGGCGAGGAAGCGCCCCACGAGCTCGGCGGTGAGGTGCTGCGCCTCGGCGGCGCTGCCCCCGTTGCCCGCGGCGAGCAGCCGCCCGCCCTCCCAGAGCACGTCCGCGAGGTGCGTGCCCCAGGCGTCGACGACGTCCGACTGCTCGCGCAGCGCCGTCATGGCACCGGCCAGCTCGTCCGTGTGGTCCTCGATCCAGCTGCTCATACCGCCCTCACCCCTGCCATGTCGTCGTGCCGCCGGTCGGGCCGCCGGCCCGCGCGGGCGAGTCCCGCCGCGGTGCCCGCGCGCCGTCGGTCGTCGAGGCGCCCCCGGCTCTCCAGGAGCGTGCGGTACGCCGCCTCGGTGTCCCGCGCGACGCAGTCCCAGCCGAAGAGCTCGACCACGCGGCGACG
>NZ_AXCW01000452.1 GCF_000603945.1 Actinotalea ferrariae CF5-4 | reverse complement strand
GACTCGAACAACTGTACGAGCGACCGCCGACACGGCCCGGTGCGATCCACAGGCGCGGGCCCCCAGGATGTGCGCGCCCGACACGCCCCGGGCCAGGGCCCCGGCCGGACACACGAGGGAAGGCGCTGACAAGGGGAGGCGGGTCTCCGCGCATCGCGCTGCGATCGCCGACCCGTGAGCGCCAGCACCCCGCGCGTTGCCCCGGACGTGCCGGTGCACTAGGCAGGGGCCCATGGCTGTGCTCACCGGTGTCCGCGACCGCCTCCGCGCCGAGATGGGCGCCGAGCCCGGCACCTGGGCCGTCGTCGAGCGCGTGCTGGAGGTCGTCCAGGAGCGCCTCGTCGCCCTGCGCCTCGAGCCGGGCAGCCTGGCCGACGCGGACGGCACCGCGCCGGTCGACCCGGGGGCAGGGGACGAGCCGGCCCTCGCGGGCGGTGCGCTCTCCCCGGACGAGGCGAGCTTCCGCGCCGAGCTCGCCGACGCACTCGATCGCCGCGGCCTCCCGCCGGACACCTCGCTGTCGGACCTCCTGGACCACGTGCGGGGCACCGCGCGCATCGCCGCGCTCGGCGAGATCACGGGCGACCTCGTCGACGTCACCGCCGACAACGAGCGGCTCCGGGCCTCCGTGGCGGGCACCGAGCGTGTGGTGGAGACCGTCCGTTCGTCGCCCGCGGCCGCCCGGGGCGGCGTGCAGGAGGAGATGGCGCGGTGGTTCCTCGACCTGCTCGAGGACGCCACCCAGAGCGCGGGCGCGACCCTCGCGGAGGTCCGGTCGTCCGAGCGCCACGCTGCCCTGCTCGCGGCCGCCGACGACGTCGGGCTCGACGGCATGGCCAAGGTCGAGTTCGTCGCCCGCGTGACCGCGGCCCTCGGCACCCCCTGACGCCGCGCACGGGGCCACGCACGGTCTCGTACCGGTCTCGCACGGCTAGGGTCGACCGGTCGGACGGGTCGAGGCGGGAGTGCGCATGGGTGACGGACACGGCCACGAGCACGGCCACGGAGACGGCAACAGTCACGAGCACGGCCACGCCGCCGACGGCGACCTCCTCACCGTCGCGGCGCACCGCGAGGCCGTCCTCGCGCTGGTCGCGCCCCTGCCGCCCGTCGACGTCGAGGTCGCCCGCGCGGCCGGTCACGTGCTCGCCGACGACGTCGTGGCGCCCACCGACCTGCCCGCGTGGGACAACTCCGCGATGGACGGCTGGGCCGTGCGCCGCGACGACGTCGTCGGGGCGTCACCCGAGGCGCCGGTGACGCTCGAAGTCCTCGCCGACCTCCCGGCCGGGAGCGACGCGGAGCCCCAGGTCGTCCCGGGGACCGCCGCCCGCATCATGACCGGCGCGCCGCTCCCGCCCGGTGCCGACGCGGTGGTGCCGGTCGAGCACACCGACGGCTTCGGGGACCGCGGGCTCCGGGAGACGGTGCGCGTCGACCACGAGCCCGCACCGGCCGCGCACATCCGGCGGGCGGGGGAGGACGTGCGGGCGGGCGACGTCGTCCTGCGCGCGGGCACGCTGCTCGGCCCGGCGCGCGTC
>NZ_AXCW01000451.1 GCF_000603945.1 Actinotalea ferrariae CF5-4 | reverse complement strand
CGGAACGTGTCAAGCCGTGTGAGACATGATCGTTCTAGTTCGTCTGTACGAGGGCCTCTCTGCTCGGCTGGTTGATCCAGGCGGCGGTCGGTAGGGCGGGCGGCTGGGGTCGGCGGTGGCGGAAGCGGGCGGGGTTGGCGGCGTAGGCCGCGTCCAGGGTCGTGCTGCGCTGGGCGCGGACCTCGGCGGCGGTGCCGTGGTGGACCGAGGCGGGGGTGTGCAGGCCCAGGCCGGAGTGGCGGTGCTCGTGGTTGTAGTGGGCGAAGAACGCCTCGCAGAACGCGCGGGCGTCGGCCAGGGAACCGAACCGGTCGGGGAAGACCGGGGCGTACTTGAGAGTCTTGAACGCTGCCTCGGAGTAGGGGTTGTCGTTCGACACGTGCGGGCGCGAGTGGGATCGGGCGACGCCGAGGTCGACCAGCAGCTGGGCGACCGGCTTGGAGGTCATCGAGGTGCCTCGGTCGGCGTGGACGGCGCCCGGGGCCCCGTGGACCGCGATCGCGTCGGCGAGCATCGCCTTGGCGATCTGGGCGTCCTCTCCGGCGGCGACGGTCCAGCCCACGACGTAGCGGGAGAAGATGTCCAGCACGACGTACAGGTCGTAGTAGACCCCGCGGTCCGGGCCGCGCAGCTTGGTGATGTCCCAGGACCACACGTGCCCGGGCGCGGTGGCGACCAGCTCGGGTCTGGCCCGTGGCGGGTGGGTGGCCTGGCGACGCCGCTCACCGCACTGACCCGCCGTGCGCAGGACGCGGTGCATGGTCGACATCGAGCACAGGTACGTGCCCTCGTCCAGCAGTACCGCCCACGCCTGCGCGACGGACTTGTCAGCGAACCGCGGACTGTTCAGCACGTCCAGCACCTCGGTCCGCTCGGCCTCGCTCAGCGCGTTCGGCGGCGCCGGGCGTGGCGCCGGCGGCCCGGTCCGGCGCGCCGGTGCCTGAGCCCGGTAATGGGTGGCGCGGGACCAGCCCAGCAGGGCGCACGCCCGTGCGGTGGAGGTGTGCTCGGCCAGGTCGGCGACCGCCGGGGCGATCACTTCTTCGACCGCGGTTCGGTGTCCGCGCTCTCGGAGAGCATCTCCAAGAGCGCGTGTGCTTTTCCCACGACCTCCAACGCGGCACGGGTCTTGGCCAGTTCGCGCTCGGCGCGCTCGGCGCGCGCCCGCAGTCGGTCGTTCTCGATCTGCTCCGGGGTGCGCTTGCCGACGCGAGGTTGCCGGTCCAAGCCGGCGAGGGCGCCGGCGTCGCGGGCCCGGCGCCACTCGACCAGGTGCGAGGAGTACAACCCCTCTCGGCGCAGCAGCGCGCCCTTCGCTCCCGGCTCGGTCAGCGCGTCGTACTCGGCAAGAATGTCGAGCTTGTACTGGGCGGTGAACGACCGCCGCCGGGGACGATCTGCTCGCGGACTCACCGGTCCATCATCGGCTGGAACAGCGCGCAGGTCAGCGGCCGTGAAGGTCATCGTGATCAACCTGTCTCGCCCTGTGCAGGGACGGAAGAACTACTACCCGAGGTGTCTCACGTCAGCCTGACGCACAGGG
>NZ_AXCW01000450.1 GCF_000603945.1 Actinotalea ferrariae CF5-4 | reverse complement strand
CGGTCGCCGCTCCGCGGCCCCTCTCGCCGCCGGCGGGCCCTCCGCGGAGGAGACCGCCGACGACGCCGCGCACGAGCCGGTCGACACCCGCGCCACCGCGTTCTACCGCGGCTGGGTGCGGGCGGTGACCCGCCGCCCGGTCCTCACGGTGGTCGCCGTGCTCGTCGGCGTCGGCGCGCTGTCGCTCCCCGCCCTCCAGCTCCGGCTCGCGCTGCCGGACGCGGGCGTGCTGGCCCAGGACGACCCGGCCCGCATCACCTACGACCTCGTCTCCGAGCACTTCGGCGAGGGGTTCAACGGCCCGCTCGTCGTCACCGGCAGCATCGTGACGAGCACCGACCCGCTCGGCCTCATGGCCGACCTGGCGGCGGAGATCGAGGCGCTCGACGGCGTCGCGGCCGTACCGCTCTCGACGCCGAACGCGACCGCGGACACCGGGATCATCCAGGTCGTGCCGGAGGGTGCGCCGGCGTCGGCCGGGACCGAGGCGCTGGTGCAGGAGATCCGCGACCTGGCCCCGGGGCTCGCCGAGGAGTACGGCGTGGAGCTGGCCGTGACCGGCTACACCGCGGTCGGCATCGACGTCTCCGCCAAGCTCGGCGAGGCCCTGCTGCCGTTCGCCGTCGTCGTGGTCGGGCTGTCGCTCGTGCTGCTGACCATGGTCTTCCGGTCCGTCGCCGTGCCGCTCAAGGCGACCGTCGGGTACCTGCTCAGCGTCGGGGCGGCGTTCGGCGTCGTGGCGCTCGTCTTCGAGCAGGGCGTCGGGGCCGACCTCCTCCAGGTCGCCCGGACCGGTCCCGTCATCAGCTTCATGCCGATCGTGGTCATGGGCGTGCTGTTCGGACTGGCGATGGACTACCAGGTGTTCCTCGTCTCGCGGATCCGCGAGGACTACGTCCACACCCGCGACGCGCGGCGCAGCATCGAGACCGGCTTCGTCGCCTCG
>NZ_AXCW01000449.1 GCF_000603945.1 Actinotalea ferrariae CF5-4 | reverse complement strand
CGATCATGGTCGCCGTCTTCGTCGCCTTCGTGCCCGAGGGCGACTCCAACATCAAGCCGATCGCGCTCGCGCTGGCCGTCGGGGTGTTCGTCGACGCGTTCGTCGTCCGGATGACGCTCGTCCCGGCGGTGCTCCAGCTCCTCGGGGACAAGGCGTGGTGGATGCCGCGCTGGCTCGACCGACGCCTGCCGTCCTTCGACGTCGAGGGCGAGGGCCTCACCCACGAGCTCCAGCTCGCCGAGTGGCCCGAGCCCGGCGCGCGCGACGTCGTCGCGGCCGCGGGGCTGTCGCTCACCGACCCGCAGGACCCGACGCGGCGCGTGTACGCCGACGTCTCGGTCCGGGTGCCGGAGGGCACCTCGCTCGTCGTCCGGGGCGTCGTCGCACCCGGCGGGTCCGGGGCCGCGGCGGCGGACGCGGAGGAGGCGGTCAGCGCGCTGCTGCTCACCCTCGCGGGACGGCTCGCCCCGGACGCCGGCCTGCTCACCGTCACCCGGCTCGTGCTCCCCGTGCGCGCCGCGACCGTCCGGTCCCGGGTCGCGCTGGTCCACCTCCCCACCGCCGGCGTCGACGGCCTCGCCCGCGCCCTGGCGGAGCG
>NZ_AXCW01000448.1 GCF_000603945.1 Actinotalea ferrariae CF5-4 | reverse complement strand
GTCGTCGGTCCGGACCCCCACACGCCGCCAGGCGGCCTCCGGACCGGCGCCCACGCGGAGCGCGGCGGCCACGGTCCCCACGGCCGCGACGAAGGACGCGGTGCCGAGGGTGCCAGTGCCGACGGGGCCGCGTGCCCGGCGGGCCCACGACGGACGACGAGGCGGTCCCGCTCGTCCGACCCCGAGGTAGGGCCCGGCCCGCGACCCCGGCTCCGCTCCCGGCGGGGTCGGTGCCCACCTGCTCACGCCACCACGGGGTCCAGACCCCACCGTCGGGCGACCTCCGGCCACGCCGCACCGACCTCGAGCTCGCCGTCCGGACCGCAGGCGAGGACCCGCTCCACGACCAGCCCGTCGGACCCGCCGGACACGGCCCCGATCTCGGCGACGTGCCGCAGACCGCGGGTCCGCCGCAGGTGCACGACCGCGTCGAGGGCGCTGGCCGCCTGGGCGGCGACCGCCCGCGGGGTCATGCCCGCGAGCGCGCCCAGGGCCTCGAGGCGGGCGGGGACGTCGGTGGCGGCGTTCGCGTGGAGGGTCGCGCACCCGCCGTCGTGGCCGGTGTTCAGGGCGCTGAGCACCTCGCGGACGTCGGCGCCCCGGCACTCCCCGAGGACCACCCGGTCCGGGCGCATCCGCAGCGCGTGCCGGACCAGGGACGCCAGGTCGATCTCGCCGGCACCCTCGACGTTCGGGCGGCGCGCGACGAGGCGGACGACGTGGGGGTGGTCCGGGCGCAGCTCGGCGGCCTCCTCGATGCAGACGATCCGCTCGTCGGCCGGGACCAGCGACAGCAGGGCCGCCAGGAGCGTCGTCTTCCCGGTGCCCGTCGCGCCGCTGACGAGGAGGTTCGCGCGCCGCGCGACGAGGCCCCGCAGCACCGGCTCCAGCACCGGCGCGACCGACCCGCGTCGCACGAGGTCCTCCAGGGAGAACCCCTGGGGCCGGTGCACGCGCAGGCTCAGGAGGGTCCCGGGCTCCGCGACGGGCGGGAGGACCGCGTGCAGCCGGGTGCCGTCGGGCAGCCGGGCGTCGACCACGGGGGCGGCGTCGTCGAGACGCTGACCACCCGCCGCGGCGAGCCGGACCGCGAGCGCCCGCACGCGCGCCGGGCCGCCGAGATCGAGGTCGACGCGCTGGAGTCCGGCACCGCGGTCGACCCAGACCCGCCCGCCCTCGACGAGCACGTCCGTCACGCCGGGGGACTCGAGCAGCGCCTGGAGGGGCCCGGCCCCGAGCACCTCGGCGCGGACGGCCCGGACGACGGCGCGCAGCTCGTCGTGGCCGAGCACCGCGCCCACCTCCCGCACGGCGCGCGCGACGGCGGGCGCGTCCGCGTCGTCGCCGGACGCGGCGAGCCGGTCCCGCACGGCGGCGACGAGCTCCGCGGTGACGATGCCGGTGGTGACGGGTCCGTCGGCG
>NZ_AXCW01000447.1 GCF_000603945.1 Actinotalea ferrariae CF5-4 | reverse complement strand
TACACCCTCGATTGTGAAGAGCCCCCATGATTGGGCTTGCAGCGAGCCCTCGAGCGCGACTGGCGGGACAATTCTCTGAGGGAGCGGGATGACAGATTGCGCACCCGTGGCGCGGGCGGCGGCGAGTATCCCCGCCCCGAGCACACGCGAGGGACGACACTGGTCACGTGAGTGACTCTGTGCCGCCCTGGCCGTGGTGGGGTGCCTCCGAGCCGACTCCATCGCAGGCGCGCTTGGTCGTCTCGACGCGAACGTTGAGCGCAGCGATCGAGGAGGCCCTGATCGGCACGTTCACGCGTGCCGCGTTGGAAGTCGTCCTCGCCGAGGAACTCCGCTTGACCTGGAACGACAGCGAGCACGCGCCGTCGAGCGCGGAGAGCAAGCGCGACGTCATCCGGGGGTATACCGCGGGGTGGTCCGTCCCCGAGTTGGTGGCACTCGCCAGTCGCCTTGCTGCGGAGGTCGCGGTCGCACCTCACTTCCTCGGTCCGCTGCGCGAGCTGATCTCGGAGTACGAGCGGGGTGGCGGCGTCGTCGGGCCGACGAAGAACCTCATCTTCGCGGCGAACGGCCCAAAGCCGGAGATCGTCCTTCGTGACGCGGTCAACAACGACATCGAGATCGTCGCGAACGCGGACTACTGCCTCGTGTATGCCGAGCCCGTCCCGCCGGAGGGCTTGAGCTTCGCGCGCCTGATCCAGTGGTGGCGGGAGCGCGAGGCGGTGCCCCGGGACGTCTCTGACCGCGAGGTTGGGCTGCGCCTGCACAACCGCTTCCTCGAGTCCTTGGACAGCCCACCCGAGCGTGTGCTCTTCGAGGTGTACGCCGGGCGGTACAAGGCGTCCTTCGACATCCCCGCGCTCATCCCGCAGGTGTACCTGCACTACGACCCGTATGACCAGCGCATGCGCCGGGCGCTCAAAGGTCCGGCGCCGCTCGCGCGGCAGCGGATGGACTTCCTCCTGCTGTTCACCGACCGGCGGAGGGTCGTGATCGAGGTCGACGGCAAGCAGCACTACGCAGACGGCACGACAGCAAGCCCATCGCGCTACGCGGCGATGGTCTCCGAAGACCGGCGACTGCGCCTCGCCGGCTACGAGGTCTACCGCTTCGGCGGGAACGAGCTGAACGGGACCCCAGCGAGCAAGGCGATGGTCGAGGACTTCTTCGAGCAACTCACCGAACGCATGGCGTAGGGAGGCGGGTCCGGGGTGAGGGTGCGGCGCGGGTCGCACCGATGGCGGATGTGCGCTGATCCGACTGGGTGAGCAGAGGCGGCCAGAGATCACGCGGATCGGCTTGCCCGCGGGGCGTGAGCGCCCCGGCCTGACAACCGACCGTCGCCAGCGGCGCACGGT
>NZ_AXCW01000446.1 GCF_000603945.1 Actinotalea ferrariae CF5-4 | reverse complement strand
CCGAGGGCGGCTACGCTCGCCCGGATAGGCCGCTGACGGCGTACTGACGACGGGGGCCGGGATCTAGGACGGAATCTCCCCGGTCTCGAAGTCCTCCGGCAGGCCGTCTTCGTCCTTGCCGGCCTCCAGCGCCGCCTGCTCGACGTGCCATTCGGCACGGGCGAGCAGCTCGTCGAACGTGATGACCTCTGGCTCGTGCAGGTTCCGGCGGAACTGAGTCACCCCGGCGTGTCCGGAG
>NZ_AXCW01000445.1 GCF_000603945.1 Actinotalea ferrariae CF5-4 | reverse complement strand
CACCCTGGAATCGGATGAGCCGGTTTCCTCCGCTGGTTCCACCGCCGAAGCCAACGACCACGCCCGGACGGGACGGGTTCGTCTCCCTTGTTCGAAGCCTCGCCGTCGGGGAAATGGCGGCACCGTCGCGGAGCAGGAGCATGCAGGGAGCGGCCGGCGAGCCCGCAGCCCTTGGGCCGGCACGTCGCGCTGCGGTGGCTACGACCGCATTAATGGGACTGGGATTGATTCCCGAGGACGGAACCCAAGGCCGTCCTGAGCGCCGCCACCTCACCTTCGAGGTCTCCGTCGGCCACAGACATCTGGGCTTGAATGAGGGCTTCCTCGACTTCTGCGAATGAGTGACCCGCCGGGAGCCAGAGTTGCCAGAGAACGCGGGCAGGAGGCGGTGCAAAGCCGTAGCGGGCGAGGTAACTCGCGACGTCAACCGCCAGTTCGTCGCGTTCCTGTTCAGTCTGCTCCACGTACCGCACCGCTTGCCGCCCGCCGGCGTCCGTGCAGACTTCCTTAACTAACGTGGGTTGCGCCGGCACCAGGCGCGCGCGACCCTTCCCGGCGAGGAGAGCTACGAGAGCACCCCACCCGGTCGGCGGCAGGTCGACCCATGATCCGAGTCCGGGGTCGGCGTCAACCAGCTGGTACCAGGCGTCCATCGGGCCTCCTAGTGGGTGCGGGTGGGAGGTGGACGGCAAGAACGTCTCCCACCCGCACCCTACTCTCAGGCGTTAGGGAAGTAGCAGTTCCCCGTACCGAAGCAGTTGAAGTTGGGGCTCCGGAGAGTTGGAACGGTCATGACTGGGGCGCCGGAGACTTGCGGCTGGTGCTTCCCAGTGATGGTTCCGAAGTAGTCGTCAGAGAG
>NZ_AXCW01000444.1 GCF_000603945.1 Actinotalea ferrariae CF5-4 | reverse complement strand
GGTCAAGGCGACTGTTGTAGATTGCTCCCGTATTGTAGACGCCACCGACGTTCAGCCAGAAAGCGCCGTCGCCGCTCACAGTGTGCTGTCCGCAGTTGCCGTCGAAGGTCTGATCCTTAACGCAGTTGATGCGCTGACTGGAGAAGTTGACCGCCGGCCCGGAGTCGTGGTCCCAAGTTCCGTAGAAGATCGGCTGACGTCCGTTAAGGCTAACCTTGAGGACTACGTCGAATTGGCCGACATAATTGGAGCCTTCGCCGTACCATACGTTGCCCTTGGTGATTGCAATGTATGAGTTCGGGTATCGAGTGCAGGTCGAAGTGGTGTTTTCACACCAGTATCCGTCATAGTCTGTAGACGAGATCGACATCGTCTCGAAGCCGGGTTCTGCGAGCTTCTTGCTGTCGCGATACGGGTTGATGGAACGCATCCCCGGAACGTCCGCCAAGCGTGGCTCGCTGAGCGAGTCGTCGCCCGGAAGGGTGTAAGCAAGTTGCCCGTTAGCGCAACTCCAGGAAGCTGCCCCGACTTCGGCTGCGGCTTGCTTGCAGGCTTCGATAACCTGGGTCTCGATAGCGTCGCTGTCTTGGGCAGGTTCTATGGCGACGGCAGCCGGGCCTGCGACGAGCAGTGCTGCCGTGGCCGAGCAAAAGAGTGCGCCTCGGACTATATTCATGCTGACTCCTCAATCTGGCGTTGGATGGCATGGCGTCGCCTGTGTCGCGCGTCAGACTTAGTGGC
>NZ_AXCW01000443.1 GCF_000603945.1 Actinotalea ferrariae CF5-4 | reverse complement strand
ACCTCCGCCGCGCGGCGCTGCAGCGCGACGGCGTCGGGACGCGGGCCCCGCGACGACGGCGACGGGGCGGGGGCGGCAGGGGTGGACACGACACACCAGCGTGCCAGATGCCGACGACGGCGCCGCCCCGGCCGCGGCCGCGGCGCCCGGGAGGGGGATCCTGACCTCCAGGGTCCGGTCGTTACAGTGGCCGCATGTCCACCGCCGTGCCCCACCCGCGGCACGGCGCCGTGCCCACGCCCCCGGGCGGGCACGCCCTGCACATCGACCCGCTCGCCCGCCTGCGGCACGCGACCCCGCTGCCGGTCGTCGACGAGGCCTCGGCCGGGGGGCTCGTGGTCTCCACGGTCCACGGTCGTCCCCACGCGGCGGTCATCGCGCGGCGCAACCGGGCCGGCCGGCTCGAGTGGTGCCTGCCCAAGGGTCACCTCGAGGGCGAGGAGACGCCCGCGGAGGCGGCGGTCCGGGAGATCGCGGAGGAGACCGGGATCCAGGGCGTCGTCCTGCAGCAGCTCGGGACCATCGACTACTGGTTCACCGGCGACGACCGGCGCGTGCACAAGGTCGTCCACCACTTCCTGCTCCAGGCGGTGGGCGGCGACCTCAGCGTCGAGGGCGACCCCGACGGCGAGGCGGAGGACGTCGCGTGGGTCGCCGTCGTCGACCTCGCCGACCGCCTCGCCTACCCGAACGAGCGTCGGCTCGCGATCGCCGCGCACGCGGTGATCGCCCGGGCATGAGCCGCACCTCCCGGTGGCGCGCCGCGGCGGCCGCCGTGGCCGCGTGCGCGCTGACCGGGCTCACCGCAGTCGGGGGCGCTGCTGTCGAGAGCTCTGCCCCCGGTACCACGACCGTCGGGAGCATCGCTGCCGGAAGCGGGTCCGTGCCCGCGACCTCCCACACCGACGACGACGCCCTGCCCGTCACCGTCGAGATCACGGCCGTGACGCCCCAGGTCCTGCGGCCCGGGCAGGACCTCACCGTCACCGCCCGCCTCACCAACACGTCGGCGGCGCCCGTCGCCCAGCCCCGGGCGTTCCTGCACGTCGACCAGCGCGCGTTCATCAGCAGGACGTCCCTGGACCGCTGGCGCACCGCGCCCCTCGACGGCGACCTCGGCGGCATCGCGGCGGAGGCCGACGTCGGCGTGCCCCTGGCGCCGGGGACGGCGACCACGGTGACGGTGACGGTCCCGGCCGACGGGCTCGCCCTCGGTCGGGGCGAACGGGCCTGGGGGCCGCGCGGGCTGGCGCTGCAGGTCGTCGACGCCGCGGACCCGTCCCGGGTGCGCCTCGGCGCCGCCCGCTCGTTCGCGCTGTGGTTCCCCGTGGAGGAGGTCACGGCCACGCGGATGAGCGTCCTCGTCCCCCTGGTCGGCCCGGCGTTCGACCCGTACTCGACGGAGTGGGCCGAGGACCTGGAGGAGCTGACGTCGGGCGGCCGCCTGGCCCGCGTCCTCGAGGCGACCGAGGAGCACCCGGACGTCACCTGGGTCGTGGACCCGTGGCTGGTCGACGTCGCGGAGGCGCCCCCGGCCCCCGGCCGGGCGGTCGGTGCCGGCCGGGGCACGGCGCGGGACCCCCTCGAGGGCGGGGCCGGGTC
>NZ_AXCW01000442.1 GCF_000603945.1 Actinotalea ferrariae CF5-4 | reverse complement strand
CGGCCTGCGCGCCGTGCGCGTCGGCTCCTCGCGCACCGCCGAGGAGCTCGGGCGGGCGTTCACGGGCGTGCCCGTCCGGCAGTCGGGGGCACGGGCGGCGGACGGCGTCCTGGCATCCGTGCCGGACCGTCCGGCCCTGGTGGTCGCCACGCCCGGTGCCGAGCCGCGTGCCGCGGCCGGGTACGCCGCGGCGGTCCTGCTCGACGCGGCGGTCGTCTCCTCGCGGGACACCCTGGACGTGGGGGAGGAGGCGCTGCGCACCTGGATGAGGGCCGCCGCCCTCGTGCGTCCGGCCGTGGAGGGCGGTGTCGTCGTCCTGGTCGGCGACGGGGCGCCGCGCCCCACGCAGGCCCTCGTGCGGTGGGACCCGTCGGGCTTCGCCGACCGTGAGCTGCAGGAGCGGGACGAGCTGCGCCTGCCGCCGGCGGTCCACGTCGTCGCCGTGGAGGGTCCGCGGCACGCGGTCCAGGACGTCCTCGCGCGGGCGGCACTGCCTGACGGGACGGACGTCCTCGGACCGCTCCCGGTCGCCGCGGCAGAGCCCGAGGACCCGGCCCCGGTGCTGCTCGAGCTCCCGACCGAGGTGGCCGTCCGGGCCCTGGTCCGCTCGCCGTGGGCCCTGGCGCCCACGGTGGTCGCACGGCTGACCGGTGCGCGGGCCGGCCGGAGCGCCCGGCGCGAGCCCGGGCAGGTCCGGCTCCACGTCCAACCGGCGGACCTGCTCTGACGGTCGGTGCCGCTGGGGCCGGGCCAGCGCGCCGCGAGGAGGCGATCGGGATCGGGGCGGTCGGGGACGAGGGTGGGCGCCGCCTACGATCGTCGGATGCGTCTGCTGTTCGCCGGTACCCCCGAGGTGGCGCTGCCGTCCCTCGACGCCCTCCTGGACTCCCCGCACGAGGTCGTCGCCGTCCTCACCCGACCGGACGCCCCGGCCGGCCGCGGTCGTCGCCTGACGCCGAGCCCGGTCCGCGTCCGCGCCGAGGAGGCCGGGGTGCCCGTGCTCACCCCCACCACGCTGCGGGACCCCGACGTCGTGGCGCAGCTGCAGGCCCTCGAGGCCGACCTCGCACCCGTCGTCGCGTACGGCGCGCTCCTGCCGCGGACGGTCCTGGACGTGGTGCGCCACGGCTGGGTCAACCTGCACTTCTCCCTCCTGCCGGCCTGGCGCGGTGCGGCGCCGGTCCAGCACGCGGTCCTGCACGGCGACGAGGTGACGGGCGCGTCGACGTTCCGCATCGAGGAGGGCCTCGACACCGGGCCGGTGTACGGGTCCCTCACCGAGACGGTCCGGCCCCGCGACACGTCGGGTGACCTCCTGGGCCGCCTCGCCACCGCGGGCGCGGGCCTGCTGGGCGCCACCGTGGACGGCATCGCGGACGGGACGCTGCGCCCGGTGCCGCAGTCCGTCGAGGGCGTGAGCCACGCACCGCGGCTCACGGTCGACGACGCCCGCGTCCGGTGGGAGCACCCCGCGCTGGCCGTGGACCGCCGCGTCCGGGCCTGCACGCCGGCACCCGGGCCGTGGACGACGCTGCCCGACGGCGCGCGTCTCAAGCTGGGACCGGTGCGCCCGCGCGCGGACCTCGACCCGCTCGCGCCCGGGGCCGTGCGGG
>NZ_AXCW01000441.1 GCF_000603945.1 Actinotalea ferrariae CF5-4 | reverse complement strand
CCACCGGCGCCGCCCCCGACGCACCCGCGCCCACGCTCGCCCAGAGCATGGCCGGGTGCGTCGTGCTGGTCACCGCCGAGCGCCGGTCCGCCGAGCTGTCCGCCGCGCTGCAGCGCCGCGGCGCCGTCGTGCGGCACGCGCCGTCCCTGAGCATGGTCCCGCACACCGACGACGCCGAGCTCATGCGCGCGACGCTCGAGCTGCTCGAGGTCCCCCCGGACGTCGTCGTCGTGACCACGGGCATCGGCTTCCGCGGGTGGGTCGAGGCCGCGGACGCCCACGGCGTCGCGGACCGGCTGCTCGACGTGCTCCGGGCCGCGCGACTCGTGGCGCGCGGGCCGAAGGCGCGCGGCGCGCTGCAGGCCGCGGGCCTGCGCGCCGACTGGGTCGCCGAGTCCGAGACGTCCGCCGAGATCGCCGAGGCGCTCCTGGACGACGGCGTCGCCGGGCTGCGCATCGCCGTCCAGCACCACGGCGCCGGTGCCGACGGGCTCGACGAGGCGTTCCGCGCCGCGGGCGCCGACGTGCACAGCCTCGTCGTGTACCGCTGGGGCCCGCCGCGGGACCCCGAGGCCGTGGCGGCGTCGGCGCGGGCGACCGCCGACGGCGAGGTCGACGCCGTCGTCTTCACCTCCGCTCCCGGTGCCGCGGCCTGGCTTGAGGCCGGCGACCGGGCCGGGGTGGGCCAGGCCGTCCTGGACCGGCTCCGGCACGGCTGCACCCTCGCGGCCGCCGTCGGCCCGGTCACGGCCCGGCCCCTGCGCGAGCGCGGCGTCGAGCCCCTCGTGCCCGACCGCGGCCGTCTCGGGTCGCTGGTCCGGGCCCTCGTCGGGCACTTCGGGGGCCTCACCGTCCTCGACACCGTCGGCGGTCCGCTGCAGGTCCACCGCGGCGCGGCCGTGCTGGACGGCCACGTGCTGCCGCTGTCCCCCTCGGGCCTGGAGGTCCTGCGCCTCCTGGCCGCTCGCCCCGGCGGGGTCGTCACGCGGGCCGAGGTGCTCGAGGTGCTGCCCGGGGACTCCAGCGACCCCCACACGGCCGAGGTCGCCGTCGCCCGGCTGCGCGACACGGTCGGCCGGGACCTCGTCCGCACCGTCGTCAAGCGCGGCTACCGTCTCGAGCTCGCGGAGGTCCCCCGATGAGCAGCCAGGTCCAGGCGCCCCTGCCCCCGCCCCTGACGGCGCTCCGGCCCGCGCCGCACGGCCCCACGCCGTCCCCGGCGCCCGTCCTCGTCGGCTGCTCGCACGGCACCGACGACGCCGACGGTCGCGCCGCGATCGCCGCGATCCTGGCGGGCGTCCGACGGCGCCGCCCCGGGCTCGACGTGCGGGAGGCGTTCGTGGACGTCCAGCAGCCGGAGGTGGCGGACGTCGTGGCCGGGGCGGTCGGGGCCACCACGGGCGCCGTCGTCGTGCCGCTGCTGCTCTCCGCGGGGTTCCACACGCACGTCGACGTCGCGCGTGCCGTCGCCGCGACGCCCGGTGCCGTCGCCTCCGGCACCCTCGGACCCGACCCGCGGATCGTGGCCGTCCTCGTGGACCGGCTCCACGAGGCGGGGGCCCGGCCCGGCGACGCGGTCGTGCTCGCCGCGGCCGGGTCGAGCGACGCGCGCGCGTC
>NZ_AXCW01000440.1 GCF_000603945.1 Actinotalea ferrariae CF5-4 | reverse complement strand
GGCGCCCGTCGGCATGGCGCCCGTCTGCATGGCGCCCGTCGGCATCGCGCCCGTGAGAGGAGCACCCGTCGGGGCGGGCATGGCACCCGTCCGGTTCGGGTCGACCACCGGCGCACCGGCCGGACCCGCCGGGGCGAGCAGCACCGCCTGCTCCGTCCCGGGCTCGCCCGTGCCCCCGCCCAGGGCACCGAGCTGTCGGGCCGCCTCGACCATCGTCAGCCGGGCGGACGGTTCCCGAGCGGTCATGCCCCGCAGCAGGGCGGCCCACCCCGGGTCGACGTCGGCGGGGATCGGGGGGTCGGTCGTCAGCCGCGCCGCCGCGACCTCCGCAACGGTCCCGGTGAAGGCCTTCCGTCCCGTCAGGCACTCGAGGAGCACGAGACCCAGCGCGTACACGTCCGTCGCCGGACCGGCGCCCGCGCCCGTCGCCTGCTCCGGGCTGAGGTAGGTGGCGGTGCCCAGCGTCGTGCCCGTCATCGTGAGCCGCGCGCCGTCGGCGAAGCGGGCGATCCCGAAGTCCGCGAGCTTGACGATGGGGCCGGTCGTGAGCGCCGCGTCGGGGTCCTCCCGGATCGCCGAGGCGCGCTCGACGAGCAGGATGTTGGCGGGCTTGATGTCCCGGTGGACGACGTCCGCCGCGTGCACGGTGGCGATCGCCTCCGCGAGCTGGCGCCCGATCCGGGCCGTGTGCCGCGCGGCGAGCGGCCCGGTGGCCAGCAGGTCGGCCAGCGTCGGCCCGGGGACGAGCTCCATCACGATGTAGGTCTGCTGCAGCGGCCCTCCTGCGTACGCCGACCCGGCGTCGTGGAGCGCCACCAGCCCGGGGTGGTTCATCTGCGACAGCACGCGGATCTCGGCCTGGTGCCGGAGGACCTCGTCCGAGTCCGGCGTGGGCGGGAAGAGCTTGACCGCGACGTCCCGGCCCAGCACCTCGTCGTGGGCGCGGTACACGGTCGCCATGCCGCCCTGCCCGACGACGTCCTCGATGCGGTAGCGACCGTCGAGGACGACGCCGTGGGCCACGTCCACAGGCCCTGGCGCCACGTCCTTCTCCTTCGTCCGCGTCGACCTCGTCCGGCCGACCGTGGTCGGTGCCGAACGCGGTCGACACCACTGCGACGCTACGGCGACCTGCGCCGACACGCACGTCGAGCGGGTCGTCGGCCCAGCTCCCCCGCCCGGCACAATGCGGTGTGCCCACCTACGCGATCGAGTACACGTACGACAGCCGGACCGACCTCCAGGAGGAGGTGCGGCCCGCCCACCGCGCTTATCTGCAGGAGCTGCGCGCCGACGGGACCCTGCTGGCCAGCGGTCCGCTCCGGGGTCAGCCGGTCCACGACGGGCCGGTCGCGCATGCTGCCATCGGGACGGCGCCGGCCGGTGCGCTCCTGCTGGTGCGCGCCGAGTCCGTCGAGGGGGCGCTCGGCCTGCTCGACGAGGACCCGTTCCGGCAGGCCGGGGTCTTGGCCGCCCGGACCGCGCGGGAGTGGGACCCGGTCACGGGTCCCTTCGCGTAGGACGCCCTGGGGCCGAGGCAGACGACCCGCGCCCGGCCGCCGGGGGCGTGACGGTGCCGGCCGCTCCCTCGGCATCGGGCGGTCCCGGCCGCTCCCCCTGCGTCGGGCGGTC
>NZ_AXCW01000439.1 GCF_000603945.1 Actinotalea ferrariae CF5-4 | reverse complement strand
CGTCGGGGCGGGCCGCGTGGGCGCCGTGCTCGGCAGCGCGCTGCGGGCCGTCGGGCACGCCGTCGTCGGGGCGAGCGGCATCTCGGCGGAGAGCCGTGAGCGCATCGCCACGCTGCTGCCCGGGGTCGAGCACCTCGAGGTGCCCCAGGTCGTGGAGCGCGCCGAGCTCGTCCTGCTCACGGTGCCCGACGACGCCCTCGCGGACCTCGTCGGCGGGCTCGCGGCGCTGGGCGCCTGGCAGCCCGGGCAGCTCGTCGTCCACACGGCCGGCGCCCTCGGCACGGAGGTGCTCGGCCCCGCGCGCGCCGCCGGCGCGATCCCGATCGCCCTGCACCCGGCGATGACCTTCACCGGGACGTCCCTGGACCTGGGCCGGCTCGTGGGCTGCACCTTCGCCGTGACCGCGGCCGCCCCCGTCCTGCCGATCGGTCAGGCCCTCGTCGTCGAGGTCGGCGGCGAGCCCGTCGTCGTGTCCGAGGCGATGCGCCCGCTCTACCACGCGGCCCTCGCGCACGGCGCGAACCACCTCGTCGTGCTCGTCGCGCAGGCCGCGCAGGCGCTCGCGGCCGCGGGTGTCGAGGCGCCGGACCGGGTCCTCGGGCCCCTGCTCTCGGCGGCGCTGGACAGCGCGGTCCGCGGCGCCGGCACGGCGGGGGATGGCACCGCGGTGGGCTCCAGCGGCGTGTCCTCGCTGACGGGCCCGGTGGTGCGGGGCGACGCCGGGACGGTCGCGTCCCACCTGCGGGAGCTCGCGGCGCTGGCCGGGCGCGAGGCGACCGCGGCAGACCTGCCTGCCACGTACCGGGCCCTCGCGCGCGCCGCGACGGGCCGTGCCCTGACCGGGCACCGCATCACCACCCAGCAGGCGGGACGGCTTCTCGACGTGCTCGCCGAGGCCGGCCCCGGCGACCAGGAGGACCCCGCATGACCGACGGTGCCGTGCCCCAGCGGGTGCCCGAGACCGGCAGCCCCGCGGCGGCGGGGCCGGTGCTCGCGCGGACCCGGGCGGAGCTCGACGCTGCGCTGCGTCGCACCGGGTCCGAGGCGCCCGGGGGACCCGGGACGCCCGGGCGCCGGGCGGTGGTCATGACCATGGGCGCCCTGCACGAGG
>NZ_AXCW01000438.1 GCF_000603945.1 Actinotalea ferrariae CF5-4 | reverse complement strand
GCGCGGGCGGGCCGAGCAGGTCGTCGTCACGGTCTTCGTCAACCCGCTGCAGTTCGGCCCGGCGGAGGACCTGACCCGCTACCCGCGCGACCTCGAGCGGGACGTCGCGCTGCTGGCGCGGGAGGGCGTCGACGTCGTCTTCGCCCCGGGCGTGGAGGACGTCTACCCGGGCGGCGACCCGGTCGTCCGGGTCAGCGCCGGTGCCCTGGGCGACCGCCTCGAGGGCGCCCACCGTCCCGGGCACTTCGACGGGGTCCTGACGGTCGTGCTCAAGCTCCTGCACCTCGTCCGCCCCGACGTCGCGCTCTTCGGGGAGAAGGACGCCCAGCAGCTCATGGCGGTCCGGCGCATGGTGCGCGACCTCGACGTCCCGGTCGACGTCGTCGCCGGGCCCACGGTCCGTGACGCGGACGGCCTGGCGCTGTCCTCCCGGAACGCCTACCTCGACGCCGACGGCCGCCGGCACGCCCTCGCCCTGTCGCGCGCGCTGGACGCCGCCCGGGCGGCGGCGGCCGGCGGGG
>NZ_AXCW01000437.1 GCF_000603945.1 Actinotalea ferrariae CF5-4 | reverse complement strand
CCGCCCCCGCCCCCGCCGCCGCCCGACCCGTTCGAGGTGCTGTCGCTGCAGCTACGCCTGGGACTGCTCGCGGACCAGCTCCGGACGCTGGAGAACGACCCCCAGGTCTACGCGCGGGCGCGGCGCCTCATCGCGGTCCGGGCCGCCTACGACGCCCTGCTCGTCGAGGCGTGCCGGATGGCGGGCGTCGAGGTGGACGACGAGGACGTCGCGACCGTGGACGGCGGCCCCGGCTCGGAGGGCGAGCGGTTCCGCGAGGAGATCGAGCTGGCCGCGCGCGGCTGGTCGTGGTGAGCGGGTCCGGGCTCAGGCCCGGACGGTCAGCGTGCTGCCGCCACCGGGCAGCCGGCGGACCTCGACCCGCTCCGCGATCGCCTGCTTGAGCGCCTCGACGTGCGAGACGACCCCGACGACGCGGCCCCCGTCCCGCAGCCGGCCGAGCTCGCCGAGCACCACCTCGAGGGTCTCGGGGTCGAGCGTCCCGAAGCCCTCGTCGACGAACAGCGTGCCGAGCTCGGTCCCGCCGGCCTCCGCGGTGACGACGTCGGCGAGCCCGAGGGCGAGGCAGAGGGAGACGTAGAACGTCTCCCCTCCGGAGAGCGTCCTGGGGTCGCGCTCGCCGCCCACCTCGTGGTCGACGACCTTCATGGCCAGGCCGGTCCGGCGCGACCGGGCCGCCTCCCGCTCCTCGGACCGGACGAGCTCGAACCGGCCCGACGACATGACCGTCAGGCGCCCGTTGGCCGCGGCCACGACGTCCTCGAACCGGCGCGCGAGCACGTACGTCGCGAGCGTCAGCTGCTTGGCGTTGTCCGCGCCGACGGCCGTGGCGACGTCGGCCATCCGCACCACCGGGACCGCCTCACGCCGCACGTGCTCGGCGGCGTCGACGGCGGCCCGGAGCCGCTCGAGCGCGTCCTCCGCGGCCTGGGCCCGGTCGCGCACTTGGGCGGCGAGGGAGGTCGCGACGTCGTCGGCGGCACGGTGCCGGGCCTCCGCGCCCACGACGTCCGCGACGGCGTCCTCGGCGAGGTCGCGCAGCGTCGGCTCGACCAGTGCCGCTCGGACGCGGTGCAGGTCCCGCGCGTGCTGCTCGACCCGGCGCGTCCACTCCTGGAGCGTCGCGTCCGCGACGGCGGCGGCGCGGACCTCGGCCGCCGAGGCCAGTCCGGCACGGGCGAGGGCGGCCGCCAGGTCCGCCTCGCAGCGGTCCACCGACGTCGTCGCGGACAGGACGGCCGCCGTCGCGTCGAGCCAGGCGCCGATCCGCCGCGCGCGGTCGCGCACGTGGGCCACCCGGTCCGCCACCGTGGCGCGGCCGTCGAGCTCCGCACCCACCGCGGCGGAGTCCTCGGCCAGACGAGCCGTGAGCGACCCGACCTCGGCGCGTTCCGCCGCGAGCCGGGTGGCGAGGGCCCCGACCCGCTGGTCGAGGGCGACCGTCTCCTGGTCGTGACGCACCAGGGCCTGGTCCAGCTCCGTGCGGCGACGCACGGCGGCACGGGCCCGGTCGCGGGCGTCCTGCGCCGCCAGCAGCGTGGCCTTGGCGGCGGCCTGGTCCAGCCCGCCCGTGACGGCCCGGCGTGCCTCCAGCGCCTCGCGCAGGCTCCCGAGGCGGGACGACGCAGCGGTGACGGCGGACTCGG
>NZ_AXCW01000436.1 GCF_000603945.1 Actinotalea ferrariae CF5-4 | reverse complement strand
CGGAGCACCGCGCGGCGCGTGGCCTCCAGGTCGACCAGCAGACGCCCCAGCCGGCGCTGCTGCCGGTCGAGCTCCGACCGGTACGACTCCCCGGCGCGGGCCACCCACGTGGCGCCGGCCGCACGCCGCAGCGCCCCGCGCGCCTCGAGGATCGCGTCCTCCAGCCGGCGCAGCTCGCGCGCGGCCTCGGCCGTCCGTCCACCCATCCGACCTCCCTCGTCCCGGCGGACGCTAGGGCGCCGTCGGACGCCGCCGCGGGCGGGGCCGCGCGGCCTGTGGACGGGGTGGGCCTCCTCAGGAGGGCAGGCGACGGAACCAGCGGCCCGGCGCGACCACGAGCACCGCCACGACGACGGCGACCACCGCGACCAGACGCAGCACCCCCGGCGCGCTCCCGTCGACGGCACCGGCCGCGGCGCGCACGGCGAGCACCGCCGCGGCGAGGGCGAGCACCGCCGCCTGCACCGGCAGCACGGGCGCGAGCCAGCGCGCGACCACGGCGGTCTCGACCCGGCCGGACCACGCCGTGTGCGCGGCGAGACCGGTGAGCCGGAGCAGGAGGTGCGTCCCGACGAGCAGCACCACCAGGCGTCCCAGCCCCGCAGCGCCGGACGCGAGGAGGTCCGGGCTCGAGAGGAGGACCGGACCGAGCAGCGCCACGACCACCGGGGCGGCCGGCAGGGCCGGTCGCCACACCGTGACCGCGGCCGAGGCGAGGAGGAGGACGTCCACGACCCCCGACGCGCCCAGCCCACCCGTCGCCGCCGTGCCGCCCGCCGCGGCGAGCAGGCCGTCCGCACCCACCAGCAGCAGCACCAGGGCGGCGGGCAGCAGTCGGACGAGCGCCCCGGGGACGCTCGAGCCCAGCTCCAGGTGCAGACGCAGGTCCCGGCTGCCCGCACCGGACGTGCGTCCCCCGCCGCTCACCGTCCACCGCCCGGCCGGCGGTGCGACCGGCGTGCCAGCAGCTGGACGCGCGCCGCGGCGTCGTCGTCGGTCCACCGGACCAGCTCGACGCCGGCGGCCGTCAGGTCCGCCAGGCGGTCGTCCCGTTCGAGGGTGACCAGGCGCAGGGCGAGGGCGGCGCGGGTGTCCAGGTGCCGGCGGCGCACCGCCGGCAGGACGTCGACGGCGACCACCCGGTGCCCGGAGCGGCGCCAGCGGGCGGCGGCCAGCGCCGCCTCGGGGTCGAGGAAGGTCGAGAAGACCCACACGAGGGTGCCGGACGGGAGCTGCGGTGCGCGCACCCGCGGCGCCGGGTCACCCTGCGGCCGCAGCACCGCAAGACCGTGGAGCACACGGTCGAGCTGTCGGCGGCCGGCCCCCGCGCGCAGGGTCCGGCGCCGGACGCCGAGGTCCTCCAGGCCCACGCGGTCGCCCGCGCCCAGGTAGGCCTGCGCGACCGTCGCCGCGGCCGAGCGGGCGACGTCCAGCGACGTCGCGTCGTCCGGCCGCACCGAGCGGGCGCCGCTCCAGGTGGCCGGGTCGGGCCCGACGTCGTCGCGGGAGTCCACCACGAGGGTCACGTGCGCCTCCGCCAGCGCGAACGTCCGTCGGGTGTAGAGCTCCTCGCCGCGGGGCGAGCGCCGCGCCGTCGCGCGCCAGTCGACCCGGCGCAGCGAGTCGCCCGGCTGCCACGGGTGCACGTCGCGCAGGTCGCCGCCGTCGCCCG
>NZ_AXCW01000435.1 GCF_000603945.1 Actinotalea ferrariae CF5-4 | reverse complement strand
CACCGACGGCGGTCCCGCCGTCCGGCCCGAAGGGGTCGAACTGCCCGAGCACGCGGCCGGCGAGGAGGCCGAGCAGGGAGGCCGTCTGCGCGGTCGCACCGCTCGGCACGAGGCGGTGGGTCGCGCCGTCGTCGGAGGCGAGCCCGCCGACCAGCGCCGCGAACGACTGCCCGGCCGCCCGCGCCCAGCCGGGCCGGTCGACCACGAGCACCTGCGCGGCCACGTCCTGGGTGCCCGCGAGCGTGAGGGACGGGCCCAGCCGTGAGGCACGCACGGCCAGCGGTCGGGCGCGCTCGGCGGCGTCCCGCAGGTCGTCGACGACGTGGAGGAGCTCGTCACGGCTTCCGGTGGGTCCCGGGGCGACGAGGCGCCCCGCCCACCGGCCCGCGGCGTCCCAGTCGACGTCGAGGCCGGGCACGGCGGCGCGGTCGTGCGCGGGGGTGGGGCTCATCCGGTCACGGTAACGGGCATCCGCAGCCGGCGATCTGCTGCACGAGGGCGTCGATGACGCGCCGCGGGCCGAGCTGGCCGCCCGGCGGCGTCTCGTCGGCGACGACCGCGAAGAGGAGCTCCCGGCCCTGGACGGTGACCACGCTGCCCGCCAGCGAGGTCGTCCCGGTGAGGCTGCCCGTCTTCGCGCGGACCAGACCGCGCCCGGGTCCCTCGGCGAAGCGGTCCCCCAGCGTGCCCTCCCAGCCGGCGACGGGGAGGTCCACCACGACGGTGCGCAGGGCCGGGTCCAGGGAGGCGACGCGGAGCACGTCGACGAGCTGCTGCGAGGACAGCAGCGACCCTGCCGCCAGGCCGCTCGCGTCGGCGAGCGCGGCGCCGGTGACGTCGATCCCGAGGCGCTCCACCTCCGCGAGGATCGCCCGGGTGGCGCCCTCGAAGCTGCCCGGGAGGCCCTGCTCCACCGCGACGAGCCTCCCGAGCGCCTCGGAGACGGTGTTGTCCGAGGTCCGCAGCACGTACTCGGCGATGTCGCGCACCGGGGCGGACTGCACGGCCGCGATGCGGCCGGCGCCCTCGGGGGCGTCCCGTCGCTCGGTGCCCGTGACGGTGATCCCCCGCTCCCCCAGCAGCGTGGCGAACACCCCCGCGGCGTGCAGCGTCGGGTCCGCGTGCCGGGGCGGGTACGGCTCCTCGCGCGTCTTGGCGATGTTGACCTGCAGCGGGGTGACGGGGGCCACGAAGCCCAGCGACACGTCGGTGGGGAACCACCCGGGCGAGACGGCCGGGCCGCTGAACACGGACTCGTCGACGCCGAGGGCGACCTCCGTGGTCCCCGCCAGCGCCAGGGCCCGGGCGGTCTGGTCCGCGAGGTCCGCCAGCCCGGCCCGACCGTTCGTCGCCGTCGGGTCGCCGGCCCCGGCGGCGAGCATCACGTCGCCGCCGGCGACGAGGACGATGCGGCCTGGGGCCTCCTGGACCACCGCCGTCTCGACGGTGCGGTCCGGGCCGAGCGTCCGCAGCGCCGCGACCGCCGTCAGGATCTTCGCGGTGGAGGCGGGCTCGCGCGGCACGTCGGGGCTCGCCGCGGCCACGAGCTCGCCGGTCAGCTGGTCGACGACGACGACCCCCACGGAGGTGCCGACCCACGGGTGCGCGACCGCCGCGTCGACGGCCGCCTGCAGCTCCTCCGGCTCGGGCAGGGGCGCGTCCGTCGCGGCGCCCGGCCCCGCGGGCACCGGGGGCG
>NZ_AXCW01000434.1 GCF_000603945.1 Actinotalea ferrariae CF5-4 | reverse complement strand
CGCCGCAGCGCCCCCCGCCGACCCAGCCGCCGACCCGGCGGGGGAGCCGGTCGCCGCTGGGGGCGCCGGGGTGACGCGCGCCGTCGTCCTGGCCCTCGTCGACCCGCCCCCCGGGACCGACGTCCGGGCGACCGCATCCGTGTCCCTGGACCTGGTCGACGGCGCCGGCGCCGTGGCGGGCACCGTCGAGCTGACCCTGGACCGGGGCAGGACCGTCCGGCTGGACGTCACCGAGCTCGCCACGCGGGCCGGCCTCCCGCCCGACGTCGGCGTGGTCGCGGTCCGCGCCCGCACGCAGAGCGCGCAGGTGGTGCTCGGCGGGCTGCTCACGGCCGCGGCGCCGGACGGCGCGATGGTCAGCGTCCTCGGCTCGACGCCGGACCAGCGGGGCCGCGAGGCGCTGCGGGTGGACGTGCGCTGACCTACCGGCGGTGGGACGAGCGCAGCTCGACGGCCTGCCGCGCGGCCAGGCCCAGCCGGATCACGAGGCGCAGCGGGGCCTGGTACCAGCGGTCGTAGCGGCCCGACAGGTACAGCGCGGCGCTGCGGTGGTGGGCGCGGATCATCGCGTCCGGCCGCTCGCGCCAGGACGCGCCGCCGACGTGGGTGACCTCGGCGCCGGGCACGTGCACGTTCGTCCAGCCCGCCCCGGCCAGGCGTTCACCCAGGTCCAGGTCCTCGAAGAACATGAAGTACCGCTCGTCGAAGCCGCCGACGGCCTCGAACGCCTCGCGCCGCAGCAGGAGGCAGGACCCCGACAGCCACCCGGCCGGGCGCTCGCCGGAGCCGGTCGTCTCCTGACGCGCCTGGTACGCCCGGGTCCACGGGTTGCCGGGCCACACCCGCGCGAGGAGCGCGTGCCCGACCCCCTGCGTGAGGGAGGGGAGCTCGCGGGCGGAGGGGTAGACGGTCCCGTCGACGTTGAGCACCGCCGGGCCCAGCGCACCGGCGCCCGGGTGCCGTCCGGCCGCGGCGAGCAGCGCGTCCAGGCTGCCCGGGTGCCAGACGACGTCGGGGTTCGCGACGACGAGCCAGGGCTCGGTCGCGCCCGCCGCGGCGCGGTTCGCGGCGCGTCCGTACCCGAGGTTCTCCCCGGTGCGCAGCACGGTCGCGCCGGACTCCCGCGCGACCTCGTCGACCGCGGTCGGGTCGGTCCCGTTGTCGACGAGCACGAGGCGGTACGGCCGCGTCGTCGCTCCGGACAGGCTCGCCGCGAACTGCGCGAGCTCCGGCCCGGGGTGGTAGGCCACGGAGACGACGAGGACGTCGGCCGGGGGGCGGCTCGGCACGGGGGCGGCGTCGGGCGGCGGGGTGGCGCTCATCGCCGATCACCCTAGCCGGGCCCGGCGGTGCGGAGGTCAGTCCTGGTAGCCCGGGTCGACGTCCTCCGGGGGCAGGGACAGCAGCGCGGCGACCTGCTCGACGAGCACGTCCCGCACGAGGTGGGCCAGGTCCGCCTCACCGTCGGCGCGCGTCTCGACCGGACGCCGGTAGACGACCACGCGCGCAGGCGCGCCCACGTCGGCCGGGAAGTAGCGGCCGAGGGGGACACCTCCGTGCTCCCACGGGGCGGGCTGCGACGGCGGCACCTCCTCGACGGCGAACTCGGTCCCGGCGAGGCGGGAGCCCCACCGCCGCTCCAGGCGCTCGACCGCCTCCAGGACGACGTCGTCGAAGCGCTCCGACCGGGTCCGGTAGGCCGGCAGGTCAGGTGGCAGGAGCAGCCCGCGGGGGCCG
>NZ_AXCW01000433.1 GCF_000603945.1 Actinotalea ferrariae CF5-4 | reverse complement strand
CAACCACGCATAGATCCGAAGAGCCTGGAATCCCGCCGCCGGCAGAAAGGCTTTACCGTCCGGGCGTCACGCCTAGGCCTTTCGCAGACGCGCGCCGAGTCCCGCACGGCCCTCCTCGATGGGTCGCCCCACGTCAAGCTCTGGGCAACGGCTCGCCACGAGAGACCGCCTGCCACCGTCTAGAAGAGCCACAAGCCGCCGAGCGCGCTCAACGCGCCAGGGTCTCTGAGCTCCCACAGATCAGCAGCCGGGTCCCATACGCAGTACCCCTCACCGAGTGCCGTGACCCAGATGCGGACCACCTCGGCCAGCGACTGAGCCCGGTCGGCTTCTGATCCTTCCCATCCGAACCATCGTCGGCAGCGCACCGGGGCGGCCGCGCCCTCGGCGTCGGTCCGGCCGCAGTCGACGAAGAGCACGTCGTTGCCCCAGATGGCGAACGGCAGCCACTCGTCCCGCCAGTAGAGGTCCCCTACTGTCCCGTCCTCTCGGTGAGGCTCCTCGGCGTGCCGCGCGACGGCGTGCGCGATGGACATCGGCTCCCATCCACCGGGCAGCCCTCCCTCGACCTCCGGGTCGGCCAGCCCGTCCTGCCACCGCCACCAGACCCGCAGCTCCTCGGGCAGGGCGATCCCCAACGGGGCGATGACCGCATCGATCTGCTCGTCGCTCGAGCCAGACACCAGATGGTCGACGATGGGCGCGCCCTGCCGCCGCAGTTGATCCTCGAGTTCGGCGAGCAAACCTGTCAGGTTCGGGTCCCTCATTCCTGCCTGCCACAGACGAAGAAGGACTGAACCGCGACGGTCGGCAGCGGAACGACCAGGAAGTCAGACCGACCTCCCGGGTCAGGCCCGGCCGCTGCCGTGGCGCTCACCATTCCGCAGGCCGAGGTCATGACGCCGTAGGCACTCCCCTCGGCGAGGTTGTCATCGCTGTTGATCGTCTGAAGGACGGTAGCGGTCCGACCGTAGGCGGCCGGCCCTCCCTGGACGGTCGCGAAGAAGGGGTACTCGTCACACTGCTGACCAGTCGGAGCCGAGCACATCTTCTTCGTATACCACCTGTGCGAGACTCCCACGAGAGTCTTTTCGCTCGCCATCATCCATTGCAGACGCACGGGTCTGCGATGCTGCCGCTGGGCACAAGCGTCTACAAGACCACCAAGGACCACGACGTGGTCAACAGCGTCGTAGCGCACTACGGGCAACCCAACGGCGTCGACTGCCCCCACGACCTGTGGGTCGACGACGGCGCACTCTTCGATGTCATCGAGTACGGACCGGCCCGCCACCAGTTCAAACGCGCCCGAGCACAGGCGGTGGCCTCCCGCCGGATCAAGACACCGTCCGGATTCGCCGTCTGGACCACCTGGCTGCTGCCCTGCACGCTCCAACCCTCAGGGCACCTCTTCGACACCGAGACCCGGCCCCGCGTTCATCGCGCCTCCCCTGGAGGTGCTGAGCGGAAGAAGGCCGAAGGGCAACTACGGCCCGTGGCACGCATGGACACCGCAGCGTTCCAGTCCACCTACGGACTGCGGAACATCACCGAGAGCGTGAACTCATGGTTCAAGAAGCTCCTGGCCAACAACAACACCGGCGGTCGGGCCATGCGCCTGAACGTCCAGGCCCAGGCAGTGGACCACCTCTGCGCGATGTTCGTACTCAACGCCATCACCTACGAGCGGTACCGGCGCAGCACCCGTCAGTGAGCCAGAAAACGCGGCGACGCTGAGTCACCCCGGCGTGTCCGGAG
>NZ_AXCW01000432.1 GCF_000603945.1 Actinotalea ferrariae CF5-4 | reverse complement strand
CGGCGCGGCGGCGGGCCAGATGGGCGACGCGCTGCGCGCGCTCGGCGGCGGCGCGTCGGGCGGCGTCGGCGACGACGCGGTCGGTGGTGCCGTGCGGCCGGTCCATGTGACCGCCTCCTCCACGTCGTGCCGGGTGCAGCCGCACACCGGTCGTCCGGTGCGTGCCGGGTGCCGTGCCGGTCCGCCGGTCCCTCGTCCCGGCGGCGTGTGCGACGCGGAGGACCCGGAGGTTCTCCGAGAAGCGGTCGTCGGCCCGCGACTCCAGGAGCTGCTGGCGGTACCGGGACCGGTGAGGCACCAGGTACGCGATCCAGAGCCCGGCCACCGCGACGAGCACGATGCCGGCCTGGTTCACGTCACGACGGTAGGGGCTGGGTGCAGGCGGCCCCGGGACCGGGCGCGGCGTGTCGGGACCGGGCCGCGCCGTCGTCGTCAGCGGGCGGTCAGGCCGGCGCGCCGCAGCCGTTCGACCAGGCCGCCGGGCACCTCCTCGGCCGTCACGGCGAAGGTCCGGTGGTCGCACCACGCGCCCTGGATGTGCAGGTAGTTCTCGCGCAGGCCCTCGTCCCGCAGGCCCAGCTTCTCCACGACCCGCAGGCTCGCGCCGTTCTCGGGCCGGATGTTCACCTCGACGCGGTGCAGGCCGACGGGACCGAAGCAGTGGTCGACGGCCAGCGCCACCGCCGTCGGCGTGATGCCCCGGCCCGCGACGTGCTCGCTGACCCAGTAGCCGATGCTCGCCGAGCACAGGGAGCCGCGGACGATCGTGGCCACCGTGAGCTGCCCGACGAGCTCGCCGCGGTACTCCAGCCCGAACGGCAGCGTGGCCCCCGCGCGCGCCTGCTGGTTGAGCGTGCGCACGAACTGCCCGAACGTCGGCGGCGGTCCCTCGGCCGGTTCCGGCGACGTCGCCTCCCACCGCTCCAGCCAGGCCGCGTTGCGCACGCGCAGCGTCAGCCACGCGCGCGCGTCGGAGCGACGCAGCGGCCGCAGGACGACGTCGGCCTCACGCAGCACCGCCGGCCACCCGCGCGCCATCAGCCGTCCAGCACCAGGCAGGCGAGGGTGTCCCCCGCGCGGACGGCGGTCGTGTCCTCCCCGACGACGGCCAGGGCGTTCGCGCGGGCCAGGTCCGCCAGGCCGACGGCGGACGGGTCCCCGACAGGGGTCACGGTGTAGCCGTCCAGCGGGCCGCCGGACAGGGCCGCGGGTACGAACTGCCGCCGGCCGGCGGGCGACGCCCACGGGTGGGTGACCGCGGCCCGGACCGAGGGCCGGAAGAGGTCGGCGTGCCCGGCCATGGCGCGCAGGGCCGGCCGCAGGAACACCTCGTGCGCCACGAGCGCGGCGACCGGACGACCGGGCAGCGCGACGACCGGCACGTCGTCGACCGTGCCGAAGCCCAGCCGCCCGCCCGGCGTCATCGCCACCTGGTCCAGGCGCACCGTCCCCAGCGGGGCGAGCACGTCGGCGACCGTGTCCCACGGCCCCGCGCTGAGCCCCCCGGTCAGGACGAGGAGGTCCGCCCGCACGAGCTGGTCCTCGATGACCTCGCGCAGGCGGGCCCGGTCGTCCGGGACGGGACCGACCCGCACCGCGCTCGCCCCCGCGTCCTGCACCGCAGCGGCGAGCGCGTGGGCGTTCGCGTCGTGGACGGTGCCGGGCGGGCGCGAGCGTCCCGGCTCCACGAGCTCCTCCCCGACGGTGACGACGACGACGCGCGGGCGGGGGTGCACCCGGACCCGGCCCCGGCCTGCCGCGGCCGCGACGGCGAGGTGG
>NZ_AXCW01000431.1 GCF_000603945.1 Actinotalea ferrariae CF5-4 | reverse complement strand
CCCGCGCCGCGGGTGTGGACCTGTCCGGCTCTGCACGGTACAGGCTGACGAAAGAGGGGTGGTCCGCATGACGGAACGCAGCATCATTGTCCGCTTGAGGGCGGAAGTTGGTTCGCCGGAACGAAGGCGTCGGCCACGATCTACACGCAGATCATCGCCCGCGGTCACACCCCGGCGCGGTCGGCTAACCAGTTCATCCCCCGACGCCGGATTCTTCGATGGCGGTTACACGGGCGCGGGGGGCAAGTACCAGCCCGCTGGCGTGGTCCACAAGGGCGAGTTTGTGGTCAACGCGGAGTCCACGCAGAGGAACCGTTCACTCCTCGAGGCGATCAACCGGAACGGGTACGCGGCGGGCGGCTACGTCCAGTCCCGCCCGATGCCCGCGTACTCGTCCGGCGGATGGGTCGCACCAGCGGCCCCCGCTACCGCACTCCCGGGGACGGTTACCCTGGTGGACGCGGACGGGTCGATCCTGGCCCGGACGCAGGTCATCGCGGACGGCGCAGTTAGCCACGGCCTGCGAACCTTTGTCAGAGGGAGGGCGCGGTGAGCCTCGAAGCGGCGAAGGACCGCCTCTACCGGGCGGGAGCGCGCGTCTTCGGCTACATGGGACCGGTCCGGTTCGGTGGACACCGCGACGCCGTGCTCGCCGTACGGTATGCAGACGGCAACCCGAGAGCCTTGGTCTACCACGACGGCGACCAGCCCGAGGCGGTGCAGGCCGAGGCCCTGGACCTCGCCTACCAGGTGATCGTCCACGGCTTGCCGGATGACCGGTGGGAGCGGTGGACCAACGGCACCGTCAGCGGCCGGGAGTGGCGCGTGGACCGCCGGACCTAACCGCACACAGACGAGCGCCCCGCCCTCACCGACTGGTGGGGAGCGGGGCGCTTCGTCGTCTGTCAGGCGAGCGTGTCCCGGAGCCACTGTGCGCACGTCAGCCGCTCGTCCGGTTGCAGGGCGCTGCTGACGAACACGATCCGGTCCTTCCGGATGAACAGCAGCGGCTCGGGTCCCATGCCGGGGACGTCGTAGACCCGCACACCTTGCGCGAGGGCGAACGCGAACGGGTCGGCCGGGTCGACCGCGGCGACGGGCAGGCGGAGGCTTGCTCGGTTCGACTCGTCGCGCCAGTCCTCTCCCTGATAACCCCAGACGCCCGCGTGCTTCGTCATCGCCCCACACGTCTGGCACTTGAGCTTGCGCACGACGTCGGGGTCGCGGAACGCCTGCCGAGACGCCTCGCGCTGAGTGCCGCACACGCAGCAGAGTGCCGGGATCATCGCCGCGCCTCCGCCCGGTCCGCGTGGTGCAGGAGCGCCGTCGCCAGCGCACGGGCCGACTCGGGCGTGTGGTGCCACTCGCCGTCCTCGCCCGGGCGGCCGGACTGCACCACGGCGCCGTGGTCGACGAACACCGACAGACCGAGTTCGGCGTCGAGCTCGGTCCCGTCGTCGTCCGGGAGCGCCGGGCCGCCGGTCATCTCGAGCACCGTTGCCAGGAGGACCGTGGCGAGCTCCACGGCCTCGGGTGCGGTGAGCATGATCTCGCAGCGGTGACCGCTGAGGCAGACGGCGGGGTCCTCATCCGGGACCTGGGTGCCGGTCACAGCCAGCGCCGCCGGCCGCGTCACCCCGTCACTCCACTCCTCGTCGGGGTGCGCGCTCTGCGGGACGGTGCGGTCTCGGGTGCCGCACCACTGGTCATTGCGGTTCCACTCGCCAGGGTGCCCGTCACCGTGGACGCACCACGGCTTGCAGGTCACGAGCGGGACACGCGGGCGGGG
>NZ_AXCW01000430.1 GCF_000603945.1 Actinotalea ferrariae CF5-4 | reverse complement strand
GTTGCGACGACCGATTGAATCCGCCCTGTTAACCGGAGTCAAAATGCCGCACTTGGTAGTTGTGAAAGAAATGACCAGCACCCCTCTCCTGCTTCCGCCGTTCGGGTGAGAGCCGACGCCGGTGATGCCATCCGTCTTCCATCACCCCCTGCAGTCCCCCCCGAGCTTCAGCCACATCCGCGACGTGACCACGCGCGGGGGCGGGCTCAACGTCCGCGTGGCGTGGTCGACCGGCACAGTCGGGCACATCGCGCCGGTGATCGGCAGCACCGAGGGCAACGACGTGTACATCACGCACATCCGCGAGACCGCCGTGAGTGGTCAGTGGATCACGTACAACCAGTTCACCGCAGGCACGGCGGGGCTCGGCTCGAGCTACACGCCGACGCACTGGGTCACGTCGTACTGACAGAGGGGGACGAACATGAAGAAGTGGCAGCTGCTCACCGCCGCCTGCGCGGTGCTCCTCTTGGCCGTCGTCGGCGGTCCCGCGGCCGCGGCGGAGAACCGCGGGCACGTGCCCGACACCGTCAAGCGCGCTCTGGAGCCCGACGGCGCCGTCCACCGCCACGTTCTCGACCTGAACCAGCGGACCACCAGCGGCTCGAGGAAGACCGGGACGCCCTTGGCGCAGGCGCAGGCCGAGGCGGCGGCGACCACGTTCGGCAGCCCGGTCCGCTACGCCTACCTGCAGCTCGCGGAGGACGGCGGCTCGGGCGACGCGTTGACGGAGGCGGACCTTGGTGATGCCGCGCCGTTCTACCTGTCGGTCGAGTACGTGAACAGCAGGCCGACGTCGACCGTCCAGGTGACCGAGACGGGCGAGTTCGCCGCCCTCGGTGGGTTCCTGCCGGAGGAAGTCACAGCTCTCGCTGCGGTCGCCCCCGGGAGCGTCATCCTCACGGACGGCAGGTTCGAGGAGCTCTACAGCGCCTCGCCGGACCTGACGACGGTCCGCGCGCTCAACCCGTCCGCCACGGCGCTCGTCGGGGGCGGCGACGTGGCCGTCTCCGAGCTGCGCCGGATCAAGGCGCGGCAGTGGAGCGAGTACGTGGCGGCACTCCCGGTCGACGTTCCCGAGGACGCGGTGGGGGCGAGCGTCTCGAATGTGGGCCGCGGCGGCTCCGGGGGCGCCTGGTTGCCCGGCGTCGGCATCGCGCTCCTCGGCGCCGCGCTCGTCGCCGCGTCAGCGTTCCTCCTGGGCCGCTCGTCACGCTCCCGCCAGGTGTAGTCCGCACCGCAAGGGGGACCGTGCCGCCCGGCGCGGTCCCCCTTGCGGATACTGCTCCCAAACCGCTTCCCGCGACGTCGCCCCGCCAGCCGCCCCTGCCCGTCGTAGACGTCGCGTGGCTGACAGCCCGCCGCCCGGAGGCCGTCGTCGCGGATGCCCGTTGGTACCTCGACGGGCGACCGGGGCGGGCCGCCCACGAGGCCGGGCACCTGCCCGGCGACTCCCTCCCGCGGCCCGCGTCGACGTCGTCCTGAGCCATCCACCGGCGAAGGCACGACTGGCTGATTCCCAGATCGGGCGCGACCTTCGCGACCAGGTGCTGGCCATTGCGGGCGAGGTCCACCGCTCGACGCCGGGATTCCGCCGGTGTGGCTGCAGGCGCGAGGACCTTTACTTGTGACGGGAGACCCCCACGGCTCGGCACCGATCTTGATTAGTCGGAAGCAGGGAGTCCACCAAGTAGCCGGGTCGGTCTTCGCGTGTCAGCGACGGAGCGGTTTGCGAGCAACCGCTCGAGCCCGACCCGGCGTCCCGCCAAACGGGCTCTTCGTGGTTCGTGGTGATG
>NZ_AXCW01000429.1 GCF_000603945.1 Actinotalea ferrariae CF5-4 | reverse complement strand
CCGCGGCGTGCCAGTGGGCGAGCACGTCCCCGCTGTCGTCCGCGACGGTCGCGACCGAGGCCTGGGCGGTGGGCGGGGCCGCGGAGGCGGCCGCCTCGCCGATCGAGGGCACCGGCCGCAGACGGGTCGCCTGGCCTGCCTCGCCCTCCGCGGCGGGACCCGCCGCCCCGCCGTCCTCGACGGGGTCGTCCAGCTCCTCCGGCAGGTCCAGCGGCGTGAGCGGGAGGAGCAGCTCGGCCTCCACCTGCTGCAGCGCCCGGGCGAACGCGAAGGCGCTGTGGTGCCGCCGTCGTGGGTCCGGGTCCATGGCGCGGCGCAGCACGGCCTCGAGCGTCTCGGGGACGTCGCCACGGCCCGTCGCCACCAGCGCCCCGCGCTCGATGCGCGGGATCAGGTCCGCGGCCCCGTTGGGGGCGCCGGGCACCTCGAACGGGGACCGGCGGGCGAGCAGCGAGTAGACCGTGGCGGCCAGCGAGTAGACGTCGGCCCGCACGTCCCCCGTCGGCTGCTCGGCGAGCATCTCCGGCGGGGACCACGGGATGGACATGCCGACGGCGGACCCGGCAGCCCAGCTCGTCGTCGCGGCGATGCCGAAGTCGGTCAGGGCCGGCCAGCCGAAGTCCGTGATCAGGACGTTGGCGGGCTTGATGTCCCGGTGCAGCACCCCGGCGCGGTGGGCGGTCTCCACGGCGGAGGCGAGGCGGACGCCGATCCGCAGGACCTCCGCGACGCCCATCCGCTCCGACCGGTAGCGCTGGCCCAGACCCGGGCGGGAGCAGTACTCCATGACCAGGTACGGGCGGCCGTCGGGCGCGACGTCGGCGTGGTGGATCGTGACGATCGACGGGTGGTGGGACAGCCGCGCCATGGTGTCCGCCTCGGCGCGGAAGCGCTCGCGGACGTCGTCGCCCAGGTGGCCGGCGAGGAGGACCTTGACCGCGACGGACCGCCGCGGCATGCGCTGCTCGTACAGGAAGACGTCCGCGAACCCGCCCATGCCGAGGAGCCGCACCGGGTCGTGCCCGGGCAGCGTCGGGGGCGTGGAGGGCTCACGGCGTGCGGTCATGCACCGCGCTCCACGACGAACGTCACGCCCTCGCCGAGGTCCACCGAGACGCCGGG
>NZ_AXCW01000428.1 GCF_000603945.1 Actinotalea ferrariae CF5-4 | reverse complement strand
TGCAGCCGCTGGGGCCCGTGACCCTGGCGCAGGAGCAGCACGCCGTTGGTCGAGCGCAGGTCGGTGACCAGGACGTCGTCACCGTCCATCCGGACCTCGGCGTGGGTGCGGGAGATGTCCTGGCGCGGGCTCGCGACGGTGATGAGCCGCGGCATCTCGCGGTTGGACACCCGGGACACCTGGGGCGCCCGGCCCAGGAGGACCGGCCGGTTCAGGGAGACGACGAGACCGGACGAGAGCCGGATCTTCGCGGGGGCCGGCCGGTTCGGTGCCGGCACCGCCAGGGCCGGGACCCCGTCGCCCGCCCACTCCGGGAGCTGCCGGCGCAGGGCCACGACGTCGGAGCTGAGGACGGTCGTGCCGTCGTGGTCGTCGTCCTCCGGGACCGGCCGCTCGCCCTGCCGGGCCGGGACCGCCGCGGGGACGATCTCCTGCTGCGGGGCGGCGGGCGGGAGGGCGGAGGGCACGTCCGCGGACGGACCGGCGTCCGCCGAGGAGGGCGGCACCGCCCACCGCTCGTCGGATCCGCTGAACGGGACGCCCAGGCGGAGCCCGACGGAGGTGTCCGTGGCCGCGTGCAGGACCGTGTGCTCGAGGTCGTCGAGGGCGTGGACGGGCTCCGCCGCCGCGCTGGGCGGCGACGGCACAGGCACCGCCGCGGCGGGCGTCGGCGTCATCGCCGGCTCGGTCGCGGCCGGCAC
>NZ_AXCW01000427.1 GCF_000603945.1 Actinotalea ferrariae CF5-4 | reverse complement strand
CCCGAGGCCCCGGCCGAGCCCGCCGAGCCGCCGGCCGAGGCGCCGGCTGGGCCACCGGACGCCGCAGCCGTGCTCGCCGCCCTGCCGGAGGACGAGCGGAGGGACCTGGCGAAGCGGTGGGACGAGGTCGTCTCGGCGTTCGCCGACGGCAAGCCCGACAAGGCCGCCGACCGGCTCGACGGGCTGCTGGAGCGGGTCGACGAGCTGCAGCGCGACGGTCGCCTGGGTGCCCCTGAGGCCGAGGTGCTCCGGTCGAGCTTCCTCGCCGCGGGCGAGGCGGCGCAGGTCGGCGGGGGCGGGGACGGCGGGGACGACGACGACAAGGACGACGACTGACCTGGGCGACGACCGACCTGGGCGGCGGCCGACCTCGTCGCGGATGCCCCGCCGTCGCGCGTCAGGCGGTCGCGCCGCCGTGGTCGAAGAGCCCGACGGTGTTGCCCTCGCTGTCCCGCACGTACACCCAGCGGTCCTTCTCGCCGAGCGGCTGGATCTCCCCGATCTGCTCACCGCCGTGCTCGACCGCCAGCGCCACGGTCTCCTCGATGTCGTCCACGGTGAAGACGACGGTCGGGTGCGCCAGGTCGGACCGCCGGTGGATGTCCCCGCCGATGCCGCGCTCGGACGGCGGGAGGATCATCCCCATGTCGTCGTCCCACCGCTCGTAGCGGAAGCCGAGGACGCGCTCGTAGAACCGCTGGGCGCGCTCGACGTCGTCGGCGGGGATCTCGAAGTGCTCCACGTGGGCCATGCGGTCACCCTCGCAGGTGCCCCCTGTGCCGCGTCAAGGCTCGGTCGTACCGTTCGTGACATGGAGCCGCGCATCAGCATCGTCACCCTGGGCGTCCGCGACCTGCTGCTGTCCCGCCGCTTCTACGAGGCGCTCGGGTGGCAGGGGCAGCAGGTGGAGGACACCGTGTTCTTCCAGGCGCTCGGCCAGGCGGTCGTCCTGTGGAGCCGGGAACGGCTCGCCGCGGACGCCGGGGTCGAGGACGACGGCGCCACGTTCGGCGGGGTGGTCCTCGCCCACAACGTCAGGACGCGCGAGGCGGTCGACGACGTCTTCGGCCGGGCAGCGGCGGCCGGGGCCACGGTCACCCGCCTCCCGGCCGAGACGTTCTACGGCGGTTACGCCGGCTGCTTCCGCGATCCCGACGGTCACGTGTGGGAGGTCGCCTGCAACCCCGGGCTGCCCCTGGACGCGCGCGGAGCGCTCACGGTGCCGCGTCGGGACGACGCGAGCTGACCGCTGCCCGCTCCCGGGCAGTGGGGTGACGAGAGGAGAGGACGTGGCGCAGGACGAGCAGGTCGACCAGTCGCCCACGCTCGCGGCGGTCGCCGAGGACCTCTACGCGGCGACGCTCGAGGACTTCACCGGCGCCCGGGACGCCCGCGTGAAGGAGCTGCGTGTCGCCGGGCACCGGGACCTCGCCCGGGAGGTGGCGGCGCTGCGACGTCCCACGACGGCTGCCTGGGCGGTCAACCAGCTCGTCCGCGCGCGTCCGGAGGAGGTCGAGCAGCTGCTGGCGCTCGGCGCGGCGCTGCGCGACGCGCAGGAGGCCTTCGCCGGCGAGGAGCTCCGCGAGCTCAACCGGCAGCAGCACCGGGTGGTGGCGGCGATCCGCGAGGAGGCCCGCGCCGTCGCCGCCCGCGCGGGCCGGCGCCTGAGCGAGACCGTCGGCCGCCAGGTGGAGGTCACGCTGCGCGCCGGC
>NZ_AXCW01000426.1 GCF_000603945.1 Actinotalea ferrariae CF5-4 | reverse complement strand
GCCACTAAGTCTGACGCGCGACACATTCTGGCGGCTGCGGGCAACTGCTCGACGGTGTTCGGGGGCACGTCATCGTCGCCGAGATCATGGGGGAAGGCGGGCGGACAACAGTGAGGATCACGACACTGCGGCTCTGCAACTTCCAGTCGTTCGGTCCAGACCCGACTGAGATCGATCTTGAGGCCCTGACCTACGTGCTCGGTCCCAATGGCTCGGGGAAGACGGCCGTCCTCCAGGCGCTCTCGCGCATGTTCAGTCCCGTCCCGGCACAGCGGAGGGTCCATCCCGAAGACTTCCACGTGCCGGCCGGTGAACCCGATGAGGCACGCACCGACGACCCGGTGTTGTGGCTAGAGGTCGACATCGAGCTGCCGGAGGCGGGGGACGACAAGCAGCACGCCTCGATCCCGCCGAACTTCTCGCACATGAAGCTTCGGGCGGCAGATGAAGCCCCCCGGACACGCGTCCGCCTCACCGCGACGCTCGCGCCCGACGGAGTGGTCGACGAAGCCATCGAGTACGTGCTCGAGACCGACGAGACAGGTGAACCGACTCGTCGCGCCGACATGTCGCGCTACGACCGCGGGCACATCGAGGTCCACTACCTCCCAGCTCGGCGGGATCCTGCCGACCACATCGCCTACACGACAGCATCGCTCATCGGTCGCACCCTCAGGGCAGCGGACTGGGCGGCGGAGCGTCAGGTGATGAGCGACCTCACGGCCCAAATCACGGCCGCGCTAGTAGCCAACCCGACTGTCGCCAGCATTGGAGACAAGCTAACCGACGAGTGGCACGGGCTGCACCGCGGCGCGTTCCTGAAGGATCCCTCACTCGCCTTCGGGCGCGGCGAGTTCGAGGGGGTGCTCCGCCAACTCACGGTGACCTTCGCCCCAAATCACGACGGTTCACCGTTGCCGTTCGAACGCCTAAGCGACGGCCAGAAGTCGCTTCTTTACCTTTCTCTCGTCCTCGCCTGGCAGGCGCTGGCCCGGAAGGTGCTGGCTGGCGAGGAGACATCCGTTGACGCGGATCGCCTTCGACCGCCCGTACACACGGTCATCGCCCTCGAGGAGCCTGAGAACAGCCTCTCACCGCAGCACCTCGGCCGCATCGTCCGCCAACTACGCGAGGCATGCGCCTACGGCGATGTGCAGACCCTTATCGCCACGCATGCGCCCGCACTGCTCCGCCGCGTCGACCCCTGCTCAATCCGTTTCCTGCGCTTGGGTCCCGGGCGTGTGACCCGTGTCTTCCAAGTCGAACTTCCTGACGACGACGTGACCGCCTCGAAGTATGTGAGGGAGGCGATCCAGGCGTACCCGGAACTATACTTCGCTCGCCTCGTAATCCTAGGTGAGGGAGCCAGCGAGCAGGTCGTCCTACCACGGATTCTCTCAGCCACTGGGATCGCCGAGGATGACGCCTCGGTCGCCGTCGTGCCTCTAGGTGGGCGCCATGTCAATCACTTCTGGCGCCTGCTTACGGAGCTGCAGGTCCCCCACGCCACCCTGCTCGACCTAGACAGCGGCCGATACCAGGGCGGCTGGGGACGGGTTCGCAACGCACTCAGGCAGATAAACGCTATTCTGCCCGGGACCTACACCAAAGAGCAGATCTCCGGGCTACCCAAGTGGAACGGCGATCAGGACTTCCCATCCTGGGACGACCCGAGGTTCAAGGAGGAGAAGGGCCCGATCCGGGACCTGGAGCGGCGGGGAGTCTTCTTCTCGGGCCCAGTCGACCTGGACTTGATGATGCTTGCGGCCTATCCGGAAGCCTACGGGGCCGAGCAGGCAGACCCCGGAGAGCTCGAGCAACCAGACGAAGACGCCATTGTGGGGTCTTCGCGGTTCGTGGTGAACG
>NZ_AXCW01000425.1 GCF_000603945.1 Actinotalea ferrariae CF5-4 | reverse complement strand
AAATAAGTCTATGGGAGATGATGCGCATTGTATTAATGCAAGTACGAAAGACCCCAAAATTTGCGATTCTAAGAAGCATTCTTAGTGATAGAACGAACCTATGAGTACAAGAACCTCTAGTTACAGACCGAAACGCGTATACGATACAGTGTAAGGAGTTTCCGTGGTACGACCGGAAAACTCCTAAGATTCGTCGGAAAAGCGCCACACGCTGAAGGGCGTGTAGGTATAGCCAAACCACACATGACGATCTTGAATATCATCATCAAAAGTACCCCGATGGAGACATCGTGATCAAATACACTTGAACGCGCGAAACTCCGAAATACTTAACGGAATTCGGCGAGTTACCCTTACACAAGGAAACTCTACATAAAGAGACGCAACGCCAGCAAGCAGTTAAACGCTGGCTGGACTAGCAAACCAAATGTTCATACTACTCAGACGTCGGGATATTACATAGGAGACTCAGGAGTCAGGGTAACCTTTTAGGCTTTCAAAAGATACTGCTCGATCACCGATCGACTTACTCCGGTGGACTGTTCCTGATCGATTCTCGGGATCCACAAGTAAATCGTTACAAGGACCTACAATACGAGTACTATCGACAACTCGTAAAGATACAACGATAGCTTTTCCGGAGTACTACCGGAAAAGTCCGAACACGATACTAAGAACATACTTGCGCGTCCAGTATACCAAACCTAGTCGGTACTACTCGGACTCGTAGTATGAAATAAGAATACGAACAAAGGCTAAGAGTTCCTGCTAGACAGGACTCGGCCGCTAATAATAGTGGAAAACGATGAAATAGTGGAGCTTCCAAGCACAAGGAACAACCTGGCGCCACTGCAAACTCAGTTACGGCGCCACCATTGGTTGGATTCAAAGCAAATAGAAGCCAGAACGAATAGGCAGCAATGCCAAGGGCACCATTAGAGGGATATTCCGTACATCCTATCGGAATATTCCCCCGAACCAGCGGACTCGGTATTATATCCTTATTCAGACGTATATAGAAAACACTATAAAGCTAGCTCGTTTGTACTATTTACAGTAGCTTACGCCCCCCGTATCCGCAGCCCACAAGCCGTATATACTGGAGGAATAGACTCTAAGATTTAGTTAGAAAAAGAACCACTGTTTAGATAGGTGGAAATAAGAAACAGAACCAAAGATCTAAGAACTCATTGGAGCTACTTCCCATATTAAAGAAGTTGAAGCCAAGTCCTTTGCGATTCAAACGATCCGAGTTTCCGCGGGAAATTCCATCTAAAGAACCTACCAACTCTGGTTGGAGTCCCAAGTCCCATACAAGTGTGGTTCAGACTGTGCTAGGCTATCTATTCAGGCCCCGACTAGTTGTTGGAGAGTCCTGATTATACAGATAGATACCAGAGCTCCCGCTCCCTAGTGTGGTTGAAGGTTGTTGGCCTGGGAAGAGCCTCATTAGGTCTCTTTACACACATCCCAATCGGCCTGTGACTTAGTGGCAAACTAGAACTCAGTTTAAAGATCAGATCCCTGTTACCCCGTCGAACTAGTATAAGCATTTTGAGCAGAAGATAGAGAGAAACAGTCCCATAAAACAAAGATACAAAGAACAAGAACCCGTCCCATACCACCTATTACAAAACGAACGATTGCTACTATAACGTGAAATCCCGCTATAAACATCGGACTTTCCCGCATCGCACCATTGACTTGTTAGTGTGTGTTTTGTGTGTGTTTTTGTGGCGTTCTTCTACACTGCACATCATATTTTGGAGCCCACCGCGAGGGGTGATAAATTTGACTTAAACGATCCCTCTTATTGAGGTTCCTTGAGTTACTTCTACACCTACTTCAAAATTGCACGAAAGCCCAAAGCCAGTAACGCGAAC
>NZ_AXCW01000424.1 GCF_000603945.1 Actinotalea ferrariae CF5-4 | reverse complement strand
CTACACCCTCATCTGCGAAGAGCCGTTATAAGAATCTAGCTGAAGGCTTCGAGCTAACTTTCGACCATCCGGTGACGGCGATCGTCGGGCCGAACGGCTCCAGCAAGAGCTCGATCCTTCGAGCGATCCAGGGGTGCCCTGACTCGTACAACGTCGGCAATTACTGGTTCTCGACTGCTTTGGATGTGATCGGCAACCAGCCTAGTCGCTACATTCACACCTACAACCTGCCGTCAGGCGCCTCCGCGGAAGTGATCAAGTCCAGGGTGCTCCGGAAGGGGCGCCGCCCGGACTACTTCGAGACCTCAGCTCCGCGCCTCCGTGACGGGATGCTTCCGATGCCGAAGATGGAAGAGACTCCCCAGGAGGACCTCCCCTTTCGGTCGGCCACTCGTTGGAAGTCTATCGAGAAGGACGTCGTCTACGTCGACTTCCGACAGGAGCTCTCTGCTTACGACATTTACTTTCACTTCGGTGTCGAAGGCAAGGGAGCCATGTCGCTCGCGGACAAGAAGAGCCTCATTCGTCGACGAGCGAAGCACATTTCTGCAGCGATGTCGTCTCGGGTTCCGAGCTACAACTACTACGGCTCGGACAGGATCGTGTCTCGATCTCGCGATCTGAGTCGGGAACAGGTGGCTGCCGTCTCCCGCATACTGGGTCGCGAGTACCAAGCGATCAGAATTATGCGACACAGGTTCTTCGGCGTCGAGGGTGCGACGGCGAAACTGCGATCGGAAAGCTTGGAGTACTCTGAAGCCTTCGCAGGCAGTGGAGAATTCGCGGCAGTCGTTCTTGTCGACATCGTTAGCGCGGCAGCCGATAAAGCTCTCGTGGTCTTGGATGAGCCAGAAGTTTCACTTCATCCCGGGGCGCAAAGAGAACTGATGCGGTACGTGGCTAGGCAGGCGGTTCTGAAGAAGTTGCAGGTTGTCGTCTCGACACACTCGCCGTCCATCATCGCCGAGCTGCCCAAGTCCGCCATCAAGGTCGTTGATCAAGTTGGCGGAAAGGTCCACCTGGTGTCTCACGAGACCTCCCCCCAAGAGGCGTTTCAGCGCATTGGCCATGAAGGCTCACCCTCACGCGTCTACGTCGAGGACCCACTCGCCCGAGCCATCGTGGAGAGGGCAGCGAGGCTCGTAAGTACGGACTTGGCTCGTTCTCTCGATATCGAGGTCGCTCCGGGCGGTGCAGGCACGATCATGACTCGAGTAGTGCCGGTCCTTGCGTCAGTTGACGCGGACGTTCTGGTTGTACTGGATGGTGACCAGGCTCCCTCCGCTGAACTGAAGGCGTCGTCCTCGGTCTCGGATTCCGACCTAGAAGAGGAACTTGGTCGGCTCGGGTTGAAGGACAAGCATCTGTTGCGCAACGGCGGCTCAGGTGACTCTGGAGAAGAGGCTTTAGCGCGGCGGCGACAAGTCTACAGCTGGATTGTAGACAATGTGCGCTTCTTACCAGGCTCCTCACCGGAGAGTCTTCTCGGTGAGATGTGTGGCGAGCCTATTTCGGAGGGTGTTGACGCGAAAGCGGCCTGGCTCAAAGTGGCACGGGCTGAGCTTGGTCTCGAGGACGGGGAGCTGGTGCCAGCGTCTGAGATCTTGGCGACACAGAAGCGTCGTCTCGCAATGGTCGAGGGCAGCACGCATCCGATGGCCGAGGCGATGCGACTCATCCGGGACCGCTTCTGATCGGTCATCGAGGCGGGGAAGCCCGTGAGCGTGCTCTTGTGAGTCGATTCACCCCTCGGCGCTTGCGGCCCTCGAGCGCCAGCGTGGCAGTTGGCCAGCGAGACTGTGATGTCGCTGAGGACCACCAGTCGCCTCAAGGGAGCGGCCCTGGGCCCGTTCGCCCCAGGATGTAGCGACGGATTGTTGGCTCTTCGCAGATGAGGGTGTAG
>NZ_AXCW01000423.1 GCF_000603945.1 Actinotalea ferrariae CF5-4 | reverse complement strand
GAGGCGGTCCCCGCGGTGGCCGGGACGACCGCCAGCAGGAGTGCCGTCGCCGCCGCGCCGACTGCCTCGCGACCGAGCGCACGACGACGCCGCCGGGGCGTCGGGCGCGCGACGACGCGCGGGCGGGGGCTCACGGACCCCGACGCTAGTCCCGCTGGGCCCGCTTGAGAACACCTGTCACACGATTCACATCCTTCACATCGGTCACACCCTGCACGCACGCGCGCCGCCCCGGCCCCGGCGTCACCCGTCCGGAGCAACGAAGCATGGACATCCGTCTCACCATCCGGTCCGGACTACCGCGGACGCGGAGCGCGGCCGTAGCGTGCGGTCCATGTCCCGCCGAATGTGCCGCTGATCCGCGCACGTCCGGTGGTGTGCCCCGAGACACCCTGACCGCCCTGCCCTGACGGCAGCAGCAGGTCCAGGTCTCCGGCGGCCTCGCTCCCCACGTGCCTCCCCGCCCCAGCCGATCGCGGCTGGCCAGGGTCAGTGGCGCACTGGCGATGGTCATCCGCGGCTCGTACCCCGAGACCCCCAGGAGACCACCATGACGAACCCGAGCTGGTCCTTCGAGACCCGCCAGATCCACGCCGGCCAGACGGTCGACGCCAGCGGCGCCCGCGCGCTGCCCATCCACCAGACGACGTCCTTCGTCTTCCCCGACGCCGCCGCCGCGCGCTTCGCGCTGCAGGACCTCGGCCCGATCTACACCCGGATCGGCAACCCGACGCAGCAGGCGGTCGAGGACCGCATCGCCTCCCTCGAGGGCGGCGTCGGCGCGCTGCTCCTGGCCTCCGGCCAGGCGGCGACCACCTACGCGATCCTCAACATCGCCGAGGCGGGCGACCACGTCGTCGCCAGCCCGAGCCTGTACGGCGGCACCTACAACCTGCTGCACCACACGCTGCCGAAGCTCGGCGTCCAGGTCACGTTCGTGACCGACCCGCACGACCCGCAGTCCTGGCGCGACGCGGTCCGCCCGGAGACCAAGCTGTTCTTCGGCGAGACCATCCCGAACCCCAAGGCGGACATCCTCGACATCGAGGCCGTCGCGGCGGTCGCGCACGAGGTCGGCGTCCCGCTCGTCGTCGACAACACCGTCGCCACGCCCTACCTCGTGCGCCCGCTCGAGCACGGCGCGGACATCGTCACGCACTCGGCGACCAAGTACCTGGGCGGGCACGGCACGGCGATCGGCGGGGTCATCGTCGACGGCGGCACGTTCGACTTCGCCCAGGACCCGGACCGCTTCCCCAACTACAACCAGCCCGACCCCAGCTACAACGGCCTCGTCTACGCCCGCGACCTCGGCGTCGGCGGCGCGTTCGGCGTCAACCTCGCCTTCATCCTCAAGGCGCGCGTGCAGCTGCTGCGCGACCTCGGGTCCGCGATCTCGCCGTTCAACGCGTTCCTCATCGCCCAGGGGCTGGAGACGCTGTCCCTGCGGATCGAGCGGCACGTGCAGAACGCCCAGGCGGTCGCGGAGTGGCTCGAGGCGCGCGACGACGTCCGCACCGTGCACTACGCCGGCCTGCCCTCCAGCCCGTGGCACGCCAACGCCCTCAAGTACGCCCCGCGCGGCACCGGGGCCGTCATCGCGTTCGAGATCGAGGGCGGGGCGGAGGCCGGCAAGCGGTTCGTCGACGGTCTCGAGTTGCACTCGAACGTCGCCAACATCGGGGACGTGCGCTCGCTCGTCATCCACCCGGCCTCCACGACGCACAGCCAGCTGACGCCGGAGCAGCAGCTCCAGTCCGGCATCACGCCGGGCCTCGTGCGCCTCGCCGTCGGGATCGAGCACATCGACGACATCCTCGCGGACCTCGACGCCGGGTTCCGGGCCGCCAAGGGCGCGTGATGAGCACCCCCTCCCGCCGCGTCGCGCCGCAGGCCGCGCGCCCGAGC
>NZ_AXCW01000422.1 GCF_000603945.1 Actinotalea ferrariae CF5-4 | reverse complement strand
CTCGGCCGCGGGGGCGGGCCGGACGCCGGCGGGGCCGGTCCCCAGGGAAGACCCAGCGGTGTCGTCGGCGGCCGCGGGCGGCACCTCGATCGCCGCGGGGGCGACCGCGCGCAGCAGGACCGGGGCGCCGTCGTCGGCGGGGCGGGGGATGTCCGTGTCGAGGTACAGCTCGAACCGGTTGCAGGTCGCCAGGACGACGCAACCGGTGATGGCGGGGCTGTCCCTCACGACGCTCGTCCCCACGGAGTGCGCCCCGGAGCTCAGCTGCTCCAGGACGTCGAGGTCGAGGTCGCGATGACTCGCCGAGAGGCTCAGGAGGACCACAACGCGCTCGATTCAACCAGCCGCCGGAATGGTTGGCACAATCGCACCGTGAACCTGCCAGGAAGTCATCCCATGATCGACGGTCGGACGTCGCATGCCGCCGTCGTCCGGGCCTTTTCCGGGCAGCGTCCCGAGGACCCCGAGACCCGCCCCGTGTGGTTCATGCGCCAGGCCGGCCGGTCCCTGCCGGAGTACCGCGCGACGCGCGCCGGCGTCGCCATGCTCGACGCCTGCCTCGACCCGGCCCTGGCCAGCGAGATCACCCTCCAGCCCGTGCGACGGCACGGCGTGGACGCGGGCATCTTCTTCAGCGACATCGTCGTGCCCCTGCGGCTGGCGGGCGTCGCGGTCGACATCGTGCCGGGCACCGGGCCGGTCTTCGAGCACCCGGTCCGGACCGCCGACGACGTCGCCCGGCTCGCCCCGCTGGACCCGGACGCCCTCGCCCCCGTGACCGAGGGTGTCGCGCTCACCGTCGCCGAGCTGGGGTCGACGCCGCTGCTCGGCTTCGCCGGCGCACCCTTCACGCTCGCGTCCTACCTGGTCGAGGGCGGACCGTCCAAGGACCAGCTGCGCGCCCGCACCCTCATGCACGCGGACCCGGGGACGTGGCAGGCCCTCATGGACTGGTGCGCCGACGTCACCGGGGCGTTCCTGCGCGCGCAGGTGCTGGCCGGCACCAGCGCGGTGCAGCTGTTCGACTCCTGGGCGGGCGCCCTGTCCCTCGCGGACTACGAGGCCCACGTCGCCCCGGCCTCCCGCCGGGCGCTGTCGCACGTGGCGGACCTCGACGTGCCGGTCGTGCACTTCGGCACCGGCACGGGCGAGCTGCTCGTCGCGATGCGCGACGTCGGCGCGGACGTCGTCGGGGTCGACCACCGCATCCCGCTCGACGAGGCGAACCGTCGCCTCGGGGGCCGCACGCCCCTGCAGGGCAACATCGACCCCGCCTACCTCGACGCCCCGTGGCCCGTGCTCGAGGCGCACGTCCGCGACGTGATCCGCCGCGGCGGCGACGCGCCGGCGCACGTGCTCAACCTCGGCCACGGGGTGCCTCCCGCGACCGACCCGGAGGTCCTCACGCGCATCGTGCGGGTGGCCCACGGGGAGGACGTCCGCGCGTGACCGGCACGCCGGAGGCGTCCCCGGCGCCGACGACCCCGCCGCAGCAGGACGGCGCCGTGGACGTCGTCGTGGTGGGCGCGGGCGTCGCGGGACTGGTCGTCGCGCGGGACCTGGCGGCGCGCGGCCGGCGCGTCCTGCTGCTCGAGCGCGACGCCCGGCCCGGCGGCTGCGTCGCGTCGGTGCAGGTCGCGGGCCTGACGGTGGACGCGGGCGCGGAGTCGTTCGCGACGCGGTCGAGCGTCGTGCCCGACCTGCTCGCCGAGCTGGGCC
>NZ_AXCW01000421.1 GCF_000603945.1 Actinotalea ferrariae CF5-4 | reverse complement strand
AGGCCGGTGGATCAGGGCTGAGCCGTCGCGACCTGCTGCTCGATCTTCGTGGTGGCGTGCCGGGTCTCCTCCGCCAGCCGCTCCACCTCCTGCGCCACGACCGCGAACCCGCGCCCGTGCGTCCCCGCGCGGGCCGCCTCGATCGTCGCGTTGAGGGCCAGGAGCCGCGTCTGGGACGCCACGGCGGCGATGAGCTTGACGACGTCGCTGATCACCGCGGCGGAGGACTCGAGCCGCTCGACGGCGACCCGCGCCCCCTCGGCCCGCTGCACGGCCTCGGACGCCGAGGACGCGAGCGCAGACGTGTTGCCGACCATGCCGCGCGCCTGCTCCCCCACCTGGGAGGAGGCGGCGAGGACCTCGCGCTCGAAGTCCGCGGCGAGCCGCGCCTGGGCCGCGGCGGTGGCCGCCACGTGCTCGGCCGAGAGCCGCATGGCACCCCGGGCGGTGTTGATGACGCGGGCCCGGGCCCGGAAGCTGCCGGGCAGCCCGCGCAGCAGCAGACGGCGGTCGTGGTCCCCCGCGCTGGCCGCCTCGAGCGAGGCCCCGGCCTCCCGGACGAAGGCGTCGACGACGTCGAGCAGGTGGTTGAGGGTCCGGCGCACCGCCGCGACCTCCTGCCCGACGGCGCCCCCGTCGCCGCCGGTCCCCTCGGCCGCCGGCATCCGGGCCTCGAGGTCGCCCTGCGCGGCGCTGCCGAGGACCTGCTGCAGGGACGTCATGGCCTGGCGGTACTGGGCGACCTCGGCCTCGAGCTCGCGGACGCGCCGTCGTGAGCGGGTCATGCCGCCTCCTCCTGCTCCAGGGACCAGACCCAGGCCTCGTAGGTGAGGCCCCGCTGCGCGAGGAGGTCGTCGAGCGCGGCTGCCCCGGCGAGGGCCGCCTCGCGGGCCGGCAGGCCGCGCTCGACGGCGAGCAGCTGGGTGTAGAGCGCCTCGACGGCGGGGATCCCCGACCACGTCGGGGGCCGACGGTTGGAGTGGTAGCCGCACGGCCTGCCGGCCGCGTCGGTCGACGGGGTCACGTGGGCGAGCACCCGGTAGTGCGCGCCGTCGGTGGCGAGGTTCTTGACGTACGCGAAGATCTCGCGCCCCTCGTGCAGCGTCGCCCAGAGCCGGTGGAACACGGCGCGGGGCATGTCGGGGTGGCGGATGATGTTGTGCGGCATGCCGAGCGTCGCCGACTCCTCCAGCGCCGACATCCGCAGGAACACGTCGTTGGCGTACGTGAGGCGGCCCTGGAGGTCCGTCTTGGTGACGATGAGCTCTTCCGGCCCGAGGCGACGCTCGACGCCCGAGGGCAGGACGGTGCGGCCCGGGGGGAGCGTGCGGGTGGTCGTACCGGCGGACCGGTCGGCCGCCCTTCCCGCTCGCGGGTGCGGAACCTCCATCGGGTGCCCTTCTCCTGGCCCTTGGGGGCGGACGCTCGTGACGGGACGGGTCACGGCCGTTGCGTCCTGTTCGGCCCCGGAAGGCAGCACCTGACCGGAAGATCGGGTGAATCGTCGGTCCGTCGCCCGGACGGCGGAGGGGGAGGACGAGCGAAGGGGCGTCAGCACCCTGTGGTGGGATGACGAGGTGCCCGATCTCACGACGACCACCCACCTGACCGACGACGCCGTGGCGGCCGTCCGCGCGCTCGCCGTGGCCGCGCAGGCGCACGACGGCATCGAGGCGCTCGGCGAGCAGACGCTCCTGCGGCTGACCGACGGCGACGTGGCGCACGTCGTCGTCCGCGCCGCGGACGGAGTGGCCGGCGCGGCCGACAGCGCCGACCGGGCCGAGGGCGGTGAGCAGGCCGAGGGTGGTGAGCAGGCCGACGGCGGCGAGGCGGGCGTCGTCGGCTACGCCCAGGTGGACCTGGGCGGTCCGGCCGGGCAGCCCGCGTCGACCGAGCTCGTCGTCGCGCCGGCGCACCGTCGTCGGGGCGTCGGG
>NZ_AXCW01000420.1 GCF_000603945.1 Actinotalea ferrariae CF5-4 | reverse complement strand
TGGCCCGCGTGCACGCGGGCCCACGCCTCACCGGCCCGCACCGCAGCCGCGGGCGACGGCGTCCCGTCCGCGTCGTAGCCCTCGAGCACGACCCGCAGGAGGTGCTCCCGGAACCGCTCGTCGAGCGTCGCCGCCGCGGGGCGGTCGACCGCCATCCACAGCACCCGGGGGCGCCCGCGGGTGCCGCGCCGCTCCAGGGTCCGGTCCACGAAGCCGGCGACCCGCAACCGCTCCAGGTGCTCGCGCGTCGTGTTCACGTGGACGTCCGCGGCGGCGGCGAGCTCCTCCACGCCCAGCGGCCCGTCGGCACCCTGGAGCGCGTGCAGGATCGCCACGCGGGTGGGCGAGGCCAGGGCTCGGGCGGCCGACGTCGTGCGTTGCACCATGAGGCGATTTTTGACGGTCCGCGCCGGGACATCCCGGGACCAAAGGCCGGGGTGAGGGCGGTTGCGCCGGCCACCCCGGCCCCGCTGGGTAGGTTGGCGGCGTGGACGAGGACCAGGTGGACCGCGCAGCGCACGACCGCGCAGCGCACGACCCGCCCGACCCGCACGACCAGCAGCACCGGCACGACGACGCCGGGCCCGACCGCGCCGGGCACCACCACGACCGGCACCACCACGACCGGCACGGGGCGTCCGACGCGGGCGGCGTCCGGGTCGCCGTCGTCGTCGCCTCCGACCGCTGCGCCCGCGGCGAGGCGGAGGACCGCTCGGGCGCCCGGGCGGCGGAGCTGCTCCGGGCGGCAGGGCACCACGTCGCGCCGGTGGTGATCGTGCCGGACGGCGTGGCGAGCGTGGCCGGCGCGATCACGGCGGCAGTGCCGACCGCCGACGTCGTCCTCACCAGCGGCGGGACCGGGGTGGGGCCCCGGGACGCGACGCCCGAGGCGACGCGTCCGCTCCTGGAGCGGGAGCTGCCCGGCCTCGCCGAGGCGCTGCGGCGGCACGGCGAGGCGCACGTCGCGACCGCGGTCCTGTCGCGCGGCGTCGCGGGGGTCACCGCGTCAGGAGCCCTGGTCGTCAACCTCCCGGGCAGCACCCGCGGCGTCGAGCAGGGTCTCGACGTGCTCCTCCCCCTGCTGCGGCACGTCGTCGACCAGGTCCGCGGCGCGGACCACTGACTCAGCCGCCGGCGAAGGGCGGCAGCACGTCGACCGTGACGCCGTCGGGCAGCGGGGTGCCGCCGTCCTCGGCGCGCGCGCCGGCCACGAGGAACGAGCAGCGCCGCAGCACCCGCTCGAGCTCGGCGCCGTGGCGTCCGACGACGTCGTCGCGCAGCGCGGCGAGCGTCGTCGCGTCGAGGACCTCGGTGTCACGGCCGGCCGCCTCGGCCGCCGCCGCGAAGTAGCGCACCGTGATCACGACCGGCCCTCCTCCTCCGCAGCCCAGCCGGCGACCAGGGCCGTCACCTGCTGCGTCACGCTCTCGAACGCGGCGCGGTCAGCACCGCGGGCGGCCACCCCGCACCCGGTCAGGAACGCCGTGATCGGGACCGCCGGCCGGCCGACGCCGTGCGCCGTGTCGCGGGCGAGGTCCAGCAGCGCGTCGATGTCGACCGCGTCGGGGTCCACGCCCAGGGCGTCGACGAGGCGGACCACCCACCGGTGCAGGTCGTCCCCGACGGGCGGACGGCCCTGCGGTGCGGACCCGCCGGGCTCCGCCGACTCGGCGGGCGGGGGTGTCGGGGTGGGCACGTCGGTCACGTCGGTCCTCCCACGCAGGGTCCTGGCCAGGTCGGCCACAGCCTGCCACGTGTCGACGTCGGCCGCCTGACCCTCCTGCTGCGGGACGGGCAGGGGCTCCATGCCGGCGACCAGCCGGCGCACCGAGCAGTCGCGCCCCCCACCGTCCGCCCGCCGCCGCTCGAGCGCCGCGACGAGGGCCTCACGGCGGTAGAGCGCGAGCAGGGGCTGCCCGCGGCCGTCCCCGTCGACCGCCCAGGCGCCGTCCGCCGTGGGCGCCCCG
>NZ_AXCW01000419.1 GCF_000603945.1 Actinotalea ferrariae CF5-4 | reverse complement strand
ACGTCGACGACCCGCTCGCCCCGGCGCGCGAGCACCTCGCCCAGGTCGGCGCGCTCTTCGGCCTCGGCGCGGTGGCCCGCCGCGTGCTGCTCGTCGCCCTGCTGGCCGAGGTGCACCCGAGCGGGCACCTGCTGTGCGGCCTCCTGTCCGGCGACGACGGCCCGGCGCGCCCGACGGCGGCGCTGGCCCTCGAGCTCGCCGGCGCCTCGGTCGTGGACCCCCTGGTCCGAGCCCTCGTCGCGGTCGACGGTCCGACGGCCCGCGCGGGGCTGCTGCGCGTCGATGCCGAGGAGCCCTTCCCGGCCCGCCGCCTGCGGCTCCCGGACCGGGTGACCGCCCGACTGCTCGGCTCCGACGTGCCTCCGCGCCTCGTCGAGGCGGTCCTGCGCGAGGCGGAGCCCGTCGACGTCGACGGGACCGGTGAGGTCGCCGCCGCCCTGATCACGGGGGAGCCGCTCGTGTGGGTGCACGCGCCGACCGGGGCGGCGGGCACCGCACTGGCGACGGCGGCGTGCCGCGCCGTCGACCTCGAGTGCCTCGTCGCGGACCTGGAGCGGCTGCCTGCCGGACCGGGTGCACCGCCGGACGAGGCGTCGGTGGCGCGGGTGGTCCGCGCGCTGGTGCTGGAGGCCGGGCTCTCCGGCGTCGTCCTCGTGCTCGCCGGCGCCCACCTGGCCGGTCCGCTCCTGGGCGAGCTCGACGCCGTCGTGCCCGTGCTCGCCGTCGGGCGGACGCCGTGGGACCCGCACTGGGCGCTCGCCCTGCCGCCGGCCGTCACCGCGCCCCGCCTGCGCCAGGAGGAGCGGGCCGCGCAGTGGTACCGGGTGGTCGGTCCGGAGGCGACGACCCGGGAGGTCCTCACCCTGCGGCTGACGCCGGAGGAGATCACCGCGGTGGGCCGGCGCGCCGAGGCGGACGCGGAGCGCTCCGGACGGGCGACGACGTCCGACGACGTCCGCCGGGCCGCCCGGCGCATGGGTGCCTCGCACGCCCCGCGGGTGCGGGCGAACGGCGCCCCGGCGACCCTCGACGACCTCGTGCTGCCGGCGCACACCCGGCGTGAGGTCGAGCGGCTCATCGGCTGGGCGCGGGACCGGGACGAGGTGCTCGCGCTGGGGGACCTGCACGGCAAGGGCGGCAAGGGCACCGGCATCGCCGCGCTGTTCTCCGGCAGCCCCGGCACGGGCAAGACGCTCGCGGCGCACGTCGTCGCGGACGCCCTGGGCATGGACCTGTTCCAGGTGGACCTGTCCAGCGTGGTCGACAAGTACATCGGGGAGACGGAGAAGAACCTGGAGCGGGTGTTCACCCAGGCGGAGGCGCTCAACGCGGTGCTGTTCTTCGACGAGGCGGACTCCCTGTTCGGCAGCCGCTCCTCCGTCAACGACGCCCGCGACCGGTACGCCAACCAGGAGGTCTCCTACCTGCTGCAGCGGATGGAGGCGGCGGAGGGGATCACCGTGCTGGCCACGAACCTGCGCGGCAACCTCGACCCGGCCTTCGCCCGGCGCCTGCACTTCATGGTCCACTTCCCGGACCCGGACGAGCCGACCCGGCGCCTCCTGTGGGAGCACCACCTCGCGCAGCTGCCCGGGACGGACCCCGACGACCCGGTCGACACCGCGTTCCTCGCCGGCTCCCTCGAGGTCGCGGGGGGCGACATCCGCAACATCGTCCTCGCGGCGGCCTACGACGCGGTGGCCCAGCGGCGGGCCGTCGGCATGCGGGACCTGCGCGCCGCGACCGTCCGGGAGATGACCAAGCTCGGGCGGCGGACCGGCGACCCGCGCTGGACCGAGGTCACGAACAGGTGAGCGCGTCTGCGTAGCGACTACCGATGCCGACAGCCCTGTGGCGGCGGCAGTCTGATCGTGGGATCCCCCTGACCGCCCGGAGGTCGTCGTGAGCCACCAGTCCCGCGTGCCCGTCCCCGCGACCGCCGGCGCGCCCGAGGTCGCCGCCCCCGAACGCGACCGCCCGGTCACGGGG
>NZ_AXCW01000418.1 GCF_000603945.1 Actinotalea ferrariae CF5-4 | reverse complement strand
CAGGCCGGTGGATCAGGGCTCAGGTCAGCCGAGGGCAGCGCGAGACCACCGTCGAGCCACCGCGAGGCCGGTGCGACGTGACCGGGTCACTCGGGGACGTAGTCGTCCGCCAGCACGGCCGTGACGCCGTCCACCGCCTCGGACAGCTCGACGAGGGCGATGCCGAGCGTCGCGGCCACCTCGGCCGCGGTGCCCTGGTCGGCGGGGTCGGCGTACAGCACCACCGAGGCGGCCGGGTCCTCGTCGTCCCAGTTGCCGGAGGTGACGGCGGTGAAGCCCGCGTCCTCCAGCCGGGCGGCGCCCCCACCGGCCAGACCGCCCCTGCCTGTCGCGTTGAGGACGACGACAGGGGTGCTCAGGTCGGGCTCGGGCAGCGGCGGCGGCTCCGGCGCGGGTTCCGTGGGGCTCTCCTCTGCCGGCGGCTGCTCCCCCTCGACGGGTCCCGGTTCGGTGGGCTCGGCGGGCTCGGCGGGCTCGGCGGGCTGCGAGGCCCCCACCTGCGGCTGCTCGACCGCGGTCCCGTCGCGCTGCAGGCCCTCCCACTCCGAGAGCCAGGTCACCACCCCGAACGCGAGGAGCGGGAACACCACGAGGACCGCGACCAGTGCGCCCCACCGGCTCCACCAGGAGCGCGGGGCGCGGTGCACGCCACGGGGACGCTCCTCCTGCGCGGCGGCGTCGAACTCGTCCGGCGGGTAGTCGTGGTGGCCCTTCACGCCGAGCAGGCTAGCGGCTGGGACGACCGCCTCAGCCGTCGATGCCGAGGCGACGCGCGGTACGGGCCCGCTGGCGCGAGCTGCGCATCCGTCGGAGCCGCTTGACCAGCATCGGGTCGTGCGCGAGGGCGGCCGGGGAGTCGATGAGCGCGTTGAGCACCTGGTAGTAGCGCGTGGCCGACATCTCGAAGAGCTCGCGGATCGCCTGCTCCTTCGCGCCCGCGTACTTCCACCACTGCCGCTCGAAGGCGAGGACCTGCTCGTCGCGCTCCGTCAGCGCCGTCCCGGTGCCGGCACGGTCCTGCGTCGCGGCGGCCGGTGCGAGGCTGGGTGAGGTCGTCGGCATGGTTCCTCCGGGGTGGTGCGGTCGGACCCATGCTAGGGCCGAATCACACCGGTGTCATTGGCCCCGGCGGGTCGCGGCACGACGCCGTCCGCGGCCTCGTCCGCCGGCCCCCGCCGGGGGGCGGAGCCCGCGCGGGCGGGTCTACGCTGCCCGGCGTGCCGCCCCGACCCCTGAGCGAGCTCGTCGCGCCCGACTGGGCCGCGGCGCTCGCCCCCGTCCAGGACCGCGTGCACGCGATCGGGGACGCGCTGCGGGCCGAGGTCGCGGCCGGGCACCGGTACCTGCCCGCCGGGCCCGACGTCCTGCGGGCGTTCACGCGCCCGCTGGCCGACGTCCGGGTGCTCGTCGTCGGGCAGGACCCCTACCCCACGCCCGGCCACGCGACGGGGCTCGCCTTCTCCGTGGCGCCCGACGTCCGGCCGCTGCCGCGCTCGCTGCAGAACATCTACCGCGAGCTCGCGGACGACGTCGGGGCCGCTCCCGGGCCGACGGGAGACCTCACGGGGTGGGCCGACCAGGGCGTGCTGCTGCTCAACCGCGTGCTCACGGTCCGTGAGGGGGCTCCGGGGTCGCACCGCACGCTGGGCTGGCAGGAGGTCACGGAGCGGGCCGTGCGGGCCCTGGTGGAGCGCGGCGGTCCGCTGGTCGCCCTGCTGTGGGGCCGCGACGCCCAGGGCGTCCGGCCGTTCCTCGGGGACACGCCCGTCGTCGCCGGCGTGCACCCCAGCCCGCTGTCGGCCTCGCGCGGGTTCTTCGGCTCGCGGCCGTTCTCCGCCGTGGACCGCCTGCTGGCGGAGCAGGGCGCGGCACCGGTCGACTGGGCCCGCGCCGGCCGGACGTGACCCGGGCGACCGACCCGGCGCAGACTGGCCCGGTGACCCGCACGCCCGGACCCGACCTGCCGCTGACCTCCCCCGCCGCGCCGCCCGGCACCG
>NZ_AXCW01000417.1 GCF_000603945.1 Actinotalea ferrariae CF5-4 | reverse complement strand
GCCACCTCAGACCGGTGGATCAGGGTTCAGGCCGTGGCACCATGAGGCCGGGCCGTGCGCCGTCCGCCCACCGGTGGGCCGGGCGCGCCGGGGGGCACGAGCGGGACATGGTGAGGACGACGGACGACGTCGGTCCCGGAGGTGCAGGAGCGACGGTGTCCGAGAAGCGTCCGCCTCGTCACGGCGAGAACGCGGCCGCCCTGGGCCTGGTCGCGCTGGTGCTCGTCGTCGTGCCCGGGATCGGGGAGCTGCTGGCCGCCCCGCTGGGCGTCGCGGCGATCGTCGTGGGCCTGCTGGGGGTCCGTCAGTACGAGATGCGCCGGGCGCCGCGGGTCGCGGCGGCTCTCGCAGGTCTGGCCCTCGGCGTGCTCGCGCTGCTGGCCGTCGTCTTCGTCCTCGTCGCCACCTCCTGAGGGACCGGACGGCTCACGCGGTCCGCAGTCCGGCGGCAGCACCTTCAGCGGACCTTCATCGCCTCGGCGGCACTTCCTTCACCTGGCCGGGGAACGGTGACCGTGGGTCGTCAGGAGGCGACCCGCCGCCGGTGCGCCGTCCCGACGACGACCGGCAGCCAGGCGCGATCGACGGGTGTTCCCCGTCGGGACGGAGCGACGTCACCGTGATGAACCACCTCAGGCAGCACCTGACCCACATGGCGGTGGCTGCGGTCGCCGTCCTGGTGCTCCTGGCGCTCGCCGGCGTCAGCTGGGCCGACGCCCTGCGATGGGCCCTCCTGCTCGCCTGCCCGGTGGGCATGGTGGCGATGATGTGGTTCATGGGCCGCGGGGGCCGCCAGCACGCACCGGCCGTCCGTCCCCAGGAGGAGCGCGAGGGCTCCTCCGCGCAGGACGAGGGCGCGCCGTCCGTCACGAGGTGACCGTGAAGGCCCCTGAGCCCGCTGACGGGTCCCGGGGCCGTTCCCGACCTATGGTGGACGCCCACGACCCACGGGACCTCGTCGGCGGTCGCCGGTGCGGAGGGAGTGCTTGATGGCCTCGGGCAGCAGCGCACGGAAGGACCGCGAGGAGCGGCTCGAGAAGGTCGCCGCCCTGCAGGCGGCGCAGGACCGCGCCGAGAGGCGTCGCCGGGCGATCCTCGTCGGGGTGATCGCGCTGGTCGTCCTCGTCCTGGCCGTCCCGACGGCGCTCGTGGTGCTCGACGCGCAGCGGGAGAACGCGTCCGTGGAGGAGGCGGCCGCGGAGCCGATCGAGGGCGAGGAGACGCAGGAGGTCCCGTCCGCCGCGCACGTGACCGGCGACGTGCCCGAGGACCAGGTCGTCGTCCGGGAGGCCGAGGGAGGGGCCCTGCCCCCGATCGGCGGCGACCACGACCCCGTCTGGCAGAACTGCGGCTACTACGCCGAGCCGGTCCGGGTCGAGAACGCCGTGCACTCCCTGGAGCACGGGGCGGTCTGGGTGACCTACCAGCCCGACCTGGCCGAGGAGCAGGTCGCGCAGCTGCGCGAGCTGGCCGCCCAGGAGTCGTACCTCCTGGTGAGCCCGTACGAGGGCCTCGCGGCCCCGGTCGTCGCGACGGCGTGGGGTGTCCAGCTGGAGCTGGAGTCGGTGTCCGACGAGAGGCTGCCGGCGTTCCTCGAGCGCTACCTGCAGGGTGAGCAGACCCCGGAGCCCGGCGCGGCCTGCCAGGGCGGTGTCGGCGGCTGAGGGGCGCGTCGGTGCGGGCGGCTACGGTCGGGCGGTGACGACCCCTGCCCCGACCTCCCTGTCCTCCGCCCCGGCGCGACCGTCCCTCGCCGGGGTGCCGCTGCGCTCGCGGGTCTCGGCGGCGCTCGCGCCCGTCGGGATGATCGGCGGCTGGACGGTCGCCGCCGCGCTCCAGCCCGGCGCGTTCGACTCCGTCCGCGAGACGATCAGCGCGCTCGCGGCCGCCCCGGCGGCCCACCCGGTCGTCATGACCGCCGGCCTGGCGCTGACGGGGGTGTGCCACGTCGTGACGGCGAGCGGCCTGCGGGGCGTCCCGCGTGCCGGCCGCCTCGTGCTCGCCGTCGCCGGTGTCGCGACG
>NZ_AXCW01000416.1 GCF_000603945.1 Actinotalea ferrariae CF5-4 | reverse complement strand
GGCTCCGACACTAAGTCGGGTGGTAGCTTTTTAGGCTTTTTGTTTGGCGGACGCGGTCTGCGTTCGTCTGGATATCCGTTGAATAGATCGCCTGGTTTAGGACGATTTTCGCGTAGATTCCTTACAACTGGAGCACCTGAGTTTTCACCCAAGTTCGCTCTACGGTTGTTTTGTTGTTCTAAAGCTGAGCTTTGACTAGTTGGCGTTTCCGACAACTTAGCGGTTGGCTTGGCTTTTGGGGCTATTTTGGATTGGGTGTAGAAATAACTTGTTAACTCTTGTTTTACGAAGAATCGACTAAGTCAAATTTATCACCCCTCGCGGTGGGCTCCAAAATATGATGAGCAGTGCAAAAGAACACCACCAAATCACACACACACACACACACTAACAAGTAGGCGTGGAAATGCAAGTCCGCTTCGATAGCGGGTCTGCTTTTAATTGTTTAGAGTTCGATGAACTGGTCTTTGGGGTTTCGGGAAGGTATGGGGGTTCGATTGCAACGGTTCAAAATGTATAACAAGTTCGAGGGGTAACAGGGATCTGATCTTTAGTTGAAAACTAGAGGCCAACAAGAGTCACAGGCCGATTGGGATGCGTGAGGCAGACTTAATAAAGCTCCAACCGGTCCGTCAATCTTCAACCACGCTAAGAGGTCTGCGTCCAGATACCCTGGTATCTATCTAGTGCTCTAAGACTCAACGGACTCTGTCCGCGGCTTAAAACGATAGCTTAGCTGCAGTCTAAACCACACTCAACGGGGACTGGGTTTTCCAATCAGATTCTTTCAAGTGGTTAGATGACTGTTCTGAGACAGCGCCGGGAACGTCGATGGCACAGGCAATGGCTAAACTTCAATTACTCAAAGTAGCTCCAATGGCTCTAAGTTCCTTTTGCTTTCAGATTCAAAGTCACCTATGTGACAGAACTTCTATTCAATCCTATCGAGCTAACCGACGGTAAATACTGCTTTGTGGGCTGCGTCTACTGGGGGTCTAAGCTAGTTTACAGTATGCTAACGAGCGTATTATATAGGTATTTCTAAAGAGCGTGACTAAAGCTGGTTTACTGTATTTTACCCGCCACAGGAGCGGCCGCCACGTTGGCGGGCCCCGTGAACCTCGTTGTGCCCTGGGCCATATGGCCTTCATCATTCTTAGCCAGGTATTTGTCCTGGATGCACCCAATGAGGAGTGGCGTACCGCGCGGGTACACAGCTCCTGAGTGATCCAAGGTCAGCTGGCATGCTTGTTCCATGTGTATCTCTCCATTCTTAGGCGATCCGCGCGGGCCTTCAATTAGCACCCGCATGGTCCCTGTTGCCTTGTGTTTTTCCTCTCTCGATAGAGAGGCCTTATTTCCAATAATGCCCCGCCCAGGAATCGGGCCCGTCATGTTGGCGGCTCAACTCCTAGGTGGGTCCTACAGTGCCTCTGGCGCTTCATATCCAGAGCCCGAATGCTATCCAACAGAGGGACTTGGGTTTCTGTGCTCGATCTGGGAGATCTGCCCGATCTGGATTATATTGATGAGATCCAGGGAGTCAGAGCGTGATTCAGGAATAAGGTTTACTTCCCCTGAGATCATGACTCATGACGCAACATGCCTTTGATGGATTCGATGGTCGATCTCCGTCCTCTGCGTTTTGGTAGCTAAGTCCGTCCAAGTGTGGCGGGTGGTTCGTGAACTGTCCTTGGAAGAGTGGGATCCTTATTTCTAAGTACCCGACACGATGGCGGGTGCAAGACTGAGTACTGGTTTTATTGATCGACCTAAGTCGAGTTACTTGTATTGTAGTTTTAGGTTCCTCCCGCTTCGAGAGCGGGGTCGATTGCCTGGCTGAACCAGTGCATGACTTCAAGGTTCCAAGGATGAGTCCCAGTAACAAGGACCTTCTCCGTACTGCTAGCCTGGTGTGGAGTGGTATATTCCGTCCATAATGCCTTCTTCCTATGTCCATTCTGCCTGGTTTGCCTTGTACCAAATCGCAAAATATGGGGTCTTTGCCCATCCAAATATTACAAGGCGTATCACCG
>NZ_AXCW01000415.1 GCF_000603945.1 Actinotalea ferrariae CF5-4 | reverse complement strand
CGGCCCTGAGCGGCCGACGACGCGGTCGGGTGCGCCGCCCGGGTGCCCTCCCCCCGGTCCGGGCGTGGCCGTGGTGGGCGCAGGTGCTCCTCGTGGCGGCGCTCGCGCGCCTCGCGTCCGCGGTCCTCCTCGTCCTCGTCGCCCGGCACCAGGCGGCCACGCCCTGGGCGGGGGCGGCTCCCTCCTACCCGGAGTACGTCGGCCTCTTCTGGGACGGGTCGTGGTACCGGGAGATCGCCGAGCTGGGCTACCCCGAGGAGCTCCCGCTCGGCGCGGACGGGCGGGCGCGGCAGAACGCCTGGGCCTTCTTCCCCCTCTTCCCGACCCTCGTGCGGCCCCTGCTCGCGGTGGGGCTGCCGTGGCAGGTGGCGGCCCCCGCCCTCGCGACCCTCCTGGGTGCGGCGGCCCTGCTCGTGGTGCACCGGTTCGTGGGGGAGGTCGTGGCCCGGTCCCGGTGGGCCGCGGGCCCGGCACGGCGCCACCTGCCGCTGGTCACGGTGGCCGTCGTCGCCACGCACCCGGCCGCGCCGGTGCTCCAGGCCGCCTACACGGAGTCCCTCGCCCTGCTCCTCGTGGCCGCGACGCTCCTCGCGCTCGTCCGGCACCGGTACGGGGCGGTCCTGCTCCTCGTGCCCCTGCTCGGCCTGACCCGCGCCGTCGCGCTGCCCATGGCGTTCGTCGTCCTCGTGCACGGGCTGGACCGGGTGCGCCGGGTCCGCGCCGGTGAGCCGTTCCCGGTGCGGGAGCGGGCGCTCGTCGCCCTCACCGGCGCCGTGACGCTCGCATCGGGGCTCCTGTGGCCGGTCGTCGTGGGGCTGGCCACCGGGGAGCCGGACGCCTACGCGCGGACGCAGGCCGCCTGGCGCGGCCGCGACGGGGTCGTCCCGCTCCTGCCGTGGTGGGACGTCGCGCGGTATCTCGTCGCCGGGGCGGCCCCGCTGCTGCTGCTCGGTGTCGCGATCGGGCTCCTCGCGCTGGTCGCCTGGCCGCGGCTGCGTCGCCTGGGTCCGGTGGCGTGGGGCTGGGTCGCGGGGTACGCGGCCTACCTGGTCGTGGTCCTCGAGCCCGGGACGAGCCTGGTCCGCTTCAGCCTGCTGGCCTTCCCCGCCGCCGCGGCGGCCGCTGGGGCGGCGCTCGCCCCGCCGGGCAGGCTCCGACGGGCACTCGGTGTCGCCGCGCTGCTCGGCCTCGGGCTGGCCGGGCAGGCCCTGTGGGTGTGGTCGCTGTGGCGTCTCGTCCCGCCGTCGGGCTGGCCACCGTGACGGGTCCGGGCCGCGCCGCCGCAGGTGGCGCGCCT
>NZ_AXCW01000414.1 GCF_000603945.1 Actinotalea ferrariae CF5-4 | reverse complement strand
GCGGGGGACCGGCGGGGCCGGCCGGTGAACTAGACTCGTCCCGGACGACCGCACGGGCCGTACGGTCCCGCACGGTTCGGACGGCACACCGCAGGGCCGAGCACGGCCCTGCGGCAGACGACGCACGGAAGAGGGAGCCATCGATGGCCGCCATGAAGCCGCGGACGGGTGACGGGCCGCTCGAGGTCACCAAGGAGGGACGCGGCATCGTCATGCGCGTGCCGCTCGAGGGGGGCGGTCGTCTGGTGGTCGAGCTCAACGCGACCGAGGCGAGCGAGCTGGGTGAGGCACTGACCTCCGTCGTCAGCTGACGTCCGCGGTGACGACCGCCGCAGCATCCTCGCGCCGCCGGCCCGCCGGCCGCCGGGGGTCCGACGCACCCACCGCCCCCGGCGCGGAGGCCTTCGACGTCCACGCCCACCTCGCCGGCCTTCCCGCGCTCCGTGTGGTCGCCGGGCACGTCTCCTCGTCCCCGCTCCCGGCCGACGACGAGGTGGACGCGCTCGTCCTGCCCGTCGCCCCGCCGGGTGACGACGACGAGGGGGTCCAGCCCCGGGTCGGCACCGTGGACGCCGCGGTGCGCTACGGCATCGACCTGGCCGAGCTCACCGACGCCCTCGGCGCCGACGGCCGGCCGGGCGAGACGCACGTCGTCACCCTCCCGCGGGCCATCGCCGGGACGCCCGGCCTGCCCTGGGCCGGGCTCGCACCGCGCCTCCTGGTCGTGGGCGTCGGCAGCGGCACGCCCGCCGACCTGCGCCGCGCCG
>NZ_AXCW01000413.1 GCF_000603945.1 Actinotalea ferrariae CF5-4 | reverse complement strand
GCCGGCCGCTGCGGCGGCGGCCGCGAAGTCGGCGCCGTGCGCGTGCGCCCCGGGCAGCGCCGCGAACAGGTCCCCCGGCTCGACGTCGGCCGAACCGACCGCGACGCCGGTGAGGACGACGTCGGCCCGCTCGGCCGGGACGGGGACGCCGAGCTCCGCCGCGAGGTCGCCGAGGTGACGTGCGGGGCGTTGCCGGGGCCGCATCCGACCGTGGGGGGACGTCACGGCCCCGAATGTACCGTCCGGCGCCGGAGCCGCCACGCCGGTCACTCCCAGGTGGTCGGGAGCAGCTCCGGCGTCGTGCCGGTGGGCGGGACGCCGAGGTGCTGGAGCGTGAACGACGTCACGTCGCGGAAGACCGGGGCGGCCACCACACCGCCGTAGATCTCGGTCTTCGGGGAGTAGAGGACGACGTTCACGGCGATCCGCGGGTCGTCGACCGGGGCGACGCCGATGAACGACGCGACGTACTTGATGACGCCGCCGCCCTCGAAGGCCTGGGCCGTGCCGGTCTTGCCGCCGACGCGGTACCCCGGGACGGCGCCGTTGCCACCGGTGCCCTCGACCACGGCGGTCTCGAGCATCTGCATCATCGTGGCGGCCGTCTCCGGGCTGATCACGCGCTCCGGCTCCTCGAGCTCCGCCGGGACGAGCCGGCCGTCGGGGCCGGTGGTGCCCTCGACGAGGTGGGGCTGGACCCGGACGCCGCCGTTCGCGATCGTCGCGAAGACCTGGGTGTTCTGGAGCACCGTCGAGCTGACCGCCTGGCCGAAGAGCACCGCGTACTTCGACCGACCGTCCCACGTGTCCGCCGGCCAGAGGATCCCGCCGGACTCCCCGGGCAGGCCGACGCCGGTGGGCTCGCCGAAGCCGAACTTGCGCAGGTAGTCGTGCCGGACCTGCTCGGGCAGGGCCTCCCCCGCCATGATCGTGCCGGTGTTGGAGGACTCGGCGAACACCCCGGCGAGCGTGAGCTGGAGCGTCGGGTGCTCGTTGGAGTCCTTGAACGTCTGCCCGTTGGGCGTCGTGTACTGGTAGGGCACCGTGTACCGGGACGCCGGCGTCGCCGCACCCGTCTCGAGGACCGCGGCCATCGAGATCACCTTGGCGGTCGAGCCGGGCTCGTACACCGCCTCGATGGACCGGCTGCCGCGGTCCCGGGCGGGCGTGGCACCCGGGTCGTTGGGGTCGACCGCGCCGGAGTCGACCAGCGCCAGGATCTCCCCGGTGCGGACGTCCACGACCTGCACCGCCCCCCACTCGGCACCGGTCTCGGCCACCTTGGCGTCCAGCGCCCGCTGCGCCATGAACTGGACGTCCCGGTCGATGGTGAGCTGGACGTCGCGGCCCGGCACCGCCGGGATGCTCTCCTGCTCCCGGCCGGGGATGCGCTGCCCCCGGGCCCCCTGCTCGTAGGTGAGCTGGCCCGGCGTGCCGGCGAGCACCTCGTCGTACACCTGCTCGATCCCCGCCTGGCCGAAGCCCTCCGCACCGACGAACCCGACGAGGTTCCCCGCGGTGTTGCCGGCCGGGTAGGTGCGGTCGGTCGCGCGCTCACCCGTGATGCCCGGGATCCGCAGCTCCCGGACCTGGTCGTAGACCTCGGGGACGACGCCCTTGGCGAGGTAGACGAACTGGCGCTTCTCCTCCCCGCCCCACAGGTCCGCGCCGAGCTCCGCGGCCGGCACCCCGAGGACCGGCCCGAGACGCGCCGCCTCGGCCGCGACCTCCTCGGGCGTGCCGAGGGCCTCGACGAGCTGGGCCTGGTTGACCACGACGTTCCACCGCTCGACGGACGTGGCGAGCGCCACGCCGTTCCGGTCGAGGATGCGGCCCCGCTCGCCGGGGATCTCCTGCGTGTACAGCCGCAGCGCGGAGTGCTCCGCCGCGAGCGCCGGACCGGCGACGACCTGCATGTGCACGAGCCGTCCCGCGAGGATCGCCAGGAGGACGAGGACGAGGCCGAGGGCCAGCCGCTGCCGGCCGGGCGGCGTCCCCGTCCGCGGCGGCGGGAGGACGCCCGCCGAGGGTGGCGTCGTGCCGACGACGGCCGTCGCGCCGCGGGCG
>NZ_AXCW01000412.1 GCF_000603945.1 Actinotalea ferrariae CF5-4 | reverse complement strand
TCGTGGCGGGCGCCGTCGCGCGGCGGGGTCTGCGGTCGTGGACGACCGACCCCCGGTACACCAGCGCCCTCGTGGGCGCCGTCGCGCTGCCGGTCCTCATCGTCCTGCTGGCCGCGACGGTCGTCGACGCCCCGGCGGCGGTGGCCCTGAGCATGGCGCCGCTCATGGCCGGGACCATCGCGTGGGGGCGGCACAACGACACGGCGTTCGACGGCTCCGCGCTGTGGCTGCACGTGGTGTCCCACGTCCCCGGCTGGGCGGACCGGGCGGGGCGCGCGGCCGCCACGCTGGTGTGGGCGGCGCCCGTCCTCGTCGTGGTGGCCGTGGCCGGGGCCGTCGTCGCCGGGCGGACCGACCTGGCACCGGCCGCCGTCGGCGCCGCGCTCGGCGTCCTCGGCGCGGGCCTGGCCGTCTCGGCGGTCTCCAGCGCGGCCCTCGTCTACCCGGTGCCGCCGCCCGGGGCGAGCCCGTACGCCGCGCAGGCCGGCTCCCTCGGCGCGAGCCTCGTCGCCCAGCTCGTCACCTCGGTCGCCACGGCCGTCGTCTGCCTGCCCGTGACGGCGCTGTACCTCGCCGCGCTGTGGTGGCGCCCGGGCCTGTCATGGGTGGTGCTGGCGGCCGGCGTGCTCGGAGGGGCCGGGGTGCTGGCGGGCGGCGTCGTCGTCGGCGGGCAGGTCTACGACGCGCGGGCGGTCCGCCTCCTCGCCCGCCTGGACTGACCTGTCGGCTCCGGGCTCACCATCACCACGGCACGCCCGGGGTCCGGGTCCACCGCAGCCCGGCGGCGTCCCAGGTGCGGGCGAACGCCGCGAGCCGGCGGGTGAGCCCGAGGGGGTCCTCGGTGGCGGTCCCGCCCACGTCGCGCCGGGAGCCCTGGGCGGTCCACGCGACCTCGGCGACGGCGGCGAGCCGCGGCAGCAGCAGGCTCGTGAGGTCCGCGAGCGACCGCGTCGTCTCCGACCAGATCGCCGCCTCCACGCCGACCACGTGCTGCGGGTCGAGCCCCGGCACGAGCGTCACGGGGTCCCACTCGTACGCCCGCGGCAGCGGGATGTGCCCGGCCCACTCCAGGCCGAGCTCGGTCGCGGCGTCGTACTTCATGTCCAGGTAGACGCGGCTGCCGGGGGACAGGAGCACGCGGGCCCCGCGGGTGGCGGCCGCGATGAGGTGGCCCGGGTCCTCCCGCTCGTCCCACAGCTGGACGACGCTGCCCGGTGCGAGCGGGGCCGTCGCGACCTCCTGCCAGCCGACGACGGCGCGCCCCGTGGCCTCGACCGCGTCCGCCGCGGCGCGGACCAGCCGGACGTACTCCTCGCGGTCCATCGTGAGGACCTCGTCGCCGCCGAGGTGCAGGTGCGTGCCCGGGGTGAGGCGCGCGAGGTCCGCGAAGACGTCGCGCAGGAACGGCTCGGTGGCGGGCAGGTCCGCGGTGAGGCGGCTGAAGCCCACGTCGATGCCGGTGTACGCCGGGGGCGCCACGCCGTCGGGGGTCAGCTCGGGCAGCGCGTGCAGGGCCGCGTTGACGTGCCCGGGGACGTCGACCTCGGGGACCAGGGCGATCCCTCGGGCACCGGCCGCCTCGACGATCCGGGACCAGGCGGCCCCGTCGTACCAGCCGCCCGTGTCCCCGCCCACGGCCGTCCCGCCGGAGCGCGCGGCGAGCTCCGGCCGCGACGGCAGGTCCAGGCGCCACCCCTGGTCGTCGGTGAGGTGCAGGTGCAGCACGTTGAGCCGCAGGTCGGCCAGGACGTCGAGCAGGACGAGGACGTCGTCGGCCGGCAGGGGGTGCCGCGCGACGTCGACGCTGAGGCCCCGCCACGGGTAGCGGGGCGCGTCGACGACCGTGACGCCCGGGACGGCGTCCACGCCGGTGGCCAGCAGGCCGAGGACCGTCAGGCCGTGGCGCAGGCCGGCCGGGCCCACCGCGCGGACGACGACGCCGTCGCCGCTCACCTGCAGCCGGTAGGCCTCCGCGAGGCGCTCGCGGTGGAGCGCCGCGGCCTGCCCCGCGTCGTCGG
>NZ_AXCW01000411.1 GCF_000603945.1 Actinotalea ferrariae CF5-4 | reverse complement strand
TCTACGGGCTCCTCATCGCCCGCTGTGACGACTGCGGGGCCGTCGAGCTGCGACAGCGACAGGAGAGCAACGCATGAGCAAGCAGAAGCACGACCTCGGCTATCAGAAGCGCCGTTGGGCTGAGGCGCACCAGGGCCGCACCGCCGACGTGTGGAGGGTCGGGGCACTCAACCGACTGGCACAAGACCTCGTGCGCCGCGGCGTTGCCTCCCCGGTCATTGTCGGCAAATACCGACCCTCCTACTTCATCGACTACGACGCCACGAACACCACCGAAGGGAAGCCCTCATGAATGACCGACTGAGCCGCGCATACGCGCCGGCAGAGCACGCCCTCACCCGCCAGGAACGCGAGGACGCGAACCGCGCCCGCACGTTCCGCCCGAACCCCGACCTCGACCGGGCGCTCGACCTGCGGACCACCGACCCCGCCCGATACGCCGCCCTGCCGCGGACGGTTCGGATGTCCGCCGCCTACTACGCCAACGACAAGGCCGCCGCTGAGCGCGCCACGACTCACCAGGAGAACTGACCATGACCACCAAGACCGCACTCACCACCCTCGACACCGACGCGCTCGCCGCCGAGCTCGCCCGCCGCCAGGAAGAGAAGGCGCGCGCCGAAGCCGAGCGGGCCGCACGGCTCGACGACGCCCGCCGGAAGTGGGCAGAGACCACCTGGGCCGGTCGGGACGCAACCGAGGAGCAGCTTCGGGAGCAGGGCAACCAGCACCGCGACGCGTTCAGCGCAGCCGTCCGGGCCGCCGACCTGCCCGCCGCGTTCGCCGCATGGGTGGCCGAGCGCGCCGCCCGGTACGCCCGCGAGGCCGTCCGCAACAAGGCCGTCAGCGCCGGGAACACGCTGGGCCACACCACCAACAACATCGCAGAGGTCCGGTGGTACGACCCCGACTTCCTGCGCCGCCTCGAGCACGAGGCAGACCAGGCCGCCCGCGTGAAGGGGTACGACCTGGCCGACTCCCTCGTGCCCGACGCCCCCACGGAGGCGTGACCGATGGCCCTGGACGCGCTGGACCCCGGACCTAACGGGGACTTCCCGAACCTGCCGCGACTGGCAGACGGCACCCTCGACCCCGACCGGATGCCGACCACCCCGTACTACGAGCTCACCCCCTACGGCCGGGTACTCATCGACCCCACACCCACCGTGACGAAGCCGGACGGCACGCGCGTCCGCGTCACCGACATCCCGCCGCCGGCCGCATGAGACCCGCCGTGCTGGGCGTGAACGTCACCCCTCACCCGTTCGGCCAACGGGAACAGGGGAACGAAGGCCGCGAGCGAGTTCTTCCTTTCACCGCTTTGACCGACCTGCGCCTAGCACGGCATCCCCGTTCGCCCGGGACACGAACCGCACTCATGCATGTAGGGGGGTGGGGCGACCGGGTAGCGCGCTTCACCGCCGGTGAGGACTCCCTGGCCCCGATGTACCACTCAACCCAAGTCGATCAAGAAGGTAGGTGACTAGATGGGCACTCCGAGGAACGCGACGAAGCCGAACAGCCGCGCTCACCGTCGCCCTGTCGCCGCAGGTCAGCGTGCCGCGATGGTGCTCCTGCCCGCCATTGGGTGTGACCTCCCGGTGCCGCGGATGCCCGAGGGCCGGGAGTGGACCCGGGTGGAGAAACGGCGCTGGAAAGAGCTGTGGACGTCCCCGCAGGCCACGCAATGGGACGAAACGGCGTCGGGAACGGTCGCTCTGCTGGTGGCATACGAGTCGATGCTCCTGGCCGGTCAGGGGTCGGCGTGGACCGCGCAGGAGGCGCGTCACGCTGCTGACGCGCTGGGGCTGACGCCCCGGGCGATGGCTGCCCTGGGCTGGGTTGTGGAGTCCGGGTGACTGGCCGGCGGATGGCTCGAGCGGGTGTCACGGCAACCGCGGCACGCCGCGAG
>NZ_AXCW01000410.1 GCF_000603945.1 Actinotalea ferrariae CF5-4 | reverse complement strand
CACCCGCAGACGACATCGGGGAAGGTCGGTGGCGTCCTGCGCCACCGACCTTCCCCGGTGCTCGCCGCGAGCGGCCCGGCGTCGCGTCAGCGGCGCAGCCAGACCGTCGTCTCGCCGGGCAGCTCGCCGTCACCCAGCGGACCGCTGGCCAGCAGCACCTCGCCGGCCGGCAGCGGCACGGGCGCGTCGGAGAAGTTCGTGACGCACTCCCAACCCGAGGAGCGGCGCAGGTGCAGCGTCGTCGTCGGCTCGCCGTCGTGCAGCCACTCCAGCGACTCGTCGCCCCGGAGCTCGCGGCGCAGGCGCAGCGCCTCGCGGTAGAGCTCGAGGGTCGAGCCCTCGACGCCGTCCTGCGCCTGGACCGACAGGTCCCCGAACCACGCCGGCTGCGGGAGCGTGGGACGGTCGGAGGCGCCGAAGCCGAACGACGGGCCGTCCTTCTCCCACGGGATCGGCACGCGGCAGCCGTCGCGCCCCTTCTCCTGGTGCTCCGTGCGCTCCCAGATCGGGTCCTGCAGGTCCTCCGGCGCGAGGTCCGCGACCTCGGGCAGACCCAGCTCCTCGCCCTGGAAGAGGTAGGCCGAGCCCGGCAGGGCCAGCATGAACGCCGTCGCCGCCCGGGCCCGACGCAGGCCGCGCTCGAGGTCGGGCTCGGGGTCCGTGCCGCCGCTGAGCAGCCAGGCGTTGAGGTCCGCGCCCGCCGGCAGGGCGTAGCGGGACACGTGCCGCACGACGTCGTGGTTGGACAGGACCCACGTCGCCGAGGCGCCCGCGACCTGCGCGGCCGAGAGCGACTCGTCGACGACGACGTGCCACTGCGGCGCGCCCCAGCCGGCCCGGACCAGCTCGAAGTTGAACGCCTGGCCGAGCTCGTCGGGGCGGGCGTAGAGGACGCGGCGGCTGTTGGCCACCCACGCCTCCGCCACGGCGCTGCGCGGCGGGTCGTACTCGTCCAGCACCTCGCGCCACTCGCGGAAGATCTCGTGGACCTCCTCGCGGTCGAAGTACGGGTGGCTGCCGTCCATGGGCAGCTCGGTGAGCGCGTCGGGGTGCCGGCCGCCCAGGTTCCGCAGGGGGTCCGAGAGGTCCTTGGCCAGGGCGTGCGCGACGTCCACGCGGAAGCCGTCGACGCCGCGGTCGGACCAGAAGCGCAGCGTGCGGAGGAAGTCGTCGCGGACCTCGCGGTTGTCCCAGTTGAAGTCCGGCTGCTCGCGGGTGAAGAGGTGCAGGTACCACTGGCCGTCCGGGACGCGGGTCCACGCCGGGCCGCCGAAGTGCGACATCCAGTCCGTCGGCGGCTCGGCGCCGTCGGGGCCCGTGCCGTCACGGAAGACGTACCGCTCGCGCGCCGGCGAGCCGGGCTCGGCGGCCAGGGCCTCGACGAACCAGGCGTGCCGGTCCGAGCTGTGGTTCGGGACGATGTCGACGATGACCCGGATGTCGCGCTGGTGGGCCTCGTGGATCATCTCGTCGACGTCCGCGAGCGTGCCCAGGCGGGGGTCGACGTCGCGGTAGTCGTCGACGTCGTAGCCGCCGTCGGCCAGGGCGGAAGGGTAGAAGGGGCTGAGCCACACCGCGTCGACGCCGAGGCCCTGGAGGTGGTCCAGGCGCGAGGTGACGCCCTTGATGTCACCCAGGCCGTCGCCGTCGGCGTCGGCGAACGTGCGCGGGTAGACCTGGTAGACGACGGCCTGCCGCCACCAGTCGGCGTCGGGGTGGGTCGGGGTGTCGACGTGCTTGTCCGTCACGGGGGTGTCCCTTTCGGTGGTGGGTCGGGTCAGGCGTGAGGTGCCGGGCCGGTGCTGCCGCGGACGACGAGCTCGGTCGGCAGGGTGACGTGGGGTACAGGGTGGGGTGCAGGGCGGGGTGCAGGGCCGGCCCGCCGGGCGGCGATCACGTCCAGCAGGGCGCCGACGGCGGCGCGGCCCTTCGCGTCGACGTCCTGGCGGACGGTCGTCAGGGGCGGGTCGGTCCAGACCGCCAGGCCGTT
>NZ_AXCW01000409.1 GCF_000603945.1 Actinotalea ferrariae CF5-4 | reverse complement strand
CCCGCCGCGACCGCCGCTGTCGTCGCGGCCGTCGCGTGCCGGCTCCGGGTGTCCCAGCGGTCCGCGCGCGCGGCGAGCTCCTCGGCGGTGGCGTCGGTGACGTCGGCGACCTCCGGCGGCGGGGGCGCCTGGGCCGCCCGGACGACCCGGAGCACCTCGCCGTCGCGCAGCTCCTGGGCGAGGCAGTCCTGCGCGAGGTCGACCTGCTCCCCCGTGACCCGGACGAGGCTCACCGACCCGGTCGCGCCGTCGGGCTGCTCGTCGAGCAGGTCCAGGAGCGGGGGCAGCATCGCGGCGAAGCCCTCGTCGGAGGGGACGACGACGTCGGCCCGGCGGGCGGACCCGACGAGGGTCAGGCGGGTCCAGCGGCTCACGGGGCGGCCTCCGTCGCGGTGGTGGCGTCCGGCGTGGTGGTGGTCGGCGTGCTGGTGGCGTCCGCCGTGGTGGTCGGGGCCGTCGCCCCGGGCCGGGCGGCGCCGGCGTTCGCCTGGAAGAAGGAGTACCCCGCGCACCCGGCGCAGACGACGGCGGCCACGACGACGCTGCCGACGAGGCGCTTGACGTTGTCGGTGGTCGTGCGGCGGGCGCGCAGCTCGCCGTGGACGAACGCGGCCCGCAGGCGGGCGCGGTGCACCCGGACCGACTCGAGCAGGACGGCGTCGTCGACGCGCTGCTCACTCAGGCGCTGCTCGTTCGAGCGCTGCTCGTCGAGGCGCTGCTCAGCCACCGAGCACCCCCTCCCACGGCCCGCCGGCCTGGCCGAGCACGGCGCGCACGCGGTCGCGGCCGAGCGCGTCGAGGACGGCGTCGAGCGCGGCCCAGCCGGGCTCGGTGAACGTGCCGAGCGGGAAGTACAGGCCCGGCACGCGCGGCCGGCCGACGACGCGCGCGCCGAGGCGGTCGCCGAGGTCGCGGACGTCGAGGCCGAGGTCCCGCACCCCGGGCGGCCCCACGAGCATCCCGAGCGGCGTGGGCGGCGCCTCGAGCACGGACGGGAACGTGAGGTCCCGCCGTCCGGTGCGGGCCAGGACCAGCCCGAACAGCGGCAGCTGCTGCGCGCCGAAGGCCGCCATGACCTGCGGCAGGCGGTCGACGACGGCGCGCGCCTCGTCGCTGCCCGGCGCACCCACGGCGACGAGGAGCTGGGTCGTCTCCTCCAGCCCGTGCTCGGTGCGGGCGGTCCGGATGGTGCCGATGACGGGCCGCTCCGGGGACCCCGCCACCATGACCGTCGTCTCGCGCGGCATCCGGCCCCGGGCGAGCTCGGTGAGCCGCGTGCGGTCCCACGCGACGACGGCGGGCTCGTGCGCTCCCCAACCCCGCGGCGGGGCGCCGGTGAGCTCCTGCGTGAGCAGCTCGGCGGTGCCGCCGAGCACCGTGGTGGGGGCGGCCTTGTGACGCACCGACTGGGACAGGAGGAGCTGCACGGCCTCGGCGCGCTGCGGACGCAGGAAGCGCACGGCGACGTCGTCGGCGGACCCGACCCGCTCGCCGGAGACCGCGTCGGCGACGCGCGCGAGGCGTCGGCCGTCGAAGCCGTCGCGCAGGGTGCCGTCCGTCGCCCGCACGACCCAGTGCCCGCCGGCGTCGCGCAGGGCCTCGCGCAGCGGATAGGTCAGCCGGGTCACCTCGTCGCTGACCAGGACCACCGGGCGTCGCGCCGCGCTCGCCTGGAGCAGGAGGTCGGCGCGGGCCTCGCTGAGGTAGGCGACCTCGGCACGCGTCTCCGTCAGGACGCCGTGGCCGTTCGAGGCGTCGACGGCGGGGTGCGGGGCGCTCGCGGCAGCGGTCATGCGACCCCGCCCGGCCCGGCCGGCGCGACCTCGAGCACGAAGCTGCGGTGGCCCAGGTGCACCTGCTGGCCGGGCAGCACCTGCTCCTCGAGGTCCTGCCCGACGGTCCGGCGTCCGGTCGCGTCCTGGACCGCGGTGCCGTTGGTGGATCCCCGGTCCACGAGCCAGCCGACCTGCCCGTCCCAGCGCAGGCGGGCGTGGGTCTTGGAGACGGAGCGCGCGAAGTCGTCCATCGACACGAGCACCTCGACGACCTCGTCCGGGCGCGGCTGCGGGCGCCGCCCGAGGAGCGCGACGGTGCGCACCTCGATGCGCTGCCCGTCGTCGAGCACGATGACGGCCGGCGGCGCGGGCGGCCCCGGCGACACCGGAGGCGGACCGGCGGCCGGCGCCGGTG
>NZ_AXCW01000408.1 GCF_000603945.1 Actinotalea ferrariae CF5-4 | reverse complement strand
CGCGGACGGCGCGGACGCGGACGGCCGGCCGAGGCGCGCGCCCGACGTGGCAGGATCGTCCGGTGCTCGAGAACGCCCGTCCTGACGCCCCCGGAGCCCCGGCGCGCACCCTCGCCCCCGCGGTCGCCGCCCGGCTCAAGCGCGACGACGCCGGCCTGGTCTGCGCCGTCGTGCAGCAGCACGACACCGGCGACGTGCTCATGGTCGGCTGGATGGACGACGAGGCCCTCCACCGCACCCTGACGACGGGTCGCGTGACCTTCTGGAGCCGGTCGCGCCAGGAGTACTGGCGCAAGGGCGACACGTCCGGGCACGTCCAGCACGTGCGGTCGGTCGCGCTGGACTGCGACGGCGACGCGGTGCTGGTCCGGGTCGACCAGGTGGGTGCCGCCTGCCACACCGGCGCCCGGACCTGCTTCGATGCGGGCGGAGACCTGGGGGCGGTCGTCGGCGCCATGGGTGGCCTCGAGGGCGGGCCCGCGGCCGACCCGGGCGACTCCGCTGCGCACGGGGAGGGCCGGCGGTGACCGGCGCGGACCTGCGGACGGACGCCCCGGCCGTCGACGCGCCCGAGCCGTCCCCGGGCGACCTCGCGTGGGGTGCGACCTGGCCGCGCCTGGAGACGTTCCGCGAGCTGGCCCGGCACCGTCGGGTGGTCCCGGTCGTCCGGCGGCTCCTCGCCGACGACGTGACCCCGGTCGGCCTTTACCGCACGCTCGCCCAGGGCCGGCCCGGCACGTTCGTCCTGGAGTCCGCCGAGGTCGACGGGACCTGGGCGCGGTACTCCTTCGTCGGCGTCCGCTCCCGCGCGACCCTCACGGTCGCCGGCGGCGAGGCGACCTGGACGGGCGACGTCCCCGTGGGCGTGCCGACCTCGGGTGACGTGCTGGACGTCCTCGGCGAGACCCTCGAGGTCCTCCGGACCCCGGCGATCGCGGGCCTGCCACCCCTGACCGGGGGCCTGGTCGGCGCGATGGGCTGGGACGTCGTCCGGCACTGGGAGCCGACCCTGCCCGCGAAGGCGCCCGACGAGCTCGGGGTGCCGGAGCTCACGCTCTGCCTCGCGACCGACCTCGCCGTCGTCGACCACGTCGACGGCTCGGTCTGGCTCGTCGCCAACGCGATCAACTTCGACGCCACGGACGAGCGGGTCGACGAGGCGCACGCCGACGCGGTCGCGCGTCTGGACGCGATGCAGGCCGCGCTCGCCCGGCCGGTGCACGTGCCGCCGTCGGTCCTGGCCGACGGCGACGAGCCGGAGCTGGAGTTCCGCAGCACGCGGCAGGAGTTCGAGGACGCCGTCCGCGCGGGCAAGGAGGCGATCCGGGAGGGCGAGGTCTTCCAGGTGGTGCTCTCCCAGCGGCTGGACCTGGACTGCCCCGCGTCCCCGCTGGACGTCTACCGCGTGCTCCGCACCATCAACCCGAGCCCGTACATGTACTGCTTCCAGCTGCAGGACGCCGCCGGCAACGACTTCGCCGTGGTCGGGTCGAGCCCCGAGACGCTGGTCAAGGTGACCGACGGGCGGGTCCTGACCTATCCCATCGCCGGCTCGCGCCCCCGCGGGGAGGGGCCGGAGGAGGACGCGGCGCTCGCCGAGGAGCTGCTGGCGGACCCCAAGGAGCGCGCCGAGCACATCATGCTCGTGGACCTGTCGCGCAACGACCTGGTCAAGGTGTGCGTGCCCACGAGCGTGGAGGTCGTCGAGCTCATGGCGATCAAGCGGTTCAGCCACATCATGCACATCTGCTCCACCGTCGTCGGCCGGCTCCGGCCCGGTGCGACGGCCCTCCAGACGCTCGCCGCGACCTTCCCGGCCGGCACCCTCTCCGGGGCGCCGAAGCCGCGGGCGATCGCGCTCATCGACGAGCTCGAGCCCGCCCGCCGGGGCATCTACGGCGGCACGGTCGGCTACTTCGACTTCGCGGGGAACATGGACATGGCGATCGCGATCCGCACCGCCCTGATCCGGGACGGCCGGGCGAGCGTCCAGGCCGGCGGCGGCATCGTGGCGGACTCGGTGGAGGCGCTGGAGTACGCGGAGTCGCGCAACAAGGCCGCGGCCGCGGTCCGGGCGGTCCAGGTCGCGGCTCGGCTGCGGAGCTCGGCCGGCGCATGAGCGAGGGCGCACCGTCCCGCACGCTCGACCGGCGCCGCGGCGTCGTCGTCGCTCTCGCCCTGGGCGCGGCGGCCCTCGCCG
>NZ_AXCW01000407.1 GCF_000603945.1 Actinotalea ferrariae CF5-4 | reverse complement strand
CGTCGGCGTGCTCCGTCGCCTCGGCGCGCACCTGGGCGGCGGCGGCCTCGGTGCGACGGCGCAGCTCGCCGGTCTCGCGCTCGGCCGTCGTCCGCAGCGTCGCGGCGTACTCCTCGGCGTCGGCGCGCAGGTCGGCGCTCTCCGAGGCCGTCCGCTGCCGCAGCTCGGACGTCTCGGCGTCCGCGGTGGCGCGCAGGTCCTCCGCGTAGCGCTCGGCCTCCTCCCGCAGGCGGGCCGTCTCGGCCTCGGTCGTGCCGCGCAGCTCCGCCGCGGCGCGCTCGGTCTCGACGCGCAGCTCGGTGGTCTCCCGCTCGGCCGTCGCGCGCAGCGTGCCCAGCTCGCGCTCCAGCGTCGTGCGCCGCTCGCTCTCCTCCGTCGCGATGGCGCTGGAGATCCGGGCGGCCTCGCGCTCGGCGGAGCCCACGAGCTCCTCGGCCCGACGCTGGGCGGACGTCACGGCGTGCTCGGACTCCGAGGCCGCGGTGCTGCGCAGGTCCTCCGCCTCCCGGCGGGCGGTGGCGAGGAGCTCGGCGACCTCGTTCTCCGCCCGGGCGCGCATCTGGTCGGCCGCGAGCTTGGCCCGGGCGACGGAGTCGGCTGCCTGCGCGTTCGCCTGGGCGACCACGTCGGAGGACTGCTCCTCGGCGGAGCGCAGCAGCTGCTCGATCCGCGAGCCGAGCCCGGAGTAGGTCGGCCGCTCGGCCTCGCGCAGCTGGCGGTGCGCCTCGGACAGCTCCCCGGCGATCTGCATCGCGCGTGCGTCGAGCTGCTCGACCTGCCCCCGGGCGTCGGTGAGCTGCTGCTCGAGCTGCTGCAGCCGCTGCTCCACCTGGACGCGGTCGTACCCGCGCATGACGACGGGGAAGGTGGGTCGCTCGTCGGGCACTGCATCCTCCTGGCGGGGACTCCGGGGCCGTCGTCGGGCGGCGCCGCTCGCGGGAGTCCTCGAGGGACACCGCGCTCGGGCACCGTCCGACGGACGGCTCGTACCGCGAGGGCTGCCGCGGCACCGTCGCTCAGGGTAACCGCCCCGCCGTGCCCCTCGCCTCGTTCGGGGCGACCGCGGACAGGGCCCTGACCTATGGTTGATCGTCACCGGCGAAGGGATCTGCTCGTGCTCAAGCGCGCTCTGGGGGCGCTCCTGTGCGTCCTGGGCCTGGTCGTCGCGGGTCTGGCCGTGGCGTCCGCGACGGTCTGGCGGGCGTCGGACACGTTGTCCGCCACGGCGACCGCCGGCAGCGACGGGACGCTCCTGATGACGGATCCGGGGGTGCTCGACCTGGCCGCCGACGAGGTCACCGTCCTGGCGGAGGCCGACGGCGCGACCGTCGTCGTCGCGCTCGGGCGGACCGCGGACGTCGAGGCCTGGGTCGGCCAGGACCCGGTGACCCGCGTGACGGGCCTCGCCGACCGGACCACGCTGGCCACCGCCGCGCCGGCTGCCCCGGGCGGGCCGACGGAGGAGACGGCCCCTGCCGAGCCGACCGAGCCCGCGGAGCCCGCCGAGCCTGCTGAGCCGGCGCCGACCGACGGTGCGGAGGCACCGGCCGAGGAGCCCGCCCCCACCGCGGCCGACCCGCGCGGGTCGGACCTGTGGGTCGAGGAGGTCGCGGGCGAGGGCACCGCCGAGCTCCGCTGGGACGCGGAGGACGGCCGCTGGAGCGTCCTCGTCGCCTCCCTGGACCCGGCGGCGACGCCGACGGTGACGCTGACGTGGCCGCAGACCGTCACGACGCCGTGGCTGGTCCCCGGTCTCGTCCTCGGCCTGGTGCTGCTGCTGGTCGGCGCGATCCTTCTCCTGCTCGCGCTCCGGTCGGCCCGGACGCGCCCGGCGGCGGCCTCCGCCGGCGGCTCGGCGCCGGTCGTGACCGCGGGTGTCCCCGGACCCGCCCCGGTCGGCCCTGTCCCGGCCGGTGCCGGGCCCGCCGACCGCCCGCTGACCCGGCGAGAGCTGCGTGAGCTGCAGGCCCGGGGTCCGGTCCCTGGTGCCGACGCCCCGGCGTCCCTCGGTGCGCCGAGCGGCCCCGCGGCCTCGGGCCCGGGCACGCGGGTTCCCGGCACGCCGACGTCGGGTACGCCGACCGCAGGCACGGCGACGTCGGGCAAGCCCACCCCGGGTACGCCGACTGCCGGCATGCCCACCCCGGGCACGCCGGCACCAGGTGGCGCGACCCGCGGTGCCCCGACCCCCGGACCTGCGACCGCCGGCCCGCGGTCCG
>NZ_AXCW01000406.1 GCF_000603945.1 Actinotalea ferrariae CF5-4 | reverse complement strand
CACCCTCGATTGTGAAGAGCCGGTTGATGATGCGCGCGCCCCGGCGTACGGCCAGCGCCATCGCGCCGAGAAGTTCGTTCTCCCACAGGTCGGTGTCAGGGAACTCGTTCCGATCGTCTAGGACGCGCACACTCAGCAGTCGCCCAGCAGGGGTGACGGGCGTTCTCTTGTCTTCGATCAGCGCCTCGAGGCTGCCATGCAGCGCGAGGCTGGCCACGAACGTGCCGTGCCCGGACCCGTCGGTGGCGGCGTCAAGCCCGTCGGACGCTTCGGCGCCCGCAAACGCCGGCCCAATGAGCGGATGCCCACTGCGAACGCCGCTGTCTACGACGGCGATGAGTGGCGCGTCTCGGTCTGGCGAGAGGACCGGCGGCAAGAGTTCAGCGCCCCCGGCGTGAGCCTCTCGGTGACTCACGAGCGGCCGAGGGATCCGATCGATGCGCCGGACATGAGGAACTCGCGCCAGCTCACGAGCGAGCTCTGGGCTGCCCTCAATCCGCAGGAGGGAGAGACCGCTCCGGTGCCGCAGCGATCGGTCCATGACCCGCCCGTCACCGGCTTCGACAGCGGCGGCCGTCGCCTCATGACGCTGCCGCGCATCAGCCTCATCCTCGGGGCACCAGCACTCCACGTCCAGCAGCAGGGCGGCGTCACGCGCTGAAGCTCCAATGAAGGCGGCCGCGTCGGCCGTCACGATCTCATCCGCGCTCAAGGCACGGACTTCGTCTATCAGGTCGAAGAGGGCTTGGTACCGAGCTCTGCCGGGGCGGTCCTCCGAGGTGCCGGCGTCATCCGATTCACTCACTGACTCCCCGGCACTATCCGCGGCCCGGGGGCCCGCCTGGTACTGCTCGAGCCGCTCCGCCAGTCCGCCGAGCTGCGGGTCTCCCGGAGAGGTCACGACGACACGGTCGGTGAACCACTCGAGGACCGTGAGTCCGGCAGCACTCAGCGCCCTGTCGTCGGGCGGTGCGTTGAACCGGAGCACGGCGACGTTCTCCGGGTCGACGCCCAAGACACTCGTCCGCTTCGCATGGATCGCGCGCAGTTGCGCCAACTCCCGCCGGAGCTTCGCGCCGTGCCCCGGCTGATCGGGATAGTTGACAGGCCGGGGGTAGCGGAATGGGCGGGCAACCCGAGTGCCAGCCGGGAGTTGTCGCGCAAGCCGCAGGTGGGCGTGTTCACGCTCCGGAAATTCGAGGGTCCCCTGCGTCACGCCACGAAGGTACGCCCACCTAACGACGGATCGGTCTTGGCGCGCCTACTCTCCACTCAATCGGTCAGATCTCCGGTGGGGGCTTTGACCGCACGTCGGCGGGCACGAAGCCTAGCCATGGACTCCACCATGTGCTCGTCCGTGACGGTCGGCGCTCCGTCGAGCACCGCATGTCGGAGCGCATCAGTGCAGATCAACTCAGCGTCGGCGCCGGAAGCACCTTTCAGACGTCGCGCCCAGGCGGAGAGGTCCACATCGCCGCGCATCCCGTTGAGTTTGACCTGCAGTAGGCGCCGCATCTCCGCGTAGCCGGGGCGTGGGAGGCGGATTACGTCGTCGAATCTGCGCCAGACTGCAGAGTCGAGCATCTGCGGATGATTGCTGGTCGCCACGACAAGGGACTCGCCGCGGACATCGTCGAGTACCTGCAGGACCGTCGCGACGACGCGGCGGAGTTCACCGTGGTCGCCGGGGGTCGACCTCTCGCTGGCCAGAGCGTCGAACTCATCGAGCAGGAGAACACAGGGCGTGGTCTCGGCAAAGCGCACGATCGCTTCGACGTTGCGGGCCGTCTCGCCGAGGTACGACGACGTGAGGGCAGCGAGGTTCGCCGACGCGACGGGCAGGCTCAACTCGGCGGCCATGGCGTGCGCGGTTGCGGTCTTGCCCGTACCCGATGGTCCAACCAGCAGGAGGCGCTGACGAGGCCGGAGAGCGTGGGTAACGAGGAGGGTCCTGTGCTCGTTCTCGCGCACGAGGTCCACCAGCGCGGATTCGACCACGGGTGCGTGCACCAGGTCGGCGAATGACCATCGAGCTTTCGTCAGGCTCAACAGCGGCCGCTCATCCCTGCCCTTCGGAACTGGGCGCAGTGACAACGGCTCCCGCGCGCCAGGCCGTCGTGGATCGCTCAGCGCTTCCTCGAGTTCACCGGCGAGGAGCCGGTGCCCCTTCTTGCGCTCCTCCTCAACCACCGCGCGGGCGGCTTGAAGGAACGCTGAGCCCTGATCCACCGGTCCC
>NZ_AXCW01000405.1 GCF_000603945.1 Actinotalea ferrariae CF5-4 | reverse complement strand
TGGGACGTCCTGCCGGGTAGGCCGGGCGCGCGGACGACGACGACGGGCCTGGCGCTCGTCACCACCCCGGCCGACCGGCCCGGCTCCCTCCCCGCCCTGCGCGTGCGCGCGTCGGGGGTCGGCGCCGTGCCGGGCGGGGACGGCGTGCTGCAGGTGGTCGTGGGCGACGAGGTGCCCGACGACGTCGGCCGGGCGCACGCCGTCGTCGTCGAGGCGAACGTCGACGACCTGGACCCGCGGCTGTGGCCCGACGTCGTGGCCGCGCTGCTGGCGGCCGGGGCCTCCGACGCGTGGCTGACGCCGATCCTCATGAAGAAGGGCCGGCCCGCGCACACGGTCCACGTGCTGTGCCCCCCGGCCCTCCTCGAGCGCGTGGGGGACGTCCTGTGGCGGCACACGACGACTCTCGGGTGGCGCGCGACGCCCGTCGCCAAGCACGTCCTGGACCGCACGTGGGTCGAGGTGACGACCGACGCCGGTCCCGTGCGGGTCAAGCTGGGCGTGCGCGACGGCGTCGTGGTGCAGGCGATGCCGGAGTACGAGGACGTGCGGCGCGCGGCGGAGGACGCCGGCGTGCCCGTCCGCGACGTGCTCGCGGACGCCCACGCGGCGGCGCACCGGGCGGGGCTGCGCCCCGGCGCGCCCGCCCCCTGACGCAGGACCGCCCGGCGGGTGCCGGGCTCGGCTCAGACCGGGGCGGCGATCTGGGCGGCCATGTGGCCGGCCCCGTAGCCGTTGTCGATGTTGACGACGGCGACGCCCGGCGCGCACGCGTTGAGCATGGTGAGCAGCGGCGCCAGGCCGCCGAACGCGGCGCCGTAGCCGACCGACGTCGGCACCGCGATGACCGGCGCGGTGACCAGTCCCGCGACGACGCCCGGCAGGGCGCCGTCCATCCCGGCGGCCACCACGATCGCCCGCGCCTCGCGCAGCACCTCGAGCCGTCCGAGGATCCGGTGCAGCCCGGCGACGCCCACGTCCGCGATCGTGCGGGTCTCCCGGCCCAGGTGGCGGGCCGTCAGCGCCGCCTCCCGCGCGACGGGCAGGTCCGACGTCCCCGCGGCGACGACGACGACGAGCCCGCCGGTCGGCTCCGGCGGCTCCCCCGGCCAGGCGACGAGCCGGGCGACCGGGTCGTACGCGGCACCGGGCAGCTGCTCCAGGAGCACGGCCACCTGGTCCTCGCGGACGCGGGTGAACAGGGTGCGTGACTCGCGCGCCGCGAGCTCACCGGCGATGCCGTGGAGGTGCTCGACGGTCTTGCCGTCGCACAGCACCGCCTCGGCGAGCCCGCGGCGCGCGAGTCGGTCGTGGTCGAGGGTCGCGTAGTCCGCGAGCTCCTCGGGCGGCGTCCAGCCGCGGGGGTCGGGCGTCATGGCGGTCAGCCTGTCAGCCCGTGCCGGGTCACCAGGGGCAGGGTGAACGCGCCGGACTGGATGCCCGCCAGGTCGACCGCCACGAACCGGAACCCGGCGGCACGGACCGCCGCGAGCACCGCCTCCCGCAGCCCGTCGCCCGACACCGCGGCGATGTCCGCCGTCGGCACCTCGAGCCGCGCGATCTCCCCGTGGTGCCGCACCCGGACGTCACCGAGCCCCAGACGACGCAGGGCGGACTCCGCCTGCTCCACCTGACGGAGCTTCTCCGGCGTGACCTCCTCGTGGTGCGGGATCCGGGACGCGAGGCAGGGGGCGGCCGGCTTGTCCGCGCTCGGCAGCCCGAAGGCCCGGGCCAGACGCCGGACGCCCGCCTTGTCCACGCCCGCCTCGGCGAGGGGGCGCAGGACGGCGTGCTCGGTGGCGGCCCGGCTGCCCGGCCGGTCGGGCCGGCGCGCGTCGTCGGCGTTCTCGCCGTAGGCCACGGCGGTCAGGCCGTGGGCCTGCGCGAGGGCCCGGTCGATCGTCGCGAAGAGCTCCTTCTTGCAGAAGTAGCAGCGGTCCGGGCCGTTGCGCCGGTAGTCCGGGTCGTCGCCCTCGGCCGTGCGGACCTCCACCACGGGCGCGCCGATGACGCGGGCCACCTCGTGCGCGGCCCGCCGCTCGTCCTCCGCGAGGCTCGGGGACACACCCAGCACCCCGACGACGCGCTGCGCCCCGAGGGCGTGGACCGCCAGGGCGAGCAGCACCGAGGAGTCGACCCCGCCGGAGAACGCGACGCCGAGGCGCCCCGTCCCCACGGCCGCGGTGAGCGCGGCGCCGACCCGGTCGACGACTGCGGTGTCGGCCGGGGTCAGCTCCAGGGTGCGAGGGACCATCAGGCGGGCGTCTCGGTGCGGTCGGTGGACCACT
>NZ_AXCW01000404.1 GCF_000603945.1 Actinotalea ferrariae CF5-4 | reverse complement strand
GGCCCGGTGCCGGGCCCGCGGCTCAGGCCTTGGCCGGCTCGGACCCGTCGACCTCGTCCGCCTCGTCCGCCTCGAGGGCGTCGGTCACGTCGACGGACTCGGTGGTGGTCTCGAAGGCGGCCTCGGCCGCGTCGTCCTCGTCCGTGCCGATGTACTCGCTCAGGTCGACCGGCTGCCCGGAGGCGTCGACGACCGCGACCCGACGGAGCGCGACGGCCACCGCCTTGGAGCGGCCGACCTCGGCGATCATCATCGGGATCTGACCCTGCTCGTCCACCGTCCTGATGAACGTGTTCGGGTCCATGCCGTACTGCCGCGACGCGCTCACGAGGTACTCGAGCAGCTCGTTCTGGCCGACCTTGACCTCGAGCTGCTCGGCCAGCGTGTCGAGCAGGATCTGGTTGCGCAGCGCGTCCTGGGCCTGCGTCGTGACCTCGGCCCGGTGCTCCTCGTCCTCCAGGCGACCCTCCGACTCCAGGTGCCGGTGGACCTCCGCCTCGACCACGCCGGCGGGCACGGGGATCTCGAGGCCGTCCTGGAGCTTCTCGACCAGCGCGTCCCGCGCCTGGACCGCCTGCGACTGCGCCTTGGTGCGCGCGACCTGGCCGCGCAGGTCCTCGCGGAGCTCCTCGACCGTGTCGAACTCGGACGCCATCTGCGCGAAGTCGTCGTCGGCCGCGGGCAGCTCGCGGGTCTTCACCGTCGTCGCGGTGACCGTGACCAGCGCGGTCTCGCCGGCGTGCTCCCCACCGGCCAGGGCGGTCTCGAACGTCGTCGTCTCGCCCGCGGACAGACCCGTGAGCGCCTCGTCGAGACCCTCCAGCATGTTGCCGGAGCCGATCTGGTAGGAGATGCCGCTGACCGAGTCGACCTCCTCCTCGCCGACGGCCGCGGTGAGGTCCACCACGACGAAGTCGCCCTCGGCGGCCGGACGGTCGACGCCGACCAGGGTGCCGAAGCGCTCGCGCAGCGCGGTGAGCCGCTGGTCCACGTCCTCGTCCGCGACCGTGACGTCCTCGACGGTGACCGTGAGGCCGTCGAGCGCGGGCAGCTCGATGACCGGGCGCACCTCGACCTGGGCCGTGAAGGTCAGGCCGCCCTCGGTGCCCGTCAGCGCGGGGACCTCGGTGACCTCGATCTCCGGCTGCCCGAGCGGCCGCAGGTCGGCCTCGGCGACGGCCTGACGGTAGAAGGTCGGCATCCCGTCGTTGACGGCGTGCTCGATGACCGCCGGCCGACCCACGCGCTGCTCGAGCAGACGGGCGGGGATCTTGCCCTTGCGGAACCCGGGGATCTGCACCTGCGAGCCGATGTGCTCGTACGCGTGGTCGATGCTCGGCTTCAGCTCGTCGTACGACACCTCGACGGTCAGCTTGACCGTGGTGGCGTCCAGGGTCTCGACGGCGCTCTTCACAGCAGTGGTCTCCAAGGGCTCGAACGGACCCGGGGGCGGTCCCCGGCGCGAACGGTGCCCGCCGCGGAGGGCGGCAGGGCGGGGGTGACGGTGGGCGTCGCCCACACGCAGGCACGCCGGAGGCGACGCGCGCGGCGCCACGATCGTACGGCACGAGCGGGTCGACCGGCGCGGCCCGCGGCCCCGGCACCGGGCACCGGCACGGGTCCCGCGAGGAGTCGCACGGCCG
>NZ_AXCW01000403.1 GCF_000603945.1 Actinotalea ferrariae CF5-4 | reverse complement strand
ACGACGGCGGGACGACGGCGGGACGAAGCACGACCGCGAGCGGCCGGAGCAGGGTCGGGATGGACGGATTCGAACCGACGACCTTCCGCTCCCAAAGCGGACGCGCTACCAACCTGCGCCACATCCCGTGCGGCCCGAGCGTAGCGGGGCGCACGCCCACCTGGTGGGCCCCCGCGGTGGGCGGGGTGACGGGCCCCGACTTCGCCCTGCGCGGCGATCCGGCTAGCCTGGGCGCGCTGCCGGGGGCGTCACGCCGACCGGCACGCGCGGGCGTAGCTCAATGGTAGAGCCCCAGTCTTCCAAACTGGCTACGCGGGTTCGATTCCCGTCGCCCGCTCCCTGTGCTCATGACGGCCCGTCGGCGCCGGTCCGGACGCTGGTCGGAGTCGTGGTCCGGACGCGTGGTCCGACCGCGCGTCCCGGCCCTCCGCCGCGCCGACCGGCCCGGGACTGCCTAGGGTCGGCCCATGGCGAGCGACCGGACCGGACCCCGGCACCGGGCGCGCCACCGGCTTCCCGACGACGCGCCCGCCCGGCACCACTCCGGACGCGCACCGCGGCCCCCCGGGGTCCTCCTCGCTGGGGCTGCGGGCACCGCCCTCCTCGTCGCGGCCCTCGTCCAGGCCGACGTCGTCGCACCGGGCGTCGTCGAGCCCGCG
>NZ_AXCW01000402.1 GCF_000603945.1 Actinotalea ferrariae CF5-4 | reverse complement strand
GGGGTCGGGTCGACGCCGAGCGCGGCCTGCCGTGCGGGCACTGCGGCGCCCGCACGGACCTCGTCCGCGCGGACGTGCAGGGCTGCGCGCGGTGCCCCCACCGCGCGGTCGTGCCGCGCGGGGAGGACCGGGCAGACCCCCGCTGGTGCCCCCTGTGCAACCCGTGAGCGTGCGTCCCCGTCCCGTGCGCGCTGCCCCGGGCGGCCCCCAGGTGCCGCCGGTCCCGGCTACGCCTCCGTGACGAGGTCCTCCGCGTCGACGATCCGGTACGCGTAGCCCTGCTCCGCCAGGAAGCGCTGGCGGTGCGCGGCGAAGTCCTGGTCCACGGTGTCGCGCGCGACGACGGCGTAGAAGTGCGCCGTCCGACCGTCGGCCTTGGGGCGCATGATCCGCCCGAGCCGCTGCGCCTCCTCCTGGCGGGACCCGAAGGACCCGCTCACCTGGATCGCGACGGCCGCCTCGGGCAGGTCGACGGAGAAGTTCGCGACCTTGCTGACGACGAGCCGGCGCACCTCCCCGGAGCGGAACGCGTCGAAGAGGCGCTGCCGCTCCCGGACGGGGGTCTCGCCCGTGATGAGCGGCGCGTCGAGGTGGTCCGCGAGCAGCTCGAGCTGGTCGAGGTACTGCCCGATCACCAGCACCTGTTCCTCGGCGTGCTTGGCCACGAGCTGCTCGACCACGCGGTTCTTGCCCGTCGCCGACGCCGCGAGCCGGTACTTGTCCTCGGGCTCGGCGGTCGCGTACAGCAGCCGGTCGCGGTCGGGGAGCGTGAGGCGGACCTCCACGCAGTCGGCGGGCGCGATGTAGCCCTGCGCCTCGATGTCCTTCCACGGCGCGTCGAACCGCTTGGGCCCGATGAGCGAGAAGACCTCGTCCTCGCGGCCGTCCTCGCGCACCAGCGTCGCGGTGAGGCCGAGGCGCCGGCGGGCCTGCAGGTCGGCGGTCATCCGGAAGATCGGGGCGGGCAGCAGGTGGACCTCGTCGTAGAGGATGAGGCCCCAGTCGCGCGCGTCCAGCAGCTCCAGGTGGGGGTAGACGCCCTTCCGGCGCATCGTCAGGACCTGGTAGGTCGCGATGGTGACCGGGCGGACCTCCTTGCGGGCGCCGGAGTACTCGCCGATCTCGTCCTCGGTCAGGCTCGTGCGGCGCAGCAGCTCGTCGCGCCACTGGCGGGCGGAGACGGTGTTGGTGACGAGGATGAGCGTCGTCGTGCGCGAGCGGGCCATCGCCCCGGCGCCCACCAGCGTCTTGCCGGCCCCGCAGGGCAGGACGACGACGCCGGAGCCGCCGTGGAAGAAGTTGTCGACGGCCTGCTCCTGGTAGGGCCGCAGCGACCAGCCGTCCGTGACGAGGTCGATCGGGTGCGCCTCGCCGTCGACGTAGCCGGCGAGGTCCTCGACCGGCCAGCCGAGCTTGAGCAGCACCTGCTTGAGGCGACCGCGCTCGCTGGCGTGGACCACGACGTCGTCGTCGTCCAGGCGCGTGCCGACCAGGCCCGCCGTCTTGCGGGACCGCAGCACCTCCTCGAGCACCGGACGGTCCAGGGCGTGCAGCACGAGCCCGTGCGTCGGGTGGGAGACGAGCTGGAGGCGGCCGTAGCGGGACATCGTCTCGGCGACGTCGACGAGCAGCGCGTGCGGCACCGGGTACCGGGAGTGCTCGAGCAGCACGGCGACGACCTGCTCGGCGTCGTGCCCCGCGGCGCGCGCGTTCCACAGGCCCAGCGGCGTGAGCCGGTAGGTGTGGACGTGCTCGGGGGCGCGCTCGAGCTCGGCGAAAGGGGCGATCGCGCGGCGGCAGGCCTCGGAGGCGGGGTGGTCGACCTCCAGCAGCAGGGTCTTGTCGCTCTGCACGATCAGCGGACCGTCGGTCACGCGGGCTCCTCGGGGTGGGCGTCGGTGGGTCTGGGTAACACCGTGGCGCGGAGGGCTGTTCCCGCCGCCGCGGACGACGGCGTGGTGCCGGCCCGGCCCGTCCTCAGACGGGGGTGACCGACGCGATGCGGTGCACGGCGACCGTCATCTCCGTCTCGCGCTCCGCGT
>NZ_AXCW01000401.1 GCF_000603945.1 Actinotalea ferrariae CF5-4 | reverse complement strand
CGACGACGCGCACGCGTCCGCCGTCCACGCGCACCGGACGCACCCGACGCCGTACGGGGACGCCGGCGGGGTCGACGACCTCGATCCAGACGTCCCGGCCCGCGCCCGCGGCCTCGCGCAGCAGGTCGAGCCCGAGGACGGGGTCCACCGTGTGGAGCGGCGCGGGGGCTGCGGCGTCGTCGGCCTGCGGGCCCTCCGGCCGCTCCGACTCGCGGCGGTCGGCGGCGAGCAGGTCCCGGACCACGCGCTGCAGGCGACGGTCGCGCGCGGCG
>NZ_AXCW01000400.1 GCF_000603945.1 Actinotalea ferrariae CF5-4 | reverse complement strand
TCCCCGCCGCCTGCTCCGACGGCGGCACCGCCCCCGCCTCCTCCTCCGCCCGCGCCTCCCCCGCCTCCCGCGCCCCCGCCGGCCGCGTCGTGCGTCGTGCCGGCCGCCCTGCGGGGCGTGGACTGGGAGCGCATCCCGACGACGCGGGCCGTCGTCGCCCTGACGTTCGACGGCGGCTCGAGCGACGCGGGCGTCGCGAGCATCCTGGCGACCCTGCGCGCCGAGGGCGTACCGGCGACGTTCTTCGTCACGGGCGACTTCGCACGGCGGTACCCGTCGCAGGTGGCCGCGATGTCGGCCGCCGGTCACCGGATGGGCAACCACAGCGACGCGCACGACCACTACCCGCTGCTGACGAACGCGCAGATCGCCGCCGACCTCGCCGCGGCGGAGGGCGCCATCCGGACCGCCGGCGGGCGCGCGGCGTGCCCCCTGTTCCGCTTCCCCTACGGCGACCGGACCGCGGCGGACGTCGCCGCCGTCAACGACGCCGGCTACGTGCCGGTCCGCTGGACGGTCGACTCGCTCGGCTGGACCGGGACCTCCCGGATGACGGTGCAGCGCGTCGTGGACCGCGTCCTGGCCGCCGCCACCCCCGGCGCCGTCGTCCTCCTGCACGTCGGCGCGAACCCGGACGACGGCACGACGTTCGACGCCGACGCCCTGCCCGCGATCATCGCCGGCCTGCGCGAGCGCGGGTACTCCTTCGTCACGCTGGACCGGCTGCTCGGCTGACCGTCAGTCCTCGAGCCGGACGGGCCGCGACATCGTCAGGAGCGTGAGGCCCTCCCGCAGGGGGCGGCCGATCTCCGCCGTCGCCCCGAACGGCTCCGACTCGCCGGTCAGGACGAAGTCCCGGCGCTCGTACCAGGCGATGAGCTCGTGGCGCTGGTCGAGGACGCTCAGCCGCAGGTCCGGCACACCCCAGGCGCGCGCCCACAGGGACGCGGCGTCGAGCACCCGGCGGCCGATCCCCTGCCCCTGATGGCCCGGCCGGACCGCGAACATGCCCAGGTAGGCGTGCCCGTCGTGCCGGGTCAGGTGGCAGCAGGCGAGCGCGCCCTCGTCGTCCTCCGCGAGGAGCACGAGGCTGTCGGGCGCCTCGACGAGAGCCCGGACCGTGTCCGCGTCCGTCCGGCTCCCCGCGACGAGGCCCACCTCCGTCGTCCACCCCTCGTGGCTCTCCTCGCCCCGGTAGGCGGCGTGGACGAGCGCGGCGACGGCCTCCGCGTCGTCGACGGTCGCGGCACGGACCGGCTGGCCGTCCGGGTGGACGACCAGCGCCTCCGGCGGCCCGGACCTCGTCATGACCGGACCGCTCACAACCCGTCCGCGACCGCGGCGGCGACGTGCAGCCAGGCCTCCCGGGTCTGGCGGGAGAGGGCGTCGACGTCCAGCGGCCCGCCCGAGACGAGGGACGGGTCGTACGGGACGTCGAGCACGACCCGGGTGAGCCGGCCGAAGTGGTCGTGCAGCCGCTGGTGCAGGGCGGCGTCGCGACGCGTGGCCGGGTCGGACAGGACGGTGACGGCGCGCCGCACGACGTCCTCCTTGCCCGCGGCCCGCAGCGCGTCCAGCGCCCAGGCGGCGGACTGCGAGGTGTCCTCGCGGACGGTCGAGACGACGACGACCTGGTCGGCCGCCTCGATGGCCGCCTGCCAGTTCGAGGCGCGCATGTTGTTGCCCGTGTCGACGACCATCACGCGGTAGAACCGCTGGAGGGTGCGGTGCAGGGATCGGAACGCGAAGGCGTCGATCGACGCGGCCGACGCCGCGTCCTCGTCCGAGGCGAGCACGTCGAACTGCGCGGACTGGGAGCGCACGTACGCGTCGAGGTCGCCGACCCGCGCCGAGGTCGGGTCCTCGAACCGGTGCAGGTCGTCCAGCAGGTCGACGGCCGTGCGCTGGTGGGCGCCGTGCTCGGACCGCCAGCCGAGCGTGCCGCGCGTCTCGTTGTTGTCCCAGGCGAGGGCGGAGCCCCCTCGGTGGCTGCCGAACGTGGCCGCCAGGAGCAGCGTCGCCGTCGTCTTGTGCGCCCCGCCCTTGGGGTTGATGACGACGACCGTCCGGGGCCCGTCGAGACGGCGCTGCACCGCGGCGACCGACTCCCGGACCTGCTGCTCCTCCGGGCCGGGAGGCAGGCTGAGCAGACCCCCCGACGCCCGGCGGACGACGGCGCGCCAGCCGAGCTCCGCGGGCCCGCTCGCCGGACGGGGGCGCGAGGCGAGGAGGTCGTCGAGCGTGGGCAGGCCGTCGGCCCGGCCCGGACCGTCGGCGGGGCGGACCCTGCCGACCGGGGGGACGAGCGGGAGCTCCGGAAGGCGGGCGTCCGCGG
>NZ_AXCW01000399.1 GCF_000603945.1 Actinotalea ferrariae CF5-4 | reverse complement strand
CGCCCGGGCCGCCTGGGCGTCCAGGTCGTCCGGGTCCCGGCCCCCCGCGGTCTCCTCCCCCGCCGAGCCGAGCAGCCGCAGGCGCTCGCCGGCCAGGGTGGACACCCCGCGCAGCCGCTCGCGCAGCGAGGACAGGCGGTACCAGACCTCCCCGGCCTCGGACAGCGCGGGGGCGGCGACGGCGGCCTCCGCCTCCAGCTGCGCCAGGCGGTGCCGCGCGGCGGTCAGCTCGGCCTCGACCTCGGCCCGTCGCGCCAGGACGGCCGTCTCGTCGGCGATCTCCTGCTCCAGGGTGGCGCTGAGCTGGGCGAGGTCGTCGGCGAGGAGACGGGCACGGGCGTCGCGCAGGTCCGCCTGCACCGACTGCGCCCGGCGTGCCACCTCGGCCTGCTTGCCGAGCGGTCCCAGCTGCCGGCGGATCTCGCTGGTGAGATCCGTGAGGCGGGTGAGGTTCGCCTGCATCGCCTCGAGCTTGCGGAGCGCCTTCTCCTTGCGCTTGCGGTGCTTGAGGACGCCCGCGGCCTCCTCGATGAAGCCCCGGCGCTCCTCCGGCGTGGCGCGCAGGACGGCGTCGAGCTGCCCCTGACCGACGATGACGTGCATCTCCCGGCCCAGGCCCGAGTCGGACAGGAGGTCCTGGATGTCGAGCAGGCGGCACGGCGAGCCGTTGATCGCGTACTCGGAGCCGCCGCTGCGGAAGAGGGTCCGCGAGATGGTGACCTCGGTGTAGTCGATCGGCAGTGCGCCGTCGCTGTTGTCGATCGTCAGGCTCACCTCGGCGCGGCCCAGCGGCGGGCGACCGGACGTGCCGGCGAAGATGACGTCCTCCATCTTGCCGCCGCGCAGCGACTTGGCACCCTGCTCGCCCATCACCCAGGCCAGGGCGTCGACGACGTTGGACTTGCCGGAGCCGTTCGGGCCGACGACGCACGTGACGCCCGGCTCGAAGTTCAGGGTCGTCGCCGAGGCGAACGACTTGAACCCCCGCAGGGTGAGCGTCTTGAGGTGCACGGCGTGAGCCTAGGAGGTCCGGCGGGGGCGGACGCGCCGCCGCGCGGGCGCCGCTCCCCCAGGAGCCGCCGTCACGAGAGGCCGGGGAACCAGAGCCCGATCTCGCGGCTGGCGGACTCGGGCGAGTCCGAGCCGTGGACGAGGTTCTGCACGACCCGCTCGCCCCAGTCGCGGCCCAGGTCACCGCGCAGCGTGCCGGGAGCGGCCGTCGTCGGGTCCGTCGCGCCGGCCAGGGACCGGAACCCCTCGATGACCCGGTGACCCTCGACCACCGCGGCGACGACGGGCCCGGACGCCATGAAGTCCACCAGCGGCTCGAAGAAGGGCTTGCCCGCGTGCTCCGTGTAGTGGGCACCGAGCAGGTCGCGGTCCGCGGTGCGCATCTCGAGGGCGACGAGGACGTAGCCCTTCGCCTCGACCCGCCGCAGGACCTCCCCGACGAGCCCCCGGCGGACGCCGTCGGGCTTGACGAGGACGAGGGTGCGCTCCGGAGCAGACGTCATGGTCGACACCCTAGTGGCGCCCCACCGCGCGGGCGGGCGGAGCCCCCGGTCCGCGACGGCCGGCGTCAGCCCTCAGCGGCGGCCCGCTCCGCCCGCTCACGGTCGATCCGGGCCCCCAGACGCAGCCCCCAGACCCAGAGCACGACGAAGATCGCCGCGACGCCGAACATGAGCGGCACGACGAAGCCGACGGCCACCATCGGGACCTGCAGGGCCGACCCGGCGACATACCCGGCCGGCCAGCGCAGCATCCCGGCGACCAGCACCATCGCCAGGGACAGCGTGCCGCCGACCACGAACACGGCGACGGGGTCGCCGACACGCAGGCCGAACGCCACCAGCGTCGCGAAGAAGACGACGAACGCCTCGAGGACGAGGATCGTCGCCGCGAACTGCCGCCGTGCCGACCGTGCGCGTTCGGGCCGCGCCGGATCTGCCGACGACGCCGCACCCGCCCTGGTCTCGCTGCTCACCGGCTCAGGGTAACGGCGCGCCGGCCGGGGCCGGCGCGCCGTCACCGTGGCCTCTCAGACCTCGCCGAACCCGGCCTCGACGAGCGCGACCACCCGGTCGACCGCCTCCTGGGCGCCCGGGCCACCGGCCGCCACGGTCAGCTCCTGCCCGCCCGTGGCACCCATCGCCATGAGCTCCAGCACGCTGGCCCCGTTCACGCCGTTGATGGT
>NZ_AXCW01000398.1 GCF_000603945.1 Actinotalea ferrariae CF5-4 | reverse complement strand
CCCCGGCTCGGCGCCGGTCGACGGCGGGGCCGTCGGCTCGGCGACGCTCGACGACGCCCCCGGCGCGGCGGTCGTCGGCGCCGACGCGTCGCCCACGGCCGCCGACCCGTCCTGGTTCGCCCGACCCGTCCTGGAGGTGGCCCGGGACCTCCTGGGCTCGCGGCTGGTGTCGCACGCGCCGGACGGGACCGTCGTGCTGCGCCTGACCGAGGTGGAGGCCTACGCCGGTGAGGTGGACCCCGGCTCCCACGCCTACCGTGGACGGACCGCGCGCAACGCCGTGATGTTCGGTCCCGGCGGGTACCTCTACGTCTACCGGCACCTGGGGCTGCACCACTGCGTCAACGTGGTGACGGGCACCGAGGGCCGCGCGTCGGCGGTGCTGCTCAGGGCCGGCGAGGTCGTCCAGGGTCAGGACGTGGCCCGTCGGCGCCGGGCAGCCGCGGGCGTCGTCCGCCGCGACGTCGACCTGGCGCGCGGTCCCGCGCGACTCGCGGTGGCCCTCGGGCTGGACCTGACCCACCGGGGCGCCTCCCTGACCGCGCCGGGCGCGCCGGTCGTCGTCCTGCCCGGTCCTCCGGTGCCGCGGTGGGAGACGGGGCCGCGGGTCGGGGTCAGCGGCGTCGGCGGGGACGGGTCCCTGTACCCGTGGCGCCTGTGGCTGCCGGACGAGCCCACCGTCTCCGTGTACCGGCCCGCGGGGCCTCGGCGACGACGGCCGCAGCCCGGTCCATGACGCGGTGACGCCGGGCGCTCGCGCGGCGCAGCGGCGGCGTCCGGCGCCGGGGGCACGGACCGTGTGCGGCGCCCCGGCCCGCGGACGGCAGACTAGGCGCTCGACGGACCGAGAGAGGAACGACTGGTGGACATCCTGGACGAGCTGCGGTGGCGGGGCCTGCTGGCCCAGACGACGGACGAGCAGGCGCTGCGCGAGGCGCTCGCCGCGGGCCCCGTCACGCTGTACTGCGGCTTCGACCCGACGGCGGCGAGCCTGCACCACGGGCACCTCGTGCAGCTCGTGGTCCTGCGTCACCTCCAGCAGGCGGGGCACCGTGTGCTCGCGCTGGTGGGCGGGGCGACCGGCCTCATCGGCGACCCAAGGATGTCGGGGGAGCGCGTCCTCAACACCAAGGAGACGGTCGCCGAGTGGGTCGACCGGCTGCGCTCGCAGATCGAGCGCTTCCTGGACTTCGAGGGCGACGACGCCGCGCGCATGGTCAACAACCTCGAGTGGACGGGCGAGCTGTCGGCGATCGACTTCCTGCGGGAGGTCGGCAAGCACTACCGCCTCGGCACGATGCTGGCCAAGGACACCGTCGCCCGCCGGCTCGCCAGCGAGGAGGGCATCTCCTTCACCGAGTTCAGCTACCAGATCCTGCAGGGGATGGACTTCCTCGAGCTGCACCGTCGGTACGGCTGCACCCTGCAGACCGGGGGGAACGACCAGTGGGGCAACCTGCTGTCCGGAGTCGAGCTGGTCCGCAAGGCCGAGCACGCAGCGGTGCACGCCCTGACGACGCCCCTGATCACCAAGGCGGACGGCACCAAGTTCGGCAAGTCGGAGGGGGGCGCCATCTGGCTCGCCCCGGACATGATGAGCCCGTACGCCTTCTACCAGTTCTGGCTCAACACCGACGACGCCGACGTGGCGCGGTACCTGCGGATCTTCACCTTCCTCACGCGTGAGGAGATCGCCGAGCTCGAGCGGGAGGTCGCCGAACGGCCTGCCGCCCGCGCCGCCCAGCGGGCGCTCGCGGGGGAGGTGACGACCCTGGTGCACGGGGCGGAGGCGACCGACAAGGTCATCGCCGCCAGCCAGGCGCTCTTCGGCCGCGGCGAGCTCGCGCAGCTCGATCCCGCGACGCTCGGCGCGGCGGTCGCCGAGCTGCCGAGGGCTGGGGTCGTCGACCACGGGACCGAAGTGGTCGACCTCCTGGTGTCGACCGGGCTCGTGGCCGGCCGCGCCGCGGGCAGGCGCGCGATCGCCGAGGGTGGCGTGTCGGTGAACAACGTCCGGGTGACGGACGAGGCCGCCGTGCTGGGCCCCGACGCACTGCTCCACGGACGCTGGGCGGTCCTGCGCCGCGGCAAGAAGACCCTCGCGGTCGTCGAGCGCACGCCCTGATCCGTGGGCTGTCGGGCCCCACCCGGCGACGCCGCGGCCCGACCGGTCGACGGCCGTCCGGGGGTGAGCCAGCACACGTCCGGGCGGCTTGGACTTCCGCGGCCCGACGGCGTAGAGTCTTCCTCGCCCCCAAGGAGCAACGAACGGCGCGAGCCGGTCGGTCCGGGGGGAAAACCACAGCTCAGAGGCCCTCGGTGGCCTCCCATGAGGAGTGGGCTCGCTCCCGAGCCGGTCGTTGACCGAGCGAACGAGACCGAGTACAGTAGAGAAGTTGCCTCCTGATGGGT
>NZ_AXCW01000397.1 GCF_000603945.1 Actinotalea ferrariae CF5-4 | reverse complement strand
GAGGCTGGCCCGGGCGCGGACGGCCGCGAGGGCCGCCGCGAGGTCGGCGTCGGCCGGGCGGGCGTGGTGGACGTTGCCGGTGGCGACGAGCGGCAGCCCGGCCCGGGTGGCGAGCTCGGCGAGGGCGTCCACGCGCTCGGAGTCCCACGGGTCGCCGTGGTCGGTGACCTCGACCGCGACGTTGTCCCGGCCGAACAGCGCGGTGAGGTGGTCGAGCTCCACCCGGGCGGCGTCGAGGTCCCACACGCCCCCGGCGCGGCGGCGTCCTCCCTCGAGCGCGTGCCGGACGGCGCCCTTGCGGCAGCCGGTGAGCACGAGCCAGCGTCCCGCCGCGGCCTCGGCGAGGGACTCGAGGCGGTAGTCGGCGGCGCCCTTGGTGCCCGTCGCGAGGTGCGCCTCCGCGATGGCGCGCGACAGTGCCCGGTAGCCGTCCGGGCCCCGGGCCAGGACGAGCAGGTGGGTGGCCCGCGGGTCCGGCGACCCGGTGGGCGCGTCCAGCACGCCGGTGGGGTCCGGCAGGTGCAGCTCGGCGCCGAACGCCGTCGGGACGCCGGCGGTCCGGGCCGCCTGGGCGAAGCGGACGACGCCGTAGAGCCCGTCGTGGTCCGTGATCGCCAGGGCGGACAGCCCGAGACGGGCCGCCTCCTGCGCGAGCTCCTCGGGCTGGCTGGCCCCGTCGAGGAAGCTGAACGCCGAGTGGGCGTGCAGCTCCGCGTACCGCGGGGCGCCGCCGTCCGGGCCGGGACCTCGGGGGTCCGGCCGGGGAGCGGGTGCCAGGTCAGTCATACCGGGCCTCCAGCCGCCAGGCCCCGTCCCGCAGGACGAGCAGGAGGCCGGCGCCGTCGTCGGTGAGGACCTGGAGGTAGGCGGCCCGGTCCGCACCCGCCGCCCACCACCGCTGCACGACCGGCCAGGGCCCGGCCCATGCCACGACCCGACGGACGGTGGCCCCCTCCGGCTCCTCGAGCGTGAGCGCCGCGGGCTCGCCGCTCAGCTCCAGCCGCGCGCTGACCCCGACCGGGGCTCCGTCCGGTGCCCTGAGGTCGACCTCCGGGGGCTCCGTCAGCACGGTCGCGGGGGCCGGCGGAGGGAGCCGGCCGGGCCACGGGGCCGTCGCGGTCCGGGCCGCCGGGAGGTCCTCGCCCCAGGGGACGAGGTGCACCTGGTCGTGCAGGTCCCGCCCGCCCTGCAGGACGGCACCCAGCACCGCCTCGGCGCCGAGCAGGCCCTGGACCCGGTGCAGCGCCCGCTGCGCACGGCGGTCGGCACCGCTCGGGTCGCCCCACAGCCGACCCTGCTCCGCACCGACCGGCAGCACCTCCTCCGCCCGCAGCGCGAGGTGCACCAGCCCCGACGGCTCCGGGTCATGCCCCAGCGACGAGACGGGTGACCGGCCCGTGGTGCCCCGGTTCAGCCAGCCCTCGAGCTGCCAGCGGACCCGGTCGGTCACCCGGGCGACCGACAGGCCACCCAGCGCGGTGTCGGTCCGCCACGTGCGGACCAGGTCCTGCCCGGCCTCGGTG
>NZ_AXCW01000396.1 GCF_000603945.1 Actinotalea ferrariae CF5-4 | reverse complement strand
ACCCGGCGCCGCGCTGCACCAGGCGGTCGTGCAGCGCCTCGGCGAGGCGTCGGGCCACGAAGGCGGTGGCCTCCAGCCGCTCGACGGGCGGGTCCAGGACCTCCTCCACGACGACGTCCTGCTCCGGCCGGCGGACCGCCGTCGGCCGGTCGTCCTGACCGCAGGCCACGCGGTGCGCCCACACCCCGAGCGCCCCGAACCGGCCCAGGACGTCCTCCCGGGGCAGTCCGGCCAGGTCGCCGAGGGTGCGTAGGCCGAGCCGGCCCAGGAGGTCCACGAGCCCGGGGATGCGGGCGACCACCTCCTCCTCGGTCGCGACGTGCACGAGCTCGCCGATCCCCAGGGGCGCGAGGAAGCCCGGCCCCGCCCCGGCGGGGACCAGCAGTGCCGCCCGGGCGGCCAGCACCGCGGCGCCCGCCCCGTCGGCGACCCCCACCTGGGCCTCGTACCCCGCCCGGGCCACGGCCTCGACGAGCTGCTCGGCCAGGGCCTCCTCCGAGCCGTGGTAGCGCCCCGCGCCCGCGGCGGGCAGGAGGAGCAGGCCCGGGCGGGCCACCTCGACCCCGGCGACGACGCACTCGACCGCCTCGACGACCGGCTCGAGCAACCGGACGTCCCGGCCGGGGTCCGCCGCGAGCAGCACGACCTCCGGGCAGGTCTCCTGGGCGTGGCGCCGTCGCATCCCCCGTCGGACGCCCTGCGCGCGGGCGACCGCGGACACCGCCGTCAGGCGTCGGCCGTCGTGGACGGCGGCCGGGCGGTCGGCCGGGACCTCGGCCAGGGTCATCGCGGCCAGCACCGGCCAGTCGGGAACCCAGACCGCCGCGACCCGCTCGGGCACCGGGGGGACGCTCATCCCACACGCCGGCGGGCGGGCGTCCAGGACGCCGGGGCGACGGGCTCGACCGGCCCG
>NZ_AXCW01000395.1 GCF_000603945.1 Actinotalea ferrariae CF5-4 | reverse complement strand
CGCAGCGGCCGCCGCGGCGTGCCCACGCCGGCGCGCCGGCCGGCACCGCGCTTCGCCGTCGTCGACGTGCTGGACCGCGAGGCGCTGCTGCCCGCGATCTTCTTCGTGTTCTCCCGGTCCGGCTGCGACGCCGCCGTGCAGCAGTGCCTGCGGTCCGGTCTGCGGCTGACGACGGCGGAGCAGGAGGCCGAGATCCGCCGCACCGTGGAGCAGCGGTGCGCCGCCGTGCCCGCGCAGGACCTGGCCGTCCTCGGCTACTGGGAGTGGAGCCAGGCCCTCGAGCGGGGCATCGCCTCCCACCACGCCGGCCTCCTGCCGCTGTTCAAGGAGACCGTCGAGGACCTCTTCTCCCGCGGGCTCGTCAAGGTCGTGTTCGCCACCGAGACGCTGGCGCTCGGCATCAACATGCCCGCGCGGTCCGTCGTGCTCGACAAGCTGACGAAGTGGGACGGCTCCGCGCACCAGGACATCACGCCGGGGGAGTACACCCAGCTCACCGGTCGGGCCGGTCGGCGGGGCATCGACGTCGAGGGGCACGCCGTCGTCGTCGACCACGGGGCGCTCGACCCGGTCGCCCTGGCGGGGCTGGCGTCCCGGCGCACGTACCCGCTGCGCTCGAGCTTCCGGCCCACCTACAACATGGCCGTCAACCTCGTGGCGCAGGTGGGCCGGGACCGCGCCCGGGAGGTGCTCGAGACCTCCTTCGCGCAGTTCCAGGCGGACCGCGCCGTCGTCGGCCTCGCCCGGCAGGCGCAGGCCCACGCGGAGGCGCTCGACGGCTACGCCAAGGCGATGGAGTGCCACCTGGGCGACTTCGCCGAGTACGCGCGCATCCGGCACCAGCTCACCGACCGGGAGCAGGACCTGTCCCGCGAGGCGGCCCGGGCGCGCCGCGCCGAGGCCCGGGCCAGCCTCGAGCAGCTGCGCGTGGGCGACGTCGTGGAGATCCCGGGGGGTCGACGGGCCGGCTACGCGGTCGTCCTGGACCCCGGGCGGGACGCGGGGCTCGACGGTCCGCGTCCCACGGTGCTCACGGCGGAGCGGCAGGTCCGCACGCTCACCACCGCGGACCTGGACCGCGGCGTCCGCACGGTGAGCTCCGTGCGGGTGCCGAAGCAGTTCTCGCCGCGCAACGCCGCCCACAAGCGCGACCTGGCCTCGGCGCTGCGCAGCGCCCTGGCCGACCCGTCCCGGCTGGTCCGGCCGGACCGCGGCAGCCGCCCCGGGCGGTCGGAGGCGGCCGACGACGCCACGGTGGCCGGGCTGCGCCGTCGGCTGCGGGCGCACCCGTGCCACGGGTGCTCCGAGCGCGAGGACCACGCCCGGTGGGCGGAGCGGTACCACCGTCTCAAGCGGGAGCACGACGCCCTCGTGCGCCGCATCGACGGGCGGACCAGCTCGATCGCGCGCATCTTCGACCGGATCTGCGACGTGCTCGCCGAGACGGGCTACCTGGAGACCGTCACGGACGCCGACGCCCCGGACCGGGCCAGGCTGCGCGTCACGACCTCGGGCCAGTGGCTGCGCCGGCTGTACGCGGAGAGCGACCTGCTCGTCGCCGAGTGCCTGCGCCGGGGCATCTGGGACGGGCTGGACGCACCCGGCCTGGCCGCGGCCGTCTCCACGGTCGTGTTCGAGGCGCGCCGCGAGGAGCGGGACCACGTGCCGCAGGTGCCAGGTGGGCCCCAGGGCCGGCTGGGGCAGGCGCTGGACGAGACGCTCCGGGTGTGGTCGCGGCTGGAGGACCTCGAGCTCGCCCACCGCCTGCAGACGACCCGGCCGCTGGACACCGGGCTCGTCGAGCCGATCCACCGCTGGGCGTCCGGTCGCAGTCTGGGCACCGTGCTGCAGGGCACGGAGCTCGCGGCGGGGGACTTCGTCCGGTGGTGCAAGCAGGTCATCGACCTGCTGGACCAGATCGGGCAGGCCGCGCCGCAGGCCGCGACGCGCACCACGGCGCGGCGTGCGGTGGACCAGCTGCGCCGGGGCGTGGTGGCGTACAGCTCGGTCTGACCCTGCTCCGGGCCCTGCTCCCGGCCCGCGTGCGTTAGTTTCCGCCGGTGACCCCTTCACCCGCGTCCCGGTCCGTGCTGTACCGCAACGGCGTCGTGCACTCCTCGGCGGACCCCTTCGCCGAGGCCGTGCTCGTCGCCGACGGCCGGGTGGCGTGGCTCGGCAGCGACGACAGCGCGCACACGGTCCTGGACGGTGCGGACGAGGTGGTGGACCTGGACGGGGCGCTCGTCGCGCCGGCCTTCGTCGACGCGCACGTCCACGTCCTCGAGACGGGCATCGCGCTGACGGGCCTCGACCTGTCCCCGGCGGCCGGCGTGCGGACGCTCGCCGTGGCCCTGGACCGGGTCGCCGCCGCCGCGCGTGCCCTGCCCTCGGGCGCGGCGCTGCTGGGCCACGGGTGGGACGAGACGGCGTGGCCGGAGG
>NZ_AXCW01000394.1 GCF_000603945.1 Actinotalea ferrariae CF5-4 | reverse complement strand
CCCTCGATTGCGATGAGCCCTTATAACGCGGGAAACGAATCGAGCGAATGAATGGCTCGACCGCCCTTCCGCCCACAAGGCGAGAAAGTGCCTCGAAATCGTTCACATCAACGCCGTTCAGAGCGGCGCGACGCAGCGGTCAGTTGCTGCCCGAGTGCGGCACCCAAGGGCAGCGGCACCGCGTTACCGATTTGCCTGGCGATCGCGGTCTTCGACCCGACCCACTTGTAGTCGCGAGGGAACCCTTGGAGGATCGCCGCCTCGTAGTGCGTGATGGCCCGGTGTTGCTCCGGGTGCAGGTAGCGGCCCTTCTCGGGCTTGAAGAACTCGGTGCGGATCGTCACGGACGGCTGGTCCCAGCGCAGCCGTCCCATGACGTCGCCCGAGCCGCTCGTGTGCTTACGCCAACACGGGGCAAGGAGATCGTCCGGGAGGTCGAACCGGTTCCCTCCCGGTGGGATGCGGCGGAAGCGTGCCATTGAGACCGGCGAGTAGACCCGCCCGATGTGGAGCTCACGGGTGCGGAACACGCCGGGCAGCTCCACCCCTGCGAAGGTGTGCGTCCGATCGGGCAGGTCGAGGGCGTCCCAGGTGCCGTCCATGCCTCGGAAGGCCTCGCGCACGGTCAGGTGGGCGCCAACATGGGTCGGCGTCGGCCACCCGGGGAAGGGCAGGTCGCGATGGTGCCCGATGAGCACCGCGCGCTTCCTCGCCTGGAAGGCGCCGTAATCGGCGGCGTTGAGGACGCGGGCCTCGAAGGTGTAGTCCGCGAGCTGACCGCCGGGCTGCACTGCCTGCACGAACTGCTCGTACTGAGCCGACTTCATGAAGGCGGCGACGTTCTCCACCACGAAGTAGCGGGGCCTCGCCCGCACGATCGTGTGGGCGTACTCCTCCCAGAGGGTGTTCCGCTCGTCCTCGGCGTCCTGCTTACCCAGCGTCGAGAAACCCTGGCACGGCGGCCCGCCGACGATGACATCGACCGACGGGATGTCGCTCGTGCGGAGCCAGTCCTGGATCGGACCGACGAAGACGTCGGCCTCCGGGTGGTTGGCCGCGTACGTGGCCGCCGCGGCGATGTCCATCTCGACAGCTTGAACGGTCCGGTAGCCACCACTTGATCCCAGACCGGCGCTGAGCCCGCCCGCGCCGGCGAAGAGGTCGAGGACCGTCAACGACGACATGCCGGTTTCGGGCGCGTCGAGGCTGCGCGATCCTTGGGGGGTGACCATGGGGCCCACGCTAGCCGGCGGGGACGACACGTCGGCCGAGGCGCGCGGACCGGCGGCTCGGGCTGTTCCGCCCCATGTTCCCGTTCCTTCGTCGGTCGCAGTCTCCGACCGCATGTCCCGGCAGCGCCGGCGCGACACGGTCCCGGAGCTGGCGCTCCGGAAGGCCTTGCACCGTCGCGGCCTTCGGTTCCGTGTGGATCACCCGCTTCCCGACCTGCGGCGCCGTCGTGCCGACGTGCTGTTCACCCGAGCGCACATCGCCGTCTTCG
>NZ_AXCW01000393.1 GCF_000603945.1 Actinotalea ferrariae CF5-4 | reverse complement strand
GACGGCTGCTTCTGGCACGGCTGCCCGGAGCACGCGACACAGCCCGCGAGCAACACGGCGTGGTGGGCGGCGAAGCTCGCCGCCAACGTGCAGCGGGACCGGGAGACCGATGCGCACCTCCACGCCATCGGATGGGCAGTTCTCCGCTTCTGGGAGCACGCCGACATGGAGGTCGCCGCAGATCTCGTCGCTCAGTCCTGGGCGAAAGCTCAGGGAGCGCCCCGCCCGGACCGATGAGCCACGGAGTGTCGGTGCAGGCTCCTACGATGACGACGATCGCGATATCCACAGGCCATCAGGCCGCGGAAGGACTCCACAGGTGACGCAGTCCCGCAAGCTGATCGAAGTCTCGCTGCCCCTGGAGGACATCAACCGCGAGTCAGCGCGTGAGAAGTCGATCCGCCACGGCCACCCTTCGACGCTGCACCTGTGGTGGGCACGACGCCCCCTGGCCGCCGCCCGCGCCGTGCTCTTCGCTCAGCTGGTCGACGACCCGTCCTCAGATCCTGACCGATTCCCCACCGAAGAGGATCAGAAACTCGAGCGCGAGCGGCTCCACAACATCATCCGTCGCCTCGTCGTGTGGGAGAACGTCGGGGACGAGGGTCTTCTGCGCGAGGCGCACGAGGAGATCCTCCGGTCCACGGGAGGCAACCCGCCGGCGATCCTGGACCCGTTCGCGGGCGGTGGCACGATCCCCCTGGAGGCGCAGCGCCTCGGGCTCGAGGCGCATGCGAGCGACCTGAACCCGGTGGCCGTCCTCATCAACAAGGCGCTCATCGAGATTCCGCCAACGTTCGCGGGTCGCCCGCCTGTCTTCCCCGGTGCCGCGGAGTCGAAGATGGGCGAGTGGCCGCGGGCGACCGGACTCGCCGAGGACGTTCGTCGCTACGGCGCCTGGATGCGGGAGCGGGCTGAGGAGCGCATCGGCTACTTGTACCCGAAGGCCATGCTGGACGACGGCTCCGAGGCCACGGTGATTGCGGGCTCTTCGCAGATGAGGGT
>NZ_AXCW01000392.1 GCF_000603945.1 Actinotalea ferrariae CF5-4 | reverse complement strand
CCGGCGGCCCGGAGGTGCCCGGTAGGGTCGGGCGCGATGGACGCCACACCCGCCCCCCGCCCCGACACCCTCCCCGGAACCCCCGGCGCAGCGGTGGACACCGCCGTCGACGACGGGACGGCCCCCCGGCGCCCGCGGGTCGCCGTCGTCTTCGGCGGCCGCTCCGGGGAGCACGGCATCAGCTGCGTGACCGCGTCCGGCGTGCTGCGCGCCATCGACCGCGACCGCTACGACGTGGTGCCGATCGGCATCACGCGCGCGGGCCGCTGGGTCCTGGGAGCCGACGACCCGACCCGGTGGTCGATCACCGACGGTCGCCTCCCCGAGGTCACGGACGACGACGCCGGCGCGGCCGTGGTCGTGCCCCTGGCGACCGACGACAGCGAGCTGCTCGGCCTGCCCGCGGACGGGGCGGCGCGGTCGCTCGGTCACGTCGACGTGGTGCTGCCGCTGCTGCACGGGCCGTACGGCGAGGACGGGACCATCCAGGGGATGCTCGACCTGGCCGGGATCCGGTACGTCGGCGCCGGCGTGCTCGCGTCGGCGGTCGGCATGGACAAGCACTACATGAAGGTCGTGCTGGAGGGCCACGGCATCCCCGTCGCCCCGTACGTCGTCGTGCGCCCCGGTCGGTTCGCGGCCGACCCGGCGGGCGTCACCGCCGAGGTCGAGCGGCTCGGCCTGCCCGTGTTCGTCAAGCCCGCGCGCGCGGGCTCGAGCCTCGGGATCACACGCGTGGCGGACCTCGCGGACCTCCCCGACGCGCTGCGCGTGGCGGCGGAGCACGACCCGAAGGTGCTGGTGGAGGCGGGCGTCGTCGGCCGCGAGATCGAGTGCGCGGTCCTCGGAGGACGGGACGGGGCTGGTCCGCGGACCTCGGTCCCCGGGGAGATCGTCGTCGTCGACCCGCAGCACGCCTTCTACGACTTCGAGGCCAAGTACCTGGACGAGGCGGGTGTGGTGCTGCGCTGCCCCGCGGACCTGCCCGCGGCGGTCGAGGCGCGGGTGCGCGAGCTGGCCGCGGCGACGTTCGAGGCGATCGGGTGCGAGGGGCTCGCGCGCGTGGACACCTTCGTGACCGAGGGCGGCGAGGTGCTCGTCAACGAGATCAACACCATGCCGGGGTTCACGCCGTTCTCCATGTACCCCCGGATGTGGGAGGCCTCGGGCCTGGCCTACGCCGACCTCATCGACGAGCTCCTCCAGCTCGCGCTCACCCGGACGACCGGGCTGCGCTAGAGGTCCGGGCGACCCTCACAGGCACGCCCGGGTCTGCTCGACCCTCGCGACGGCCGGGCCCAGGTCGAGGATGAACGACGTGCTGCTCGTCTCGGCGACCGCGGCGGGCACGACGACCTCGACCGCCGGGACCCGGCCGTAGGTCGTGAACCGCCAGGCGCCGTCGGGCGTCTCGTCGCCGGGGATGCTGATCCAGTCGACGCTCGTCTCGCCGTCGTCCGCGTTGACGCAGCGGTCCGTCGTCGGGCCGGGCGGCTCGACGCCGCACCGCAGGACCACGGGGTCGGCCGGGTCGCCCCACGCCACGGTCGCCTGGCTCGTGGTGCTGCGGCGGGGGAACTCGCCCAGGTCGCGCGGCAGGGCGAGTACCACCTCGGCGCACAGCGGGTCGGCCGCGTAGGGCGCGACCTCGACGGGCACCGCACCCGTGCACCCGGCGAGCGTCCCCGCCGCGATGACCGCGACGGCCGGGACGCGGAGGCGGCGCGAGGAGCGCGCCTGCCGGGGGACGTC
>NZ_AXCW01000391.1 GCF_000603945.1 Actinotalea ferrariae CF5-4 | reverse complement strand
GGGGCGCCGGGCCGAGGACGGCGGGTGCGGGGGGCCCGTCCGGTGCGGCGGGGTGGTCGTGGTCGTGCACGCGATCACGGTATCCCGGTCGGACGGGCCGGCAGACCGGCGCGCGCGCGTACCGTGGTGGCCCGTGAGCCGCCCGACGCCCGACCCCGACGTGGCCCCTGACGCCGCCCCGACGCCCGACCCCGCCCCGACCCCCGACGCCGACGGGGACGCGCCCGGCATGACGGTGGCCGACCTCGGCGAGGACGCCCTCCTGGCGCGGGTCTTCCCCCTCCTCGGCGCCGGCAGCGCCACGCTCGTGGGCCCCGGTGACGACGCCGCGGTCGTGGCGGCCCCGGACGGGCGCGTCGTCGTCTCGACGGACCTGCTCGTCGAGGGCCGTCACTTCCGGCGCGCGTGGTCGGGCGGGGAGGAGGTGGGCCGCCGCGCCGCGGTGCAGAACCTCGCCGACGTCGCGGCGATGGGCGCCCGGCCGACCGCGCTCGTCGTCGGGCTCGTCGTGCCGCCGGACGCGCCGGTGGACTGGGTCCTCGGTCTGGCGCGCGGGTTGGACGCCGTCTGCGCGCCCCTGGGGGTCGGGGTCGTCGGCGGCGACCTGTCGGGGGGGACGGAGCTGGTCGTCGCCGTGACGGTCCACGGCGACCTCGAGGGCCGGGCGCCCGTGCTGCGGTCCGGCGCGCGCCCCGGTGACGTCGTCGCGCACGCCGGGGTGCTGGGCCGGTCCGCGGCCGGGTTCGCGTGGCTGGACGCCGGCCGGGGGACCGGCGACCTG
>NZ_AXCW01000390.1 GCF_000603945.1 Actinotalea ferrariae CF5-4 | reverse complement strand
CGCCGCGCCGAGTGGCGCCGAGGTGTCGCGAGCCTGGCCGTCGGCCGCGGCGGCGGGGCTGGGCGCCGGACCGGTGCAGGCGCCCCCGGACGGTTCGGCCTCGGGGCCGCTGGGCCCGCAGGCCGTGGTCACCGACGTGTCCCTGACGGGTGAGGACGCCCACCGCGAGGTGCTCTCGTGGATGGCTGACCACGGGTGGGCGAGCCCGGTCGCCCTGCCCGCCACGACCCGGGTCACCGGTCTGCGCCTGGACACCAGCGGCACCGGGACCCTGGAGCTGGACCTGATCGGCCCTGACGGGCCCGTCGTCGTGGTCCAGGAGCACGGACGGCTGCACCCGGAGGTGCTGCGTGACCTGCCCGTCGTCGACGTCGGGGGCCGGCAGGTCCACCTCGTCTGCGGCGACCCCTGGTACGTGGTCTGGCAGTCGGGCGACTCCGTGGTGACCGTGGTGGCGGACGGTCCGACGCCCGACGTGCGCGAGCTGGTCGCGGCGCACCCGGCCGCGGCGTACGACGACGGCGTCGGGGCACGCCTGTCGCGCGGCTGGGACGCGCTCACGGGATCATTGCTCCCGTGACCGACAGCCGCGACAACCCCTTCGCCGCGCCCTGGGCCCCCTCGACGGGCGCCGCGGCGCCTCCGGGCGTCCCCGTGGACGCGCCCCCCGGAGGGCCGCTCGAGGGGCGCCCGGCGCCGACCCGACCCGACCCGACGCAGCGGCAGAGCAGCGTGTGGTCCGGCTCGGGCGCGACCCTGTGGTCCGCGACGTCCTCCGGGTCCGCGACCCCCTCCCCGTCGGCGACGTCCGTGACGCCGGGGACGGAGGCGCCGGCCGGTGTGTCGCCCGGCCACCCGGGCGGGCAGCGGGCCTCTGCGGGGCAGCCGGGGTACCCGAGGCAGACGGAGAACGCGGGTCAGAACGGGTACCCGGGGCAGCCGGGGTACCCAGGTCAGCCGGGGTAGCCGGGCCAGCCGGGCCAGCCGGGCCAGCCGGGCGCGGCGCTGGACAACTGGGGCAGGCCCGTCCCGCCGCCGCGGCCCCGCCGGCAGCGGCCGGGTGCCGGGTGGGTGGTCGGCCTGGTCCTCCTGTCCCTCGTGGCCGGCGCCCTGGGCGGGTGGGGAGCCCAGGAGATCGCCGCACGCGGCGACCAGGGCCGCAGCGCGGACGCCGCCCTCCCGGTCTCCGTCGAGCGGGATCCCGGGGCCGGCCGGCTCACGGGTGTCGCGGGCATCGCCGCCGAGGTCCTGCCGAGCGTGGTCGCGATCGAGGTCCGCGGGCCGCAGGGCGCCGGGACCGGGTCGGGCTTCGTGCTGCGCGAGGACGGCTACCTCCTGACGAACAGCCACGTCGTGTCGGCGGCCGACGGGGGCGGCGGGCAGGTCGTCGTGGTGTTCGCGGACGGCAGCGAGGAGCCGGCGGAGATCGTCGGACGGACGGCCGAGTACGACCTCGCCGTCATCCGCGTGAACCGCTCCGGCCTGAAGCCGCTCGCGCTCGCGGACTCCGACGACGTCGTCGTGGGGGACCCGGTCATCGCGATCGGTGCGCCCCTCGGGCTGCAGAGCACGGTCACCACCGGCATCGTCAGCGCGCTGAACCGGCCGGTGTCCGCGGGCAACCAGGACGAGACCGCGTTCATCGACGCGATCCAGACGGACGCGGCGATCAACCCGGGCAACTCCGGCGGCCCGCTCGTCGACGCGGACGGCCAGGTCGTCGGGATCAACTCGGCCATCGCCCAGCCGCCGGGACTCGGCGCGGCGGGCGGCAGCATCGGTCTCGGCTTCGCGATCCCGTCGAACCAGGCGCGCCGGACCGCCGAGGAGCTCATCGAGACCGGCAGGGCGACCTACCCGGTCATCGGCGTCCTGCTCGACGGCACCTATACCGGCGAGGGCGTCCGGGTGGCCACCGGGGCCCAGCCGGACCTGGGGCAGCCCGTGGTGCCCGACGGGCCCGCAGACCGCGCCGGCATCCGCCCGGGCGACGTGATCCTCGAGATCGACGGCCGCCCGGTGACGGAGAACGACGAGCTCGTCGTGGCCATCCGCGCCCGCGCTCCCGGTGACGCGGTCACGCTCACCGTGCGCAGCGGCGAGGACGAGCGCGAGGTCCGCGTCGTCCTGGACGAGGTCGCCACCCAGTGACGCCGGCGTCCGGCTGAGGCCGCGCCCGGCCGCTCGTCCGGGCCGGGCACGGCGCGGTTAGCATGGCGGCGTGTTCGGGATCAACGGCAGCGAGGTGCTCGTGCTGCTGCTCGTCGCGCTGGTCGTGGTCGGGCCCGAGCGGCTGCCCCGGTACGCCGAGCAGCTCGGCGGGTGGGTGCGTCAGCTCCGTGGCTTCGTCAAGACCGCCAAGGTCCGCGTCGCCGAGGAGATGGGCGAGGAGGGCGCGGACGTCGACTGGTCCCAGCTCGACCCGCGCCGGTACGACCCGCGCCGGATCGTCCGCGAGGCGCTCCTGGAGGACGAGCCGCCGCCGGTGGTCGGACGCCGGTACACGAGCGGCGCCGCGCGCCGGGCAGCCGCTGCGGGCGGCGCGACCGCGGCCGGAGCC
>NZ_AXCW01000389.1 GCF_000603945.1 Actinotalea ferrariae CF5-4 | reverse complement strand
GACGACGTCGGCGCCCGCGCCCGGAGCGGCCGCCCCGGCCACCCGCGCGGGGAGCGCCGCCACGAGCGCCCCCGACAGTGCCGTCGTGGCGGTGGCCGCGGCGAGCGCTCGGGCCACCTCCCTCACCGATGCGCGTTCCATGGCTCCCCCTGCTCCGCCGGAGACCGGCTTTGATGCCGTTTGATGTCGTTTGATGTGAGCAGACCTTCCTCGATACGGGGGGACCTGTCAACCGGGTGTGGGTGGCCGAGCCGCCCCGGCAGCCTGCGCTAGCGTGCGCGGCGTGCGATGGGACGCGCTGTTCGCGGACATGGAGCTGCAGGTGGAGGCCATGGACGCCGACGCGCGCGCCGCGGAGGTGGCCGAGCTGACGCGTGCCGAGCGGTCGGCGGTCCACCTGACGGACCGGCTCCGGGCGGGCCTCGCCGGGCCTGTCGAGGTGGTCGTCCGGACGGGGGCGCGGGTCACCGGCGAGATGGTGGACGTCGCCGCGTCGTGGCTGCTCCTCCAGGACGGTGCCCGGGAGCACCTCGTGCCCACGGCGGCCCTGGTGACCGTCCGCGGCGCTCCCCTCGGCGTCGCGCCGGGTCAGGGGTCCCCGCTGCGCCGGCTGGGCCTGGGTCACGCCCTGCGCGCGCTGGCCCGGGACCGGTGCGTCGTGCGTCTCGAGACGCTCGGCGGCCCGGTCGTCGGGCGCCTCGACGCCGTCGGGGCGGACCACGTCGACGTCGGCCTGGTCGACGTCGCCGACCACCGGCCGAGCGGCGTCCGGGACACCGTGCTGCTCTCCGCCGTCGGGGTCGTCAGCCGCCTCTGAGCGGCGTCCGGTCCGTCAGCGCGGGGCGCCGCCGGCCGCGTCGTGAGCGGCCTCGAGGTCCCCGGTGGTGATGCGGGCCCGCGTCTGCTCGTACATCCGCTGGATGTAGCCCTCGAGCTCCGTGGCCTCGACCCGCCACACCCCGCGCCCACCGACCTGCAGCGCGGGGAGCTCACCGCTGCGGACGAGCGAGTACGCCTGGGCCGCGGAGATGTTCAGGACCTCCTGCACGTCCGCGAGCGTGAGGAACCGAGGGGGCATGGCAGCAGTCTGGCACGGGCGCCGACGGCCTCCGGCGTCCTCCACAGCCCCGGGCGGTGCCCGCACGCCGGGTGCGGGCACGGCATGATGCTGCCCGGCCCACCGGCTGCGTCCGGTGCGCCGCAGGGGACCGCAGGACCGGGCTAGGGGGGCTCATGAGCACGACCGTGGGGCAGCGCAGGAGCGGCGTGGCCGGCCAGGACGGCGGCCTCGCGCGGGCCGAGGACGCCGGGCCGCTGCCGGCGCCGAGGGCGGCCAGGCTGCGACGACCCGGCTGGCGGGACCCGCGTCTCCTGCTGGGGACGGCTCTGGTGGGCGTCTCGGTGCTGCTCGGCTCGTGGGCCGTCACGACGGCCGGCCGGACGGTCCCGGTCCTGGCGGCGGGAGCCGCCCTGGTCCCCGGTGACCAGATCCGTCCGGAGGACGTCCGCGTGCAGGAGGTGCGCCTGCCGGAGGGGGGCGCCGAGTACCTGCTCGCGGGGGCGGACCTGGAGGGCCTGGTGGTGACCCGCGTGGTGCGGGAGGGGGAGCTGGTCCCGGCGTCGGCCGTCGCGACCGCACCGGACCTGGGCGCCCGCGCCGTCGCGGTCACCACCGGCGCCCCGGTGTCGGCCGCCGTCGTGGAGGGGTCGCTGGTCGACGTCTGGTTCGTGCCCGAGCAGTCGGACCGCGCCGACGACGACGGGGGACCGCTGCCACGGCAGCTCGCGGCCGCGCTCGTGGTCGCGGAGGTGGAGACCGGTTCCTCGGCGTTCTCGGTGACCGCGGGCACGACCGTCCACGTGCTCGTGCCGACGACGGACCTCCCCACCGTGCTCGCCGCCGTCCGCGGGCCCGGGGTCGTCGACCTCGTGCCGGTGCCCGGCGGGACGTCGTGAGCGCCGGGGTCCTGTGCGCGCTGCGCGGCGAGCTCGAGAGCACGGTGGTCCGGCTGCTCGACGGGGCGCCGGGCCTCGAGGTCACCCGCCGGTGCGCCGACCTCACCGAGCTCCTCGCCGCCGGCGCCGCGGGCCTCGGCGCGGTCGCCGTCGTCGCGTCGTCGCTGCCCGGTCTGGACCGGGAGGCCGTCCGTCACCTGCAGGGCTCGGGGGTCCACGTCGTCCTCCTCGACGCGGGCGCGCTGCCGGGTGAGCCGGAGGCGCCGGCCCTCGGCGCGGACCTCGTCGTGGGGGTCGCGGACGTCGCCGACCTCCTCGCCCCGGTGCGCGGGCTCCTGGCCGAGAGCGAGCGCACCGGCCGGCGGCCCGGTACGGCACCGCGCGACGCGAGCGGGGACGTGCG
>NZ_AXCW01000388.1 GCF_000603945.1 Actinotalea ferrariae CF5-4 | reverse complement strand
GGACGTGCGGGGGCAGGGCGGCCGACCCGCGGGGCCCACAGGGCCGGCAGGGCCCACAGTGCCGACAGGGCCGAGAGGGCCCGCCGGGACGGTCCTCATCGACAGCCCGGCCGGGGGAGCCGCAGGGCGTCCGGTCGCGCCCGGGAGCCCCGGTGCGGTCGTGGCGGTGTGGGGTCCGGCCGGGGCACCGGGTCGCACGACGACGGCGGTGGCGCTGGCCGCGG
>NZ_AXCW01000387.1 GCF_000603945.1 Actinotalea ferrariae CF5-4 | reverse complement strand
CGCGACACCGTCACCACCCGGCCGCCGGGCGCGAGCCGCTTGAGCACCGGGCCGAGCGCGAGCAGCGGCGTGCTCAGCGCCTGCGGACCCGCCGCCTCCGTGAGCACGACGACGACCGCGCCGACCCGCTCGTCCCCGGGCGCGTGCCGGCGCACGTCGAGGTCCCAGGCCAGCAGCTGGGTGGCGAGGAGGTCGGCGTCGGCCGACGAGGCGGCGTCGTGCAGGACCAGGACCGGCCCGGGGACCAGCGGCGCCCCGGGGCGGTGGCGGCGCAGGACGGCCGGCCGCGGCAGGCCGAGCTGCTTCGCGAGCTTCTTCGTGAACCCGGAGTTGACCAGGTTCAGGTAGGTGTCGGTCACGCTGCCTCCATGATCATGGTGATGGCCTGGCCGCCCGCGGCGCACACGGAGATGAGGGCGCGCGGCGTGCCCCCCTCGGCCGCCTTGCGCTCGGCGAGGAGCTTCGCGGTCGTCGCGACGATGCGCCCGCCGGTGGCGGCGAAGGGGTGGCCGGCGGCCAGCGAGGAGCCGGTGACGTTGAGCCGGTCGCGGTCCACCGTGCCCAGCGCGCCGGGCAGGCCGAGGCGCTCGCGGCAGAACTCCTCGTCGGCCCAGGCGGCGAGGTTCACGAGCACCGTCGAGGCGAACGCCTCGTGGATCTCGTAGAGGTCGAAGTCGCCCAGGCCCAGACCGTTGCGGTCCAGGAGGCGGGCGACCGCGTAGGTGCCGGCGGTGAGCAGCCCGTCCGTGCCGTGGACGAAGTCCACCGCGCCGGCCTCCGCGTCGACGACCGTCGCCAGCGGCGTGAGCCCGTGGTCGGCCGCCCACTCGTCGCTCGCGAGCAGCACGGTCGAGGCGCCGTCGGAGAGGGGCGTGGAGTTGCCCGCCGTCATGGTCGCCGGGGCGTCGAGCGCCTTGCCGAACACGGGCCTGAGCTGCCCGAGCTTCTCGACGGAGGTGTCGGCGCGCAGGTTCGCGTCCCGCGTGAGGCGCCGGTACGGGGTGAGCAGGTCGTCGAAGAACCCCCGGTCGTAGGCGGCGGCGAGGCGGTGGTGGCTGGCGGCGGCCAGCTCGTCCTGCGCCTCGCGGCTCACGCCCCAGGCCGCCGTGGTGAGCGCCTGGTGCTCGCCCATGGACAGCCCGGTGCGCGGCTCGCCGGTGGTCGGCGCCGACGGCGCGAGGTGCGCCGGGCGCAGCCGCGCGACGGCCTTGAGCTTCTGCTGCGGGGTCTTGGCGCGCGCGAGGTCCAGGAGGACCCGGCGCAGCGGCTCGCTCACGGCGATGGGCGCGTCGGACGCGGAGTCCACGCCGCCCGCGATCGCCGACTCCAGCTGGCCGAGCCGGATCTTGTTCGCCAGCCCGACGACGGTCTCCATCCCGGTCGCGCACGCCATCTGCACGTCGTACGCCGGCGTCGTCGGCGCCAGCGCCGAGCCGAGCACCGCCTCGCGGGTGAGGTTGAAGTCGCGGGAGTGCTTGAGGACGGCGCCGGCCGCGACCGAGCCGACCCGCTCGCCGGCCAGTCCGAACCGCGCGACGAGGCCCTCGAGGGCCGCGGTGAGCATGTCCTGGTTGGAGCTGTGCGCGTACGGCCCGCCCGCGCGGGCGAACGGGATGCGGTTGCCCCCGACGACGACGGCGCGTCGCGGCCCGCCGTTCGCCGCGCCCTGCGCCCCCTGGCCGCTCCCCGCCGTCGTCCCGGGCCTGCCTGTCTCGCGTGCCGCCATCAGGGGCTCCCTCTCGTTCGCTGCGTTCTCGTCACTGAGCTCGTGCTGAGCCGAGCGGAGGCACGTCCGCCTCCGGATCTGTCTGACACCGACAGTACCTGATACCTTCGGTTTCGTGGGTCGGATCACAACGGCGACGCTGCCGCAGGACGAGGACGCACCGGTGCGGGCCACCGGTGGGCCCTCGCCTGCGTCGGAGGGCGTCCCGGACGAGGCGCCGTCGTCGGCGGGCGACCCCGTCGTCGAGGCGGTGGACGGCCGCTCGCGCCGCTGGGACCTGCACCGGGCGGCCCGCCGCGCCGAGCTGGCCCGGGTCGCCCGCAAGACGGTCCACCTGCGCGGTCCCGACGTGTCGATGGACGAGATCGCGGCGGAGGCCGGCACGTCCAAGTCGATCGTCTACCGGTACTTCGTCGACAAGAGCGGCCTGCAGGCCGCCGTCGGCGAGGTCGTCCTGGAGGACATGCACGCCCGTCTGGACGAGGCCGTGAGCAGCGCGGTGAGCCCGCGCGACGGTCTCCGATCGATGATCGAGGCCTACCTGGAGATGATCGACGGCTCGCCGAGCGTCTACTGGTTCGTCACGCGGCCGGTCGCGGAGGGCTCGTCGGTCACCCTGAACCGCTTCCTGGACGACATCGCGTCGATCATCGCCCGGCCCTTCGTCGCGCTGCTGCACGGGCGCGGGGGCGCCTCGGTGCTCGACGGGCAGCCGGCCGACGTCTGGGCCTCGGGCGCCGTCGGCTTCGTCAAGGGCGCGGGCGACTGGTGGCTGGCGCACCGCGACGAGCCGGGCGCCCCGACGGCCGACGAGCTGGCCGAGCGCGTCACCGCGTGGCTCTGGGCCGGCCCGGTGGGCAGCCT
>NZ_AXCW01000386.1 GCF_000603945.1 Actinotalea ferrariae CF5-4 | reverse complement strand
CCGTCGGCCGGCCGCGCACCGGGCAGCCCCTCGACCTCCTCGGGCTCGGCCCCGCACCGGGGCCCGGCGAGCTCGACGCCCGCCTGGACATGCTGGCCGCCGTCGTCGACGCGCCGTCGTCGTCGGCCGTGCCCGGCCTCGTGGTCGCGGCGGTCGCGCACGGTGAGCTGCTCGCGCTGCGGCCGTTCGCGCACGCCAACGGCGTGGTCGCACGGGCGGTGTTCCGCCACCTCCTCGTCCGCGAGGGCGTGGACGTCGTCGGGGTCGTCGTGCCGGAGGTCGCCTGGACGGCGCAGCCGCTGCCCTACGTCGCCACGGCGGCGCGGTTCGCGACGGGCACCCCGGACGGCGTCGCGGACTGGGTGCGGTGGTGCGCGGCCGCCGTCGTCCGCGGGGCGCAGGAGGGGACGGCGGTGGCGGACGCCGTGCTGGCCGGTCGGCTGTCCGGCCGGCCGGCCGGCGAGGGGGCCGACGGGGACGCGCCGGGGGAGTAGCCGGCGCGTGGCAGCGGGCGCCGCGACAGGCGGACCGACCCGCCGCAGACGAACGACGGCGGCGCCCCGTGGGACGCCGCCGTCGACAGCACGGGTGACGAGGTATCAGGCGCTGCAGGTACTGCCGCAACGGGACAAGCCCGGTCGGCAGGTCCTCTCGAGGACTGGTCGCGCGTGGGTTCTCGTCGCCCGCTGTGCTGTTGTGCCTCCTTTCTACGCCTGTCCGCGGCGTAGTGGAAGGGCCGTTCTGCCCTCGACAGGCCCCTACGGGGAGTCGTGTCAGGCGGTGGACGATCACGTCCGCGGGCTGGGACCGGGAGCACGGTCCTCCCATGACCGGGCGTCGCCGTCGTCGTGGTCCTACAGCCGGACCGGGGCCCGGCCGCCCTGCCGCCGCAGGAGGACCGCGACCGCGACGACGGCGACGAGGAGGAGCAGTCCGGCGGGCACGCTGCGTCGGGGCGCGAGCCGTCGCAGCGCGACCGGCCGGGCGAAGGTCAGCGCCGCCCAGCCCCGGTCCGCCGCGAGGCGCCGCAGCGCGCGGTCCGGGTTCACGACTGCGGCCCGGCCCACCGCCTCGAGCAGGGGCACGTCCGTGACGGAGTCGGAGTACGCGTAGCTGGCGGACAGGTCGTAGCCCTCGCGGGCCGCCAGCTCCCGGACGGCGTCCGCCTTGGCCGGCCCGTACGCGTAGGACGTGAACGCCCCGGTGTACCGGCCGTCGTGGACCTCCATGCGGGAGGCGATGACGTGGTCGGCCCCGAGCATCGCCGCGACCGGCTCGACGATCTCCGTGCTGGACGCCGAGACGATGACGACGTCGCGGCCCTGGGCCTGGTGGTGCGCGATGAGCTCGAGCGCCTCCGCGTACACGGTGGGCTCGATGGACTCCCGGACGGTCTCCGTGACGATGGCCGAGACGGTGGCCACGTCCCACCCCGTGACCATGGTCGACAGGCTCCGGCGCAGCCGCTCGGTGGTCGCCTCGTCCGCGTGGCCGAGGTGGAACGCGGCGTGCGCGAAGGCGGCGCGCAGGGCGGCCCGTCCCGTGAGGAGCCCGCCGGTGTGGAAGGGGCGGGCGAAGGCCACCGACGACGACGTCGCGATGATCGTCTTGTCGAGGTCGAAGAACGCGGCGGCGCGGCTGCCGGCCATGGTCTCCCTCCGGGGTGGGGGCGCACGACCCGCGGTGGGCCGGTGCCGGGACGGGGCGGTGCCGTCGTGCGGCGAGGGTACCGACCCGGCGTCCCCCGTCCCCGGGGCGCTCCGGTCCTCCACAGGCGGGACGGACCCGCGCCCGGGCCGCTCGCGGTGCCGGGGACGCTCGCAGCCGGACCGGGCGGATGGGCCGGACGGGGTGGATCGGCCGGACCGTCGGGGCGCACGGGTAGCGAACGGGGGACGGGTGCGCGGAGGCGTGGTGGCGGTGGTGGGGGCGGCGGGGGGAGTCGGCGCCTCGACGCTGGCGTGCCTCCTGGCTCGTCGCCGGGCGGCGGCCGGCGACCGGGTCGTCCTGGTCGACCTGGACCCGGGTGGCGGCGGCCTGGACGTCCTCCTGGGCGTCGAGCAGCTCCCCGGCGCCCGGTGGTCGGACCTGCGCCACACGGGCAGCGGCGTCGGGGCGGGCTCCCTCCTGGCCGCGCTGCCGCACTGGCGTGGCGTGGCGGTGGTCTCGGGGGACGGGCAGCGCGCGACCGGGGACGCCGTCCCCGGCCCGGACCCGGGCGCCGTGCTCGCCGTGCTGGACGCCGTCACCGGTGCCGGGGGTCTCGTCGTCGTGGACGCCTCCGCGCGCGCCGTCGGCGCGCTCCCCGCCTGGGGGGTGGCGGCCCGCCGGACGGACGTGTCCGTCCTCGTGACCGCACAGGACGTCCTGGGGGTGGCGGCCGCGCTCGGCGCCCGCCCGCTGCTCGGTGGCGACACGGGTGCGCTGGTGCTGCGGACACGGCGTGCCCCGGTCGTCGCGCCGCTCGAGGCCGCCCGCGCGGTGGGGCTGCGGCACGTCGCCACCCTGCCCGCGGACCGGTCGGTGGGCCCCAGTACCGACCGGGGGCTCGGTCCGGTGCCGGGACGGGCTCTGTCGCGCGCGGTGTCTCGGGTCGACGCG
>NZ_AXCW01000385.1 GCF_000603945.1 Actinotalea ferrariae CF5-4 | reverse complement strand
TGGCGGCGGCCGGGTCCCGGTCCGCCCAGCTGCGCGGCGGGGGTGGGCCGTCCCCGCGCGGCCCGCGGACGGACGGCAGCGCGGAGTCCGGCAGGGCGAGCGCACGCTGCACGGCCGAGAACCACTGCTCGGCCTTGCGCCGGGTGGCCTTGCCCGAGAAGGGCCGCAGGGCTACGAGCTGCTCGACCGAGGTCGGCAGGGCGGTCGCGGCCGCGACGATGGCGGAGTCCGGCAGGACCCTGCCCGGTGACAGGTCACGTCGGCGCGCCTCGGCGTCCCGGAGGAGCCACAGCTCCCGGGCGACCGCGACCCGGCGCGCGTCGCGCAGCGTGTGCAGGCCGGAGATGCGCCGCCACGGGTCGACCCGCGGCGGCGCGGGCGGCGCGGTGCGCACCGCCTCGAACTCCTGGCGGGCCCACTCGGCCTTGCCGGCGTCCTCCAGACGTCGGCCGAGCTCCTCGCGCAGCAGGACGAGCACCTCGACGTCGAGCGCCGCGTACCGCAGCCACTCGGCGGGCAGGGGGCGCGTCGACCAGTCGACGGCCGAGTGCTCCTTGGCCAGGCCCAGGCCCAGGACCTCGGCGACCACGGCCGCCAGGCCCACCCGCTCCATGCCGAGGAGCCGCGCCGCGAGCTCGGTGTCGAAGACGGCGTCCGGGCGCATGTTCTGCTCGGCCAGGCCCGGGAGGTCCTGCGACGCGGCGTGGAGCACCCACTCCACACCCTCCAGCGCTCGGGACAGCGCGCCGAGGTCGGGCAGGGGAACGGGGTCGATCAGCGCGGTGCCGGCTCCGGCTCGCCGGAGCTGGACCAGGTAGGTGCGCTGCCCGTAGCGGTAGCCGGAGGCACGCTCGGCATCCACGGCGACGGGCCCGGTACCCGCGCGGAACGCCTCCACCACGTCCGCCAGCGCTGCCGGTGTCTCGACGACCGGGGGGACCCCGTCGCTCGGGTCGGTGAGCGGGGTGATGTCCGGCTCGTCACGCGGCGCGGCGTCCTGGCCGACGGTCGTGGGCGGGGGCATGCGACCACGCTAGACGGTCCGCACCATGCTCCCCGTGCCGACAGGCCGGGCGGGCGGGCCGGGCCGACGGTGCCCGAGACGGCCCGAGACTGCCCGGGAGTGCGCCGTCAGCGCAGCAGGGAGCTCCGGATCGCGAACGCGACCATCTCGGCCCGGTCGCCGGTGCCGATCTTGCGGGAGATCCGCGCCAGGTGGCTCTTGACGGTGAGGGCCGAGAGCTGGAGGACCTCGCCGATGTCCCGGTTGGTGCGCCCCTCGGACACGAGCTGGAGGACGCCGAGCTCGCGTGCGGTGAGCTCCGGGCCGGTGCGGGCGGGAGCCGGCGCACGGCCGACGATCCGGACGGCCCCGGGGGTCTCGGCCGTCACGGCGCCGCGGACACCGCCGCCGAGGAGGGCCACCAGCTCGCGGCGGCCGGCCTTGCGCGTGAGCAGCACCGCATGGGTGGACTCGCGGCGACGCAGGGTCCGCAGCAGCGAGGTGCCGTCGCCCTCGCCCAGCTCGGGGACCACCAGGCACAGCGGCGCACGACCGGGCCGACGCTGAGGGGTGCCGACGACGGTCCGACGGGCGACGGGAGAGGCCGAGGCCGGGGTACCGCTGGGACGACCCAGCGTGGGTGCGGTGCGGACGTGCTCGACGGTCACGGGGTGCTCCCGGGGTAAGGCGCGAAGCGATCGGTGCTGCTGATGCCGGTCCATCGG
>NZ_AXCW01000384.1 GCF_000603945.1 Actinotalea ferrariae CF5-4 | reverse complement strand
TGGTTCCGGATCGCCGGGACGTTCACCCGTACGTGGACGAGTCGGACACGCGCGACCGTGCCGACCAGGGACGTAGGTCCCAGGCCGGGAAGTGGTGTGGCCGCCGGGGGTGGCTGCAGGAGGGGCGGAGCCGGGTGCCCTAGAGGCGTCGACCGAGCGAGGTGACGCCGTCGGGCAGAGGAGGCAGGCCGGCGGCGGTGCACAGCAGCACCGTCCACGGAGCGAGGTGGGCGCCGGCGTCCTCGGGCGAGGGGGACCAGGAGGCCCGGATCTCGACCTCCACCTCGTCCGGCCGCTCGGCGAGCGCGCCGAACGAGCGGCTCTGCACCTTGGTGACCGTGCCGCCCAGGGCGTGGTGGCCGAGTCCGGACGCGACGAGCGCGTCCTCCACCCACGTCCAGGCCGCGTCGCAGAGCAGGGGGTCGACCGCCACCTCGGGGTCGAGGGTGGCGCGGACGAGAGTGACCACGCGGAAGGTGCCCTCCCACGCCTCCTGACCGGCCGGGTCGTGGAGCAGGACGAAGCGGCCGCCGGCGGGCTCCTCCTCCTCGAGGTCCTCGCCGGGCGGGGTGACCTCGCCCGTGAGCGCCACCGCGTACGGGGCGATCCGGGCCGGCGCGGGGATCTCGGTGAGCCGGACCTCCTGGCGCGGCCGGTGGTCGCGCAGCGCGTGCAGGGCGCGGAGGAACTCGGGGGGGACCTCGGCATCCGCAGTCATCACCTTCGCAGGGTAGGACGGCGGGCCGACACCGGCGTGGAGGGCGCGCTGTGGCGAGGGGTGAACCGCACCGCGGACACCCCGGCGACCCCGTGGAGGCGCGAACTAGGGTGACGCCGTCGTCCTTCCGGCTGAGGGGAGTCCTCGAGCATGTCCGCACGCGCG
>NZ_AXCW01000383.1 GCF_000603945.1 Actinotalea ferrariae CF5-4 | reverse complement strand
CCGCGGCGGCCGCGAACAGCCTCGCCGGGCCGGGGACGCCGTCGGCGGCCCACGCCCCGTCGATGGCGGACCCGGACGCGTACTGCTCGAGGCAGCCGCGCTGGCCGCACGGGCAGGACCGGCCGTCCGGCCGGTAGGGGACGTGACCGATCTCCCCGGCGGCCCCCACGCTGCCCCGCCGCAGCCGCCCGTCCAGGAGCAGGCCGGCCGCGAGGCCCGTGCCGAGGGACAGGTACGCCAGGTCGTCCCCCAGGCCCAGCGTGCGCGCGGCGCCGAGCGCCGCGACGTTGAGGTCGTTCTCCACCACCACGGGCACACCGAGACGCTCGGCCAGGTCGGGCCCGACGGGGGCCGCCCCGACGACGCCGAGGTTCACCGCGTGCTCGACCGTGCCCCGGCCGGGGGCGACGATGCCCGGCACCCCGGCACCGACCGCCCGGAGCCGGACGGGGGCACCGGCGCGTCGCGCGTCGGCCAGGAGCTCCTCGACCGCCTCCGCGGCGGACCCCACGACGCCGTCGGCACCGTGCCGCACGGCGCTGCGGCGCCGACCGACGACCTCGCCGCCGACGACGAGCACCCCGTCGATCTTGCTGCCGCCCACGTCGAGGCCGACGACCGCCCCGGTCGGCCCGTCGGCGCCGTCGTGGACGGTCTCGGGGCCGTCGGCACCCGCCCGCACCGCCGTCGGGGCGTCCTCGGCTCGCGTTCCCATCAGCCCTTCACCGCCCCGGAGACGAGCCCCGCGGTCATGCGGTGCTGGACGAGCAGGAAGAACGCGATGACGGGCACGGCGATGAGCGTCGCACCTGCCATGACGACGCCCCAGTCGGTGGCGCGGTTCGCCTCGACCAGGCCCTGCAGCCACAGCGGCAGCGTGCGCCGGGCCGGGTCCGTCATGACGACCAGCGCGAGGGTGTACTCGTTCCAGGCCTGCAGGAACCCGTACACCCCCGACGCGACCAGGCCGGGAGCCAGCAGCGGGAAGGTGATCCGGAAGAAGGCCCCCGTGCGGGACAGCCCGTCGACGGTCGCCGCCTCCTCCAGCTCCAGGGGGATGCCGGAGACGAAGCCGCGCAGCATCCAGACCGTGAACGGCAGGACGGCGGCGACGTAGACGATCGTCAGCCCGAGGACGCGGTTCACCAGGCCCCAGCCGTCGAGCATCTGGTACTGGCTGATGAACAGGCCCTCGGCGGGGATCATCTGGACGACGAGCACGGTCACCACGAACGCCCGTCGCCCACGGAACCGGAAGCGGCTGATCGCCAGCGCCGCGAGGAACGCGAAGAGGATGGCCACGGTCACGGTGAGCGCCGTGACGGCGAGGCTCGTGCGGAACGACGCGAAGAACGACGGGTCCGCCAGCACGCGCCGGATGTTCGACAGCGTGCCGTCCACCGGCAGGAACGTCGGGTCGGGCCGGCGCAGCCGGTTGGTGGGCAGGAAGGCGCTGTTGACCATCCAGTAGATCGGGAAGACCCACAGGAGCCCGACGACGACGGCGGTCAGGCCGAGCAGCCGGCCGGTCCACCTGCCGGCACGACGGCGGTCGGGACCCGACGCCCCACGGCGGTCGGCCGGACCGACCGGTGCGGACGACGACGTCGTCGGCCGGCCCCGTCGGATCCGGGCGCCCGGGTGCATGGCACGACCCGTGGTCCCCTCGGTGACGCTCACAGGTCCCCCTCCTCGCGCAGCATGCGGCGGATGTAGAAGGTGGTCAGCGCGAGGGTGAGGACGAGCATGATCGTCGCCATGGCGCCGGCCATCGAGAAGGTGTCGGCCAGGGAGTAGATGTACGTGCCGAGCAGGTGCGTCTCGCGCGTCGGGGCGCCGGCCCGCTGCAGCACGTGGATCTGGGTGAACACGCGCAGGTCCCAGATGACCTGGAGCAGCAGGACGACCGACAGGACCGGCCGGACCATCGGCAGGGTGATCCGGCGGAACCGCTGCCAGGCGTTCGCGCCGTCGAGCTGCGCCGCCTCCATGGTCTCGGTCGGCACCTGCAGCAGGCCCGCGTAGACGGTCAGGACCACGAACGGGACGGACATCCACACGACGATGACGGTCGCCACGAAGTAGAAGGACAGGGGCTCGATGATCCACGAGTGGCCCCGCATGGCCTCCAGGCCGAGCGGCTCCGCGAGGAGCCAGTTGATGACGCCGTACTGGGAGTCGAACAGCCACTGCCAGACCGTCATGGTGGCCAGCACCGGAGTGCCCCACGCCAGGAGCAGGCAGACCTGGAGCACCATCCGCGCGGCCCGCCCGACGCGCGCCATGAGCACGGCCAGGGCCATGCCGACCACCATCGTCAGCGCGGCGTTGACCAGGCAGAACGCGACCGACCGCGCGATGACGGTCCAGACGTAGGGGTCCGTGAGCAGGGTCGTGTAGTTGTCCAGGCCCACCCACTCGGCCGGCCGGCCGAACTGCTGGGCGAGGCCGTACTCCTGGAAGGACAGGACGAGCTGGCGCACGAGCGGGTAGCCGAGGCCGACGACGACGGGGACGAGGGCGGGTAGCAGGAGCAGGTAGGGCACGACGGTCCGTCGCCGGCGCCGGGGGGCGGGGGGGCCGGGCGGGCCGGCCGGGGCGGTGGTTGTCCCCGACGGGACCGCGGGACGGGTCCCCGCGCG
>NZ_AXCW01000382.1 GCF_000603945.1 Actinotalea ferrariae CF5-4 | reverse complement strand
CCTGCGGATTTCGGTGAACGTGACCGAGCGTTTCGCTAATACGTGACCGGTGCTTCCACCCCGGTTGCGCGGGTTCTGGATTGTAATCGCATCGGTCACGATGCGGCTTGTTCCTCGGCTTTTTTTCGGCGCAGCGACTCGCCTTTCATCGTCAGTCGGTAGGCGTTGTGCACCAGGCGGTCGAGGATGGCATCGGCCAGGGTCGGGTCGTTGATCCAGCCGTGCCAGTGCTCGATGGGCAGTTGGCTCGTCAGGATGGTGGAGCGGCTGCCAGCGCGGTCGTCGATCACCTCCAGCAGGTCATGCCGGGCTCCTTCCTCCAGCGGGGCTAGCGCCCAGTCGTCCAGCACCAGGACGTCGACCTTTGCCAGCTGTTGCAGGGTACGGCCGAAGCTGCCGTCGCCATGAGCGATGCGCAGTTGTTCCAGCAGGCGCGGGGTGCGCAGGTACAGGGTGCTATAGCCCTGGCGGCAGGCCTGGTTGCCCAGGGCGCAGGCCAGCCAGGTTTTGCCGGCACCGGTCGGGCCGGTCAGCAGCAGGTTGTGCTGCTGGCGGATCCAGTCGCCACTGGCCAGGGTGGCGATCAGACGCTCGTCCAGGGCGCGTCCGGAGCGGCGGTCGAGATCTTCCAGGCAGGCGTTGGCGTACTTGAGCTTGGCCTTCTTGCGCAGCCGTACCAGGCGCTGGTTGTCACGCCAGGCCAGTTCGCGGTCGAGCAGTAGGCCGAGGCGTTCATCGAAGCTCAGGCTGTGGCTGGCCGGCAGCGTCCATTGCTCTTCCAGGGCGCGGGCCATGCCGTCCAGGCGTAGCTGGTGCAGTTGATTCAGGGTGTGTTGCGGCATCATCGAACAGCTCCTGTTGCGGGGGTTGGTAGTAGTCGGCGCCACGGACGTTCTCGTGGTCGCCGGGTAAGGTCGTTTCGGCGGCACGCTGGGGCAGCGGCTGTTGATCCAGGCCTTGCTGGAGCAGGTTGCGCACGCTGCGCCCGGTGAAGGCGCGCAGGTGTACGGCACGTTCGGCAGCGGCTTCCAGGCGTGCATTGCCATAGCGCCGGGCCAGCGAGAGCAGGCCGAGGCAGGCGCGGTAGCCCATCTCCGGGTGCGGCTTGTGGGTCAGTTGGTGATCGATCAGTTGGCGCGTGTAGGGGCCGATCCGCTCGCCCCAGTCGAGCAGGCGTTGCGGCGTCCACTCACGATGCGCCTGGTGCGCTGCGGGCATGTGTTCGCGCTGGGTACTGTAAGCGCCGCGTCGCCCCAGCAGCAGGTGGCTGGCCACCCGCCGGTTGCCATGCAGCACTTCCAGGGTGTGTGCCGTCAGTCGCACGTCCACGTTCTGCCGGGCCAGGGCGGAGGGCACGCTGTAGAAGCTGCCATTGACCTCGATGTGGTAGTCGATGCTGACCTTGCAGCGCTTGAAGGTGGCGACCTCGTAGGGATGCACCGGCAGCGCTCGCAAGGCCGGGCGATCCAGACGCTCGAACCAGTCGCGCCGGCAGCCATCGAGCCGCTTGAACGGGCGCCGATTCAGATCCTCCAGCAGCTCGGCGATGGCCTGGTTAAGCGCATGCAGGCTGAAGAACTGCCGATGGCGCAGCCGCGCCATGATCCAGCGCTCGACCACCTGCACCGCCACCTCGGCCTTGGCCTTGTCCTGAGGCTTGCGTGGCCGTGCCGGCAGGATCACCGTCTGGTAATGACGCGCGCACTCCAGCGTGGCCCGGTTCAGGCCCGGCTCGTAGCGATCCGGCTGGGCGACCAGGGCGCGCGGATTGTCCGGCACAACCATTTCCGGCACGCCGCCAAAGTAGGTCAGAGCCTGGCCCAGCGAGGTCAGCCAGTCCACCTGGGTTTCGCCTGGCGTCGCGCAGGCATAGGTGTAATTCGAGGCGCCCAGGGCGGCGACGAAGATGTGCGCCCGGCGCACTTCGCCGGTGGCCGGGTCGACCACCGGCAGCGTCGGCCCGGCATAGTCGATGAATAGCTTCTCGCCCGCACGGTGCAGCTGACGCATCGAACGTTTGAGCGTCTGGGCGTAGCGCCGGTAGTGCTCGACGAACTGGGTGTAGCGGTAGGTCGGCTGGCCCGCATGCGCGGCGAGATATTCCTCCCACAGCAGCTGCAAGGTCACGCCCTTGCGTCGCAACTCGCGGTGGATGCTCAGCACATCGGGCAGCACTCGCTCACCGCGCGGCTTGTTCGTCGACGTCGGTGCAAACAAGGCGGCCGCCAGCGCGGCCTCGTCCATGGCCACCAGCGCCGGCCAGTCCAGCCCGGCCACCCGCGCCGCCGCGATGTACTTGCTAACCACGCCCTTGGACAGCTGCAAGGCACGGGCAATCTTCTCGTGGGACAAGCCGGCCTCAAACTTGAGGCGCAGACATTCTTTGATGTTTCGCATGGCTACTCGCGGCGCCGCCATCTTCCTCTCCCGAAATCGGTCGAGGATGGCGGCGCATCAGGTCATGCGCAACGAAGGGGAAGGCTTTCGCTAAGTCGTGACCGGCGATTTCGGTAAGCCGTGACCACCTGTTTCGGAACAGGCGGAGAATCGGTCACGTTGCTACCGAAATGAGCGGTCACGCGTTAGCGAAATGAGCGGTCACGATCAACCGAAACGGCCGGTCACGGTGCTCCGAAATCCGCAGCC
>NZ_AXCW01000381.1 GCF_000603945.1 Actinotalea ferrariae CF5-4 | reverse complement strand
GGGTGCGTCCCCGCCCGACCCGTCCGTGCCGGCCGAGGCCGACGCGTCCGGTCCGGAGGGGGCCGACCCGTCACGGCTGCCGACGGCCCGCGCGAGCTGCTCGAGCTCGGGCAGCACCACGGCGCTGGCCTGCTCGTGCGGGTGCTCGTGCTCGTGCGCGTGGGCCGCCGCGGCGGCGATCGTCGCCAGGGTGGCCTTGACCGCCTCCCGGGCCTCCGGCAGCACGGGCACGGTGACGGCCGGAGCGGCGGACCCGCCGCCGCTCGTCCCGACGCCGCCCTTCTTGCGGCGGGAGCGCTTGGCGTCGCCCTGCGGCTCCGGCGCGGGCTCCGCGCCGCCGCTGCGCTCCACGGGAGCGCTGTGCACGACGAACCCGCGGCCGTTGCAGTGCTCGCAGGTCTCGCTGAAGGACTCCACGAGGCCCTGCCCCACCCGCTTGCGGGTCATCTGGACCAGGCCGAGGGACGTGACCTCCGCCACCTGGTGCTTGGTCCGGTCCCGGCCGAGGCACTCCACGAGCCGCCGCAGGACCAGGTCCCGGTTCGACTCGAGCACCATGTCGATGAAGTCGATGACGATGATGCCGCCGATGTCCCGCAGCCGGAGCTGCCGGACGATCTCCTCCGCCGCCTCGAGGTTGTTGCGGGTGACCGTCTCCTCGAGGGTCCCGCCGGCACCGGTGAACTTGCCGGTGTTGACGTCGATGACCGTCATGGCCTCGGTGCGGTCGATGACGAGCGAGCCGCCCGACGGCAGCCACACCTTGCGGTCCATGCCCTTGGCGAGCTGCTCGTCGACCCGGTGCTCGGCGAACACGTCGCCGGTGCCGGTGTACTTCGAGACGCGGTCGGCCAGATCCGGTGCCATGGCGGAGACGTACTCCTCGATCATGCTGTGGACGTCGTCGCCCTGGACCACGAGCGACCGGAAGTCGTCGTTGAAGATGTCCCGCACGACACGGATGGCCATGTCCGGCTCACCCTGCAGCAGCGCGGGCGCGGAGGCCGTCTTCGCCTTCTTCTCGATGGCGGCCCACTGCTCCTGCAGCCGCTGGACGTCGCGACGCAGCTCCTCGTCGCTCGCGCCCTCCGCCGCGGTGCGCACGATGACGCCGGCGTCGTCCGGCACGATCTCCTTGAGGAGCCGCTTGAGCCGGGCGCGCTCGGTGTCGGGGAGCTTGCGGGAGATGCCGGTCATGGCACCACCCGGCACGTACACGAGGTAGCGCCCCGCCAGGGTGACCTGGGAGGTCAGCCGGGCGCCCTTGTGGCCGATCGGGTCCTTGGTGACCTGCACCAGGACCGAGTCGCCCGACTTCAGCGCCTGCTCGATGCGCCGTGGCTGCCCCTCCATGCCGGCGGCGTCCCAGTTCACCTCGCCCGCGTACAGGACGGCGTTGCGGCCCTTGCCGACGTCGACGAACGCGGCCTCCATGCTCGGCAGCACGTTCTGCACGCGGCCGAGGTAGACGTTGCCCACCGTGGTCGCCGAGCCCCGGCTCCCCTGACCGGTCCGCGAGACGAAGTGCTCGACGAGCACGCCGTCCTCCAGGACCGCGATCTGCACCCGGCCGTCGTGCTCACGCACGACCATGGCGCGCTCGACGGCCTCCCGGCGAGCGAGGAACTCGGCCTCGGTGATGACGGTGCGGCGGCGGCCGGCGTCGCGGCCCTCCCGCCGGCGCTGGCGCTTGGCCTCGAGCCGGGTGGAACCCTTCAGGGCCGTCACCTCGTCGGACACGGGCCGGGCACGCCGGCTGGTGCGCTGCTCGGGCTCGGCGGCCTCGCCCGCGCCGTCGCCCCGTCCGCTGCGACGACGCCGCCGGCGACGCCGGCTCGTGCCGCTCGTCTCCTCCTCCGGCTCGTCGCGGTCCTCGTCCTCGGGACCGTCCGACACGCCCCGCTCGTCGTCGGAGTCCTGCCGGCGGGCCACCCGCTGACGGCCGCCGGCCGGGCGCACGTCGGCGTCGACCTCGTCGTCGCCCTCGTCGTCGTCCGCCTCGCCGTCCGTGCCGCCGTCCGGCCCGCCGTCACGGTCCGTGGGCCGGCTGCGGCGACCCCGCCCGCCGCGGCGGCGGCGGCGTCGGCGTCCGGCCTCGCGCTCCTCCTCGGTGCGCTCGTCCTCGGTGCGCTCGTCCGTGCCCTCGCCGTCCTCGGTCTCGTCCTCGTCGAGCTCGTCGGCGTCCGGCTCGGGCGCGGGGACGGCGGTCGGCAGGACGTCGTCCTGGGCCGCGACCGATTCCGTCCCGTCGGCCGTCTGCTCGCCGTCCTCCTCCGGGGCCCGCGGCGGACCCGCCGGGGCCTGGGCACGGCGCCGGCGCGGCCGCGACGTGGGGTCCGGGGCCTGGAACAGCAGCGCGGTCGCGGGGCGGCGCGGCGCCTCCTCCTCGTCCGACGTCGCGGGCGCGCTGCGCGGCCCGCCCAGCTCCGCCAGGACGTCCAGGGCACCCGGGACGGCCTCCGTACCGGACTCCGGCTGCGTGTCCTGCTCGGGCGTCTGCGCCGCCCCGGCACGCGACCGGCTCCCCCGACGCGAGCGGGACCGGGCGGGCGTCTCCTCGCCGTCGGACGCGGACACCGCCCCCTGCTGCACCGGGGTGCCGGGCTCCGCCGGCTCGGTCGTCGGCGCGCCGGCGGCCTCGACGGTCGTCGCGTCGTCCGCG
>NZ_AXCW01000380.1 GCF_000603945.1 Actinotalea ferrariae CF5-4 | reverse complement strand
GATCCGCCGGGGCGGGGTCGGCGGGGGCGGGGCGGGGTGCGGTCTGCAGGCTCATGCGTAGTGGACCTTCTTCTCGACGTAGCGCAGCTGCAGCGCGGTGACCGCGAGGAGGACGAGGAAGAGGACGGTGGCGCCGGCCGAGGCGTAGCCGGCCCGGCCGTTGACGAAGCCCTCCTGGTAGATCTGGTACATCAGCGTCGTCGTGCTGCCGAGCGGGCCGCCGGACGTCATCGAGCGGATGACGTCGAAGGACTGCAGCGAGGCGAGCAGCATCGTCACGGTGAGGAAGAACGTCGTCGGCGTGAGCAGCGGCAGGACGACGGAGCGGAGCGTCCGCGCCGGGGAGGCGCCGTCGAGGGCGGCCGCGTCACGCAGGTCCTGCGGTACGGACTGGAGCCCGGCGAGGTAGATGAGGGCGACGTACCCGAGGTTCTTCCACAGGTACACCACGATGATCATCACCAGGGGCCAGGGCTCGGCCGTGTACCACTGGGGCGAGGCGACCCCGAACCAGCCCAGCACCGCCGACATCAGCCCGTAGCGCGGGTCGAAGATGAACAGCCAGAGGATGCCGACGGCGTACCCGGACAGCACGTAGGGGGCGAACGCGACGGTCCGTGCCAGGCCGCGGCCGGGCAGCCGTCGGTCCAGCAGGAGAGCCAGCCCGAGCCCGAGGACCAGGGCCCCGCCGACGGTGGCGAGCGTGAAGACCGCCGTCGTCGTGAGCACCTGCGCCGTCGCCGGGCTGGTGAACCACTCGACGTAGTTGCCGAAGCCGACGAAGCGCGCGACGGGCGACCCGAGGTTCCACTGCATCGTGGACAGGTAGAGGCTCTCCAGCAGCGGGCGGTACACGAACACCAGCAGCAGCGCGACGTTCGGCCCGGCGAGGAGCGCGAACCAGACGAGGGCCCGACGGCGGTGCACCGCACCGGCACGACGGCGCGCCGGGTGCGGGGGCTGGGCTGCGGGGTGGGCCCCGGTGCGGGGACCGGGTGGGGCGAGGACGGCGGCCATGGGCGCGAAGGTAGCCACGGGCGCGGGGGCGAAACGCCGGTCCGCGACGCCGTTGCCGGAGGATTCAGGCAACGTTCACGCAGGTCAGCAGCGGTTCAGGCCGAGGCCAGCCCGGGGCCAGTGCCGGCCCGCCCGCCGTTCACCGCGACGTCGACGGCCGTTGGGCCGTTGGTCCGTGCCGCCCGGGGCGCGAGCCCGCCGCGCGAGGCCGGTCCGCCCGGCCTACCGTCGGCAGGAAGGGCGCCGACGGCGGCGTCCTGGCGCAGCTCCGAGGAGGACGCCATGACCGAGCCGACGGGCGGCACGCCCCAGGACGTGCCCGACGTGCCCGATGACACCCCCGACCCGCTGGGCGACCCCGAGGTCGACGAGGCCCGGGCGGCCGCGGCCGACGACGTCGCCGGGGACGAGGAGGACCCCTACGAGATGCGGTCGATGCCGGCGCAGCCGAACCCGACCGAGGACGACCCGGGCAGCTACCTCAACACCTGAGCGGCGTCGGCCTGACCCGGGGGTCGCGGGCCGGGGAGCACCACGGCGCGGTCGGCCGGACGCGACGCGTCGGTGACCGGCACCTCGGACGCGGGCATGGGCCGTCCGGTCAGGTAGCCCTGGACGTAGTCGCAGCCGAGCTCGACCAGCGCGGCCCGCTGGGCCTCGGTCTCGACCCCCTCGGCCACGACCCGGCGCTCGAACCGGTGGGCGAGCTGGATCATCGAGTCGACGAGGTCGTGGCCCTCGTGCGAGCCGAGCATCGCCGTCACGAACCCCCGGTCGATCTTCACCACCTGCGCCGGCACGTCCCGGAAGGCGGCGAGCCCCGCGTAGCCGGACCCGAAGTCGTCGATGGCGATGCGGACGCCGGAGGCTGCCAGGCGGCGCAGCACGTCCAGGCCCTGCCCCTCCACGTCGAGGGTCTGGTCCTCGGTGATCTCGATCGTGAGGGCGTCGCCGGGCAGGCCGCGGCGGCCCAGCTCGGCGGCCACGTACTCCTCGGACCGTCGGGTGAGCCACTCGGGCCCCGTTTTTCATCCCCGCCGACCGGGGGATGATGCCCCCGGGTCGCGGACCGATCGAGGGGCCTCGGGCTACCGTCATGCCGGCGGGGGTATTCCGGCACGAGGACGAGGCGATGGACGGGTCCGGCGGGCCGGGCGACGACGCCGGCGCGTGGTCGCTCACCGACGTGTGGAGCGAGCGGGACATCCTCGCCGAGGCGGAGGCTCTTGGGCACGTGGGCGCCTGGGCCTGGCACCTCTCGCCGACCAGGTGTGGTGGTCGGACGAGACGTACCGGATCGTCGGCCTCTCCCCGCAGTCGATCCGGGCCACCCGGGAGCGGTTCATGCAGGCGGTGCACCCGGACGACCGGCCGGAGCTCGAACGTCGCCTCAGGGAGGCCCTGGACGGGACCGAGCCCTACCGGGCCGTCCACCGGGTGGTGCGGCCCCGACTTCGCCGTCTCCGCGTAGCCTGTCCCCGGGCGGGCGGAGCCGGTCGAGTTCTCCCTGAGGTTCTCTGCA
>NZ_AXCW01000379.1 GCF_000603945.1 Actinotalea ferrariae CF5-4 | reverse complement strand
CCCGCTCGGCGGCCGGGGCGAGGGCGGCGGCCCGGGGCGCGACCCACGTCCAGAGGTTGTGGACGAGCTCCTGCACCCACCGGGCCTCCGGCAGGTCCGCGGCCACGACGGCGACGCGCCCGGGAGCCCGGTCCGCCACCGCCGCGACGACGACGCCGCGGCCGGACCGCAGGAGCGGTGCCGCACCGGAGGAGAGCTCGAGCGACGCGCCGACCGTCCCCTCGGCGGCCTCGACGCGGGCCAGCAGGTCCTCCGCCGTCACGGCGGACAGGCCCGCCCGGTCGCCGGCCAGGCCGGTCCGCTCCGGCTCGCAGGGCCGCGGGAGGATGCCCGCCCGCGTGACCCGGGCCAGGAGCGTCGGGTCCCAGGCGCCTCCCCCCACGACCACCAGACCGGCGCCCTCGTCCAGACGCGCCTCGTCCTCGGGGGTGAGCGCGTCGTGGACCGTGCGCACGAGCACGTCGGTACGGGTGGCGAGCATGGGTGGTGGTCCCTTCGTCCGGCGCACCGACGGCGTCGTCGGTCCGCAGCGCTGCGGTTGCGGGACCCGGTGGCGGCCGCGCCGACGACCGGTCCCGCGGGCTGGTCGCCCGCCGCTCGGCCCGGCCGAGGTCGCCGGCCGGGTTACCGAACGGTACGGGTCTGTCCAGATCGTGGTCAACGGCGGCGCCCCTGCCACCAGTTCCGAACCTTGTGGTGAGGGTTACAAGGTCCCCGAAGGACCGGATCCAGGTGATCGAGGTCACCGCGGGCCATGGCCTCGGACCCGGGCGCGGGCAGACCCCAGGCCCGTAGACTGGGGGCGCTCGCGTCGTGCCCGGCGCTCCGCCCCTCCACGACCGAACGGGACGCCCCATGTCTGCCGCCACCCCCTCCCCCGACGGGACCCCCGAGGTCGGGGGCCCGACCCCGGCGACGACGCCGACCGCGTCCGCCGGCACCCCGGGTGCGGAGGACCGCCTCGCCGACCTCGCGGACCTGGGCCTGCCCGAACCCCTTCTCCAGGCGGTGCTCGACCTCGGCTTCGTGCGGCCCACGCCGATCCAGGAGGCGACCATCCCGGTGCTGCTCGCCGGCCACGACGTGACGGGCGTCGCGCAGACCGGGACCGGCAAGACCGCCGCGTTCGGCCTGCCCCTCCTGGCGGCCGTCGACCCGGGCACCCGCGGCGTGCAGGCCCTCGTCCTGACGCCGACCCGGGAGCTCGCCCAGCAGGTCGCGGAGGCGCTGACCGGCTTCGCCCGCCGGACACCCGGCGTACGGGTCGTCGCCGTCTACGGCGGAGCGCCCTTCCTCCCCCAGCAGCGGGCGATCGCCGGCGGCGCACAGGTCGTGGTCGGGACCCCCGGCCGCGTCATGGACCACCTGGACCGCAGGACCCTCACCCTGGACGCGATCCGCATGCTCGTCCTCGACGAGGCCGACGAGATGCTGCGCATGGGCTTCGCCGAGGACGTGGAGCGGATCTTCGGCGCGGCGCCCCAGCGCCGCCAGGTCGCCCTGTTCTCGGCCACGATGCCGCCCGCGATCGTCGCGGTCGCCTCGAAGCACCTCGTCGACCCCGTCCGCGTCGCGGTCGACCGCGAGTCCTCGACGGTCTCCGCGGTCCGGCAGACGTACGCCGTGGTGCCCCACCGGCACAAGATCGGTGCCCTCGCCCGCGTCCTGGCCACGGCCGACGCCGGGGCGGCGATCGTCTTCACGCGGACGCGCAGCGCGGCGGACGAGGTCGGGCTCGCGCTCGTCGCGCGAGGCCTCTCCGCGGCGACGATCTCCGGCGACGTGGCCCAGAAGGACCGCGAGCGGATCATCGACCGGCTGCGCAGCGGTGCCCTGGACACGCTCGTCGCGACGGACGTCGCGGCACGGGGGCTGGACGTCGAGCGCGTCGGCCTCGTGATCAACTTCGACGTGCCCGGGGAGCCCGAGGCGTACGTGCACCGCATCGGCCGCACGGGGCGGGCGGGGCGCGAGGGGCGCGCGCTGACGTTCGTGACGCCCAAGGAGCGGCACAAGCTCCGCGCCATCGAGCGGACCACCCGCCAGCGGCTGGAGGAGGTCACCCTCCCGACCCCCGCCGACGTCTCGAAGCACCGGATCGAGCACCTGCTCGCCCGGACGCCCGAGCGCCACGAGACCGGGCGCACCGAGCTGTACCGGACCGCCCTGCTCGAGCACGTCGAGGCCTCCGGCATGGACCTCCTGGAC
>NZ_AXCW01000378.1 GCF_000603945.1 Actinotalea ferrariae CF5-4 | reverse complement strand
CGTGGCGGCCGCCCTGGCCGCGCTCGCCGTCGGCGACGACCGGACGGCGGTCGAGGAGGAGCCGGAGGTGATCGAGGAGGCGTTCGCGCCGGACCGCGGCACCCGCTACCGGCTCGCCGTCGGCCACCGCCACGGCGTGCGACCCGAGGCGGTCGTGGGAGCCCTCACGGGCGAGGGCGGCCTGACGGGCCGCGACATCGGGAAGATCGACATCTTCTCCGGCTTCACCCTGGTGGAGATCACGGCCTCCCTCGGCGAGGAGTCGCTGCGGCGGATCGCGGCCGCACGGGTCGCGGGACAGCCCCTGCGGATCCGGCTCGACGAGGGGCGGCCGGAGCGGTCGGCGGCCGCGGCCACGTCCCACCCGGGCACCCACCACCACGACCCCCGGACCCCGCGCCGGACCAGCGAGCGCAAGCACCTGGGCCGCGGGGCACCGGCGCGCGGCGCGGATCGCCCGG
>NZ_AXCW01000377.1 GCF_000603945.1 Actinotalea ferrariae CF5-4 | reverse complement strand
CGGGCGCGGGTGGCCACCACGAGCGCCGTCGTCGTCGCCCTGCTCGGGGCCGCGGTGGTCGCCGCGCTCCTGCTCGGCGACCGCCTCCTGCTGCTCGGGGACGTCGCGCTGTGGCTCGAGGGGCGCGCGGGCGGGCAGGTGACGTTCGTGCTCGACCAGCGGGTGCCGCGGGTGCTCGCGGCGGTGGTCGCCGGCGCGGCGCTCGGCCTCGCCGGGATGCTCGTCCAGGCGGTGGCGCGCAACCCGCTCGCCGAGCCGGGGCTGCTCGGCATCACCGGCGGCGCGGGCGTGGGTGCGGTGCTGCTCATCGGGGTCGTGCCGTCCGCGGGGGTGTGGCAGATCTCCGGTGCGGCGGCGATGGGCGCGACCGTCGCCTTCGTGCTCGTGTGGGCGCTGGCCCGGCGCGGCGGGCTCGGCTCGGACCGCGTCGTGCTGGTCGGGGTGGGTGTCGGAGCGGCGGCGAGCGCGATCACCACCGTCGTCGTCGTCGTGACGAACCCCTGGAGCACGACGGCGGCGCTCACCTGGCTGTCCGGGTCGACCTACGGGCGCTCGCTCGAGCAGAGCGTGCCCGGTCTCGTGGCGCTGGCCGTGGCGCTGCCGCTGGCGCTCGCCGGGGCCCGGACGCTGGACCTGCTCTCCCTCGACGACGACACCCCGCGGGTGCTCGGCGTGCCTCTCGCCCCGGCGCGGCTGCGCCTGCTCGTCCTGGCCGGGGCGCTGACGGCGTCGGCGGTCTCGGCCGTGGGCGTCGTCGGGTTCGTCGGGCTGGTGGCCCCGCACCTCGCGCGGCGTCTGGTCGGGTCCGCGCATCACCGCGCGCTGCCGGTCGCGCTGCTGCTCGGCGCCCTGCTGGTCAGCGTCGCGGACACGGTCGGGCGGACGGTCGTGGCCCCCGGCCAGCTGCCCGTCGGGCTGGTCACGGCCCTGGTCGGGACGCCGTACTTCGTGCACTTGTTATGGCGAACGCGACGGGGGTAGGTCGACCGCGCCGGGTAGCGTCCCGGGCATGACGACGCCGGACCCGGACCGCCGCAGCCGCTGGACGCGCAAGGTCGAGGCGGACCCCGACCACTCCCACTGGTACGTCGAGCGCTTCCGCCGGATGCGGGCGGACGGCGCGGACCTCGCCGGCGAGGCCCGGACGGTCGACGCGATGCTGCCCCGCGGGTCGCGGGTCCTGGACGCCGGGTGCGGGCCCGGTCGGGTGGGCGGCGAGCTGCACCGGCGCGGGCACGTCGTCGTCGGGGTGGACGTCGACCCGGTGCTCATCGCGGCGGCCGAGGAGGACGCCCCGGGCCCGACGTGGCTGGTGGGCGACCTGGTCGACCTCGACCTGCCGGCGCGCGGCGTCACGGAGCCGTTCGACCTCATCGTGTGCGCGGGCAACGTCATGACGTTCCTCGCGCCCGGGACGGAGGTCGACGTGCTGCGGCGGATGGCCGCGCACCTGGCGCCGGACGGGCGCGCCGTCGTCGGGTTCGGCGCCGGGCGCGGGTACCCGTTCGGGGAGTTCTTCGCCGACGTCGAGCGGGCCGGCCTGCGGCTGGACCTGGCGCTGGAGACGTGGGACCTGCGCCCGTTCACCCCGGAGTCCGACTTCCTCGTGGCGGTCCTCCGCCGGGCGTGACCCGCCCCGCTCCGCTCCCCTGCCCCCTCTCCCCTGCCCCGACCCCTCTGACGATGGGGGAAGGTTCGTGGCGGATGGCGCCACGAGCCTTCCCCGTTGAGGCCTTGGACTGCGGGCGGCACGGGTCACCGCGTCGGCGGCTCCGGGACGACGATGTAGCCCTCGCGCACGTCCCCGACGACCCGCAGCCACGGGTCCCGGCGCGCCCAGCGCCACGCCAGGTAGGCGCAGAAGATCGCGTCGACCTCGTCCTCGACCACGCGCAGGTCGACCTTGCGCGTCGCCGTCGCGACCGCCCG
>NZ_AXCW01000376.1 GCF_000603945.1 Actinotalea ferrariae CF5-4 | reverse complement strand
GCCCCCAGCGCCAGCGGGTCCTCGCAGTGCTTCTCCATCTGGGCGAGGAGGTCGCCGAGCGCGACGCGCAGCCGCGGCACGTCACGAGCCGGCCCGCGCTGCTTGTACGGGATGACGGTGTCGAGGTCGAAGAGCGTGACCATCGCCGGGTGCGGGTAGACCTCGACGGCGACGGGGCGGTCCAGGCCCGGCGGCGTCGTCGGGTCGACGTCCCAGCCGAGGCGCTCGGCCAGCACCTCCCCGCGCGGAGGGTCGAACCACGGCCAGGACCGGTTGGCGGGGTGGCAGCCGGCGTGGAACGCCCGGAACTCGCGGGTCACCTGCGCCTCGCACGGGCGCTGCCCGGTCGCGTTCGGCACCACCAGCGGGGCGTCCACGGCCGCGACGACGACGGCGCCGCGTGCGTGGGCGTCGACGAAGGCCGCGATCTCGTCGTCGCTGCGGACCGAGCCGGAGCCGACCAGCCGGCCGTCCACGTCGAGGGCAGCGACGCCCGTGCGGTTGCGGTGGCTCCACGCCAGGTCGATCCCGAGGTGCACCACGGTGGTCACGCGTCCAGCCTCCCACCTCCAGCAGCGCGAGGAACCGGACGACGACGACGAGGGTCGGGCGCGTCCCGGGCGGGGGCGACCGGCTCCCCCACAGGCCGGGCGGGTCGGGGCCGCGCGTGTCGGTGCCGGGTGGCAGCGTCCGGGCCGTGAGCCGCCGTCGTGATCCCTTCGCCCGCGCCGTCGGGCGCCGACGGCGGCGCGCGAACCGGCTGGTCACGGCCGTCGCGACCACGGT
>NZ_AXCW01000375.1 GCF_000603945.1 Actinotalea ferrariae CF5-4 | reverse complement strand
CCCGTCGGCCGCGTGGGCCCCGCAGTCCCGGGACGCCCCGGAGGAGCCGCAGTGGCGGCCCGTCCCGGCGCCCCAGCCCGCGAGCGAGGCACCCGCCGGGGGCCTCGGCCACCGGACAGCGGGCGCCGCGCAGCAGTCCTTCGTGCCCGAGCCGGCGCCGAGCTACCAGCCCGGCCCGACGACGTTCACGCCGGACCCGGTCGCGGGGGCGTCGGGCTTCGACGCCGAGGTCAACACGATGCTCGCGCAGCGGGCCGACCTCGCCCAGCAGGCCCTCGCCGAGCTCAGCCAGCTCTCGGCGTACCGGCCCCAGACGGTCGCGGGTGGCACGGGGTCGCTCACGCGGCGGACCCCGTCCGCCGTCCCGGCCGCCCCCGAGATCACCACCCGCTCGAACGGTCAGCGCCCCGAACGGGACGCCAACCAGGTCCGCTCGCTCCTGTCGAGCTTCCAGTCGGGCACCAGCCGCGGCCGCATGGCGGTCGACGACACGCACACCTCCGGCACCGGGACCTCCGGTGACGGGAACGAGGAAGGTCCGTCGGATGGCGAGCAGCTCGCCGCGGTGCCGACGGACTCCGACCTGACCCAGCGGAGCACCTCATGGTGACCGCCACACCTCGCCGCCGACAGGCCGGCAACCTCGAGGAGGAGCAGTGACTGCGCTCAGCACGGAAGCAGCCAACTTCGGCTGGCTCCTGGACAACTTCGTCCGGACGGTCCCCGGCACCCGGCACACGCTCGTGGTGTCCGCCGACGGGCTGCTCATGGCCATGTCCGAGAACCTGGACCGCACCAGCGGCGACCAGCTGGCGGCGATCGTCGCCGGCATGTCGAGCCTCACCCGTGGAGCGGCCCGCCAGCTGCGCGCGGGTGACGTCCGGCAGGCGATCGTGGAGATGGACGAGCTCTTCGTCTTCCTCATGAGCGTCTCCAACGGCTCGGTGCTCGCCGTGGTCGCGGACAGCTCGTGCGACGTCGGGCTCATCGGCTACGAGATGGCGATGCTGGTCTCCCGCACGGAGAGCACGCTGACGCCGCAGCTCGTGACCGAGATGCGCGGCGCCCTGCCGGTCGACGGCGCGGTCCGGACCCCGGTGGTCTGACCCGATGGCGATCCATCCGGGCTCCGGGGCGGGGCGGCACGCCGACGCCGACGACGGGGCCGAGTACGAGGCGCGGACGGTGCGGCCCTACGCCGTCACCGGCGGACGCGTCCGTGCCGCCAACTCCGACCTCCCGCTCGAGGCGCTGGTCGAGGTGCTGCCCGGTGCGGCGTCCTCGCACGGCCTCCCGCCGGAGAAGCGGGCCATCCTCCAGCACGCGGCCCACACGTTCGTGTCGGTCGCGGAGCTCTCCGCGCTGCTGCGCCTCCCCCTCGGCGTCGTGCGAGTCCTGGTCACCGACCTGGCCGACGCCCAGTACATCCGTGTCCACACGTCGACGCCCGTCAGCGTGCACACGGGCCAGTCCCCCGCCCTGTCCCTGAGCGTGCTGGAGAGTGTTCTCAATGGCATTTCCGCCCTCTGACACCGCGGTGTCGAACCGCGCTGACCGCTCGGCGGCCGGCGCGGGTGTCGCACCCACCGTCGTCAAGATCGTCGTCGCGGGCGGCTTCGCCGTCGGCAAGACGACGTTCATCGGCTCGATCTCCGACATCGAGCCGCTCAACACCGAGGCGGCCATGACCGAGCACTCG
>NZ_AXCW01000374.1 GCF_000603945.1 Actinotalea ferrariae CF5-4 | reverse complement strand
TGACCGACCGGAAGACCACCACGACCGTCGCGATGGACTTCGGCCGCATCGCGCTGCCCGGGTCGCTGTGGCTCTACCTGTTCGGCACGCCCGGCCAGGACCGCTTCCTGTTCATGTGGGACGACCTGGTCCGCGGCGCCATCGGTGCCGTGGTGCTGGTCGACACCGAGCGCCTCGACCAGTGCTTCCCCGCCGTGGACTACTTCGAGAGCCGGGGCATCCCGTTCGTCGTGGCGGTCAACTGCTTCGACGGGGTCGCGAAGCACCAGCTCGAGGACATCCGCGAGGCGCTGTCCGTGCCGGCGCACGTCCCGCTCATGTACACGGACGCCCGGAACCGGGCGGCCACGAAGCAGACGCTCATCTCGCTCGTGCAGCTCGCGATGCAGCGGCTGCGGGCGGGCGCGGCCTGACGTCTCGCACGTCCGGCACAGTCGCGCACGGCGGCGCGGTCCCCACGCGGACCGCGCCGCCGTCGTGTGCGGGGGCCGTCCGGTGGCCGGTGCGGGTGCGGGGGAGCGTGGTGGCTGATCTAGGCTCCACGCTGGAGGAACGACGAGGGACATGCTGACCTACGCGGACGGCTCGGCGCTGAGCCGCGTGCTGTCGACGGACCCGGAGTCCGTCTCGTGGCTGCGCTGGTACGACCAGCACGCCGACGACGTCGTGACCTCGCCCCTCGGCCTGACGGAGCTGCGGCGGGCGGCGCTGGGCCGGGACACGGTGGCCCGGGCCAAGGCGCACGACGTCGCCGAGCGGATCACCGTCGTCCGGTTCTTCGACCAGGCGTTCAAGCCGGCGTCGATGGCGTCGGCGGTGCTGGACCCGTTCCGGGCGATGCACCTGGGGATCGCCGTGGCCCACCCGGAGATCGAGCAGCTCGCCACCTACGACCCGTTGCTCGCCCGTGTCGCGGCGATCCACGACGTGCGCGTCGTGACCCCAGGACGCCCCGACGCCTGGTGGGACGCGTAGAGCCCGCGGCTGCAGCCCCAGCCCAGCCCAGCCCAGCCCAG
>NZ_AXCW01000373.1 GCF_000603945.1 Actinotalea ferrariae CF5-4 | reverse complement strand
GCCCGCGCCGCGCGGAGCTCGTCGGCGCAGGCCGGGCACGTGGCGACGTGCTCGAGGGCGCGCTCCGCCGCGGCGGGCGGGAGCTGCCCGTCGACGAGCGCGCTGAGCCGGCTCCCGAGGTGGTGACCGTGGCTCATCGCGCTGCCGGGACCGGGTCCTGCCCCGCGACGCCGGTCGTCGGGGCGCGGTGCGCCAGCGACTCACGCAGCTGCGCGCGCGCCCGGTGGATCCGCGAGCGCACCGTGCCGAGCTTGATGCCCAGGGTGACGGCGATCTCCTCGTACGAGAGCCCCTCGATGTCGCAGAGGACGACGGCGGCGCGGTACTCGGGCGAGAGCGCGTCGAGCGCCCGCTGGACGTCCTGGTCGAGGTTGGCGTGCTCGAAGCCCCGCTCGGGGGTGCCCAGTCCGGCCGGGCCGACGACGTCGCCGACGTCCTCGCCGAGCGGGTCCATGCGGATGCGACGCCGGCGCCGGACCTGGTCCAGGAAGAGGTTGGTCGTGATGCGGTGCAGCCAGCCCTCGAAGGTCCCGGGCGCGTAGGTCGACAGCGAGCGGAAGACCCGCACGAACGTCTCCTGCGTGAGGTCCTCGGCGTCGTGCTGGTTGCCCGTCAGGCGGTACGCGAGCCGGTACACCCGGGCGGAGTGCTCGGAGACGATCGCCTCCCACGTCGGGGGCGCCTCCCCGGGGGCGCGCTCGGCCACGGCTTCCTCGAGCGGGTCCGTGCCGGTCGCGGGCACCGCCGAGGACGCGACCGTCTCGTCGCGTCGCCACCGCAGACCTGTCCGCACCCGACCTCCGACCTCCCGACGGACCGCCCGTCACCTGCCGCCACCTGCGGGACGACGTCCCGCCGGACCGGTTCCCCGGACCACCAGCATGACGGCATCGCCTGGGAAGAACCTGAAGCCCGCCGCCCACGCGGCCGCTCTCGCCTGTGAACGCCCAGCACAGGCCCGGTGTTCCCGGCGTCCGGCCGCGCCGGTCCGTCGTCCCGGACGGCCCGCACACCGGGCGGTAGCATCGCGCAGACGGTCGCCGCAGGCGGGACGGCCGCCCACCTGCCGCGGCTCCCGCGCAGCCTCACCACCGGAGGACACCATCGCACCCGACAAGTCCGTCAGCTGGGCCTACAGCGAGGACTTCCTCCCGTCCGACGACGCCCTCCTGCGCGCCGCCGACCGGGCCGCCCAGCTCGGCGTCCCGGCGGTCTCCCCGGGCCAGGGCGCGGTCCTGCGTCTCGTCGCCGCGGCCCTGCGGGCCGGTGCCGTGGCCGAGGTCGGCACCGGGACCGGGGTGTCCGGGCTCTGGCTGCTGCGGGGGATGGCGCCGGACGGCGTGCTGACGACGATCGACACGGAGGCGGAGCACCAGCGCGCCGCGAAGCAGACGTTCGCGGACGCCGGCGTGCGTCCCACGCGGGTGCGGACGATCACGGGCCGCGCCCTCGACGTCCTGCCGCGCCTGACCGACGGCGGCTACGACCTCGTCCTGCTCGACGGCGACCCCCTCGAGGCGGCTCCGACGGTCGAGCACGCGCTCCGCCTGCTGCGCCCCGGCGGCGTCCTCGCCCTCGCCCACGCGCTGCACGAGGACCGCGTGCCGGACCCGGCCCGTCGGGACGAGGTCACCACCGCGCTCCGCGAGGTCGCCCGCAGCCTGCGGGACGACGACCGTGTCGTCCCGGCGATGCTGCCGGCCGGCGACGGCCTGCTGCTGGCCGCGCGCGTCTGACTGGTCGTCGGCCTCGGCCCGTCAGCCTCGGCGCGTCAGCCACTCCAGCAGGACGCGCGCCCCGAAGCCGGTCGCACCCTCGGGCACGTCGTCCTTCGCGGAGGTGGACCGCGCCGGGCCGGCGATGTCCAGGTGCACCCAGCGGCGCGAGCCCGCGAACCGCTCGAGGAAGAGCGCGGCCGTGATCGAGCCCGCACCGACCCAGTGGTCACCGGGCACGTGCCGCACGTCCGCGACGTCCGAGCGGAGCGCGACGCGGTAGTCCGCCACGAGCGGCATGCGCCACAGCGGCTCCCCGGCGGCGCTGCCCGCCTCCTCGAAGGCCCGGGCCAGGGCGTCGTCGTGCGTGTACAGCGCACCATGCCCGCGGCCCAGCCCGAGCGTCGCCGCACCGGTGAGCGTGGCGACGTCGACCAGGACGTCCGGGTCCAGCTCCGCGTCTGCGTAGGCCAGCCCGTCCGCGAGGACCATGCGCCCCTCGGCGTCGGTGTTGGCCACCTCGACGGTGGTCCCGCCGAAGAGCGTGACCACGTCGCCGGGGCGCCAGGACGCGGCACCCACCGCGTTCTCCGCGAGCGGCAGCACGGCCGTGACCCGGTGGTCCACGACGGCCTCGGCGGCGCCGAGCACGGTCGCGAGCGCGACCGCCGCCCCGGTCATGTCCGTCTTCATGGGGACCATGGCCTCGCGCGGCTTGATCGACAGCCCGCCCGTGTCGTAGGTGATCCCCTTCCCCACCACGACGACGTGGCGGGGCGGGACCCCGGAGGAGGGTGCGGTCGCCGGCTCGTAGCGCACGACGACCAGGCGCGGCTCGTAGGCCGAGCCCCGCCCCACCGCCAGGACGCCGCCGAAGCCGCGGCGCTCGAGCTCGGCGGGGCCGAGGACCTCCACGGCGAGGCCGGCGGCCCGGCCCAGCTCCACGGCCCGCTCGGCGAGCCATGCCGGGCTCTTCACCGAGGAGGGCACGGCGCTGAGCGCGCGCGCCACCCAGGACGCGCGGGCCT
>NZ_AXCW01000372.1 GCF_000603945.1 Actinotalea ferrariae CF5-4 | reverse complement strand
CCCGCTCCGCGGGGGCGGTCCGGCGCCAGGCCGCCCGCGCGTCCCACGCCGCCATCACCGCACGGTCGACCTCCTCGGCGGTGCCGACGACGACGACCGCACCCGCGCTGCCGTCCCGCGGGTCGAGGCGGTCGACCGTCCGCTCGCCGGTCGCCGTGACCGCCTGGCCGCCGATCCAGTGCTCGCCGAGCCGCTCCGTGCCGCCCCGGGCGGGGTGGTCCGCCATCGCGCTGTCGCGTGCCTCGGAGGCTGCGCTGTCGCGCGCCTCGGGCACGGGGTGGACCGCCGTGTCGCCGGCGGCGTCGAGGCCCTGGGTGCTGCTCGTCTGCGTCATGGCGGAACGGGTCTCCTTCGTCGTGGGCGGCGGCCTGGTCGTCGCGCCGTCGTGATCAGCCGCCTCGAGACCATCACGGCTCGGCGCGCGCGGCATCCCGGGGCGGCGCGGATCCCCGGGTGACGCCGACCGCCCGCCGGACGATCTCCCGGGGCACCCGCCGGTCACTCGCTCGGCGACGGGCGGCCGACCCGCCGGGCGACCCGCCGGGGATGTGGTCACGGAACCACTTCGAGATGCGATCTAGGGATTGTGCGCTGAGGGTGGCCGGGTCGGGCGCACGTCCGACGCACCGACCGACCGGGGGGATCCGTCACCCATGCGCGTGCTCGGCGTCAACGCCATCTACCACGACCCGTCCGCCGCCCTGGTGGTCGACGGGCAGGTCGTCGCGGCCGCGGAGGAGGAGCGCTTCTCCCGTCGCAAGAAGGGCAAGCGACCCGTCCCGTTCGCCGCGTGGGAGCTGCCGGAGCTGTCGATGCGATGGGTCCTCGACCAGGCCGGCCTGCGTCCCCAGGACCTGGACGCCGTGGCGTACTCGTTCGACCCGGCGCTGTCGAAGCCCGCCGAGGAGCTGGGCCTGGACGACCCGTGGGACCACCTGCGGATCATGTACGCGCAGCGCGCCCCCGGGTTCCTCGCCGCCGCCCTGCCGGGTCTGGACCAGTCCCGCGTCCGCTACGTGCCGCACCACGTCGCGCACGCGGCCTCCGCGGCCCTGGCCTCCCCGCACCGGCGCAGCAGCGTCCTCGTGCTCGACGGCCGGGGCGAGCGTGCCTCCCACCTGGCCGGCCGCTACCAGGACGGCCGCCTGGAGATCCTCTTCCAGCAGGAGCTCCCGCACTCCCTCGGTCTGGTCTACGAGTCGCTGACCGAGCACCTCGGCTTCCTGCGCTCCAGCGACGAGTACAAGGTCATGGCCCTCGCCTCCTACGGAAAGCCCCGCTTCCTGGAGGAGCTGCGCGAGATCATCCGGCCGACCGGCGACGGCGGCTTCCTGGCGGAGGCGCCCGACTGGTCCCGCTGGGCGCCGCCGCGTGCCGCGGACGCGACCCTCAGCGAGGAGTCCTGGCGCGGGCCCCACGCCGACCTCGCCTGCTCCGTCCAGCAGCGCCTCGAGGAGGTCCTCGTCGAGCTGGCCCGGTGGGTCCACGCCCAGACCGGCGACCCCGTGCTGACCATGGCCGGCGGCACCGCCCTCAACTGCGTCGCCAACTCCCGGATCTGGCGCGAGACCGCCTTCGAGGACGTCTGGGTCCAGCCCGCCGCGGGCGACGCCGGGACGAGCCTCGGCGCCGCGCTGCAGGTCTCCGCCGACGGCGGCGAGGTGCCCGAGCCCATGCCGGGCGCCGACCTCGGCCGCGAGTGGTCCGACGACGAGCTCGCCACCTGGCTGCGCAGCGCCGCCGTGCCGTTCACCACCCCGGAGGACCTGGGCGGAGAGGTCGCGGACGTCCTGGCGCGCAACGGGGTCATCGCCTGGTTCGACGGCCGCAGCGAGTTCGGCCCCCGCGCGCTGGGCCACCGGTCGCTCCTCGCCCACCCGGGGCACCCGGAGAACCTCGAGCACCTCAACGTCGTCAAGGGCCGGGAGCAGTTCCGCCCCGTCGCGCCCATGGTCCTGCTCGAGCACGCCGCCGAGATCTTCAGCGACGGCCCCATCCCGAGCGAGTACATGCTCTTCGTCCACACGGTCGACCCCGCGTGGCGCGACCGGATCCCCGCCGCCGTGCACGTCGACGGCACCGCGCGGATCCAGACCGTCGACCCGGCCCGTCAGCGCCGCCTCGGTGCGACCCTCGAGGCGTTCCGTGCCCGCACCGGCCTGCCGGTGGTCATCAACACCAGCCTCAACACCGCCGGTCGGCCGATGGTCGACGACCCGCGGGACGCCCTCGAGCTCTTCGGCTCGGCACCGGTCGACGCCCTCGTCCTCGGTCCGCACCTCGTCCGGCGCTCCGCGCTGTTCGCGGGAGGTGGCGAGCGGGGGAGCGAGCGATGACGGGCCTGCCGCGGCACCGCGCCGAGCCGGCCGGCCCGGGCACGACCGAGTTCGAGGACCTGGCCCTGGGCGCGACCGGGCGCGAGGACCTGGCCCCGGGCGCGACCGGGCGCGAGGACAGGGCCCCGGGCACGCTCCTCCGCTCGACCGGAGCCGGCTCGCACGACACCCGATACGCCGTCGTGCTGCCCTCCATCGGACGACCCTCCCTCGCCGTGACGCTGCGCAGCCTGGCCGCCCAGGTGGCCGGCCCGGACGCGCCGGCGCCCGAGGTCGTCGTGGTCGCGGACGACCGCCGCCTCGACCTCGACGGCGACCCGTCGACCTGGCCCGAGCCCCTCGACGCGGCCGCCCTCGTGCCGGACGCGCCGTGGCCCGTCGTCGTGGTCCGCACCGGGGGACGCGGACCGG
>NZ_AXCW01000371.1 GCF_000603945.1 Actinotalea ferrariae CF5-4 | reverse complement strand
GCCCCGCGCCGGCGTCGGCGCCACCCTGCGCCCCCGCGTCGCCCTCCGGCGGCGCGGGGGTGTCGCCCTCGGCGTCGGGTCCCCGGGTCGTGTCCTCGCCCGTCGGGCCCGGAGCCGTCGGGTCGGGGTCGGGGCCGGTGCCCGGGTCGTAGACGCCCCCGAGGGCGTCCACGTGGGCGGTCGCGGCGTCCTCGACCTGGTCCACGAGGACCTGGACGGCGGCGTCCGGGTGGTCGACGGCGGCCGCCAGCGCGCCCAGGGTCAGCGCGTCGTCCACGGTGCGCTGGCGGACGGTCTCCGCGGCGTCGGGCACAGGAGGCTGCGGCGGGGGCGTCTCGAGGCGCAGGCCGCACCCCCCGAGCACGGCGGCGAGGGTCGCCGTGACCAGGGTCACGGTGACGGTGCGGGCGGGGCGGCGAGGCATCGGCGTGATCCTGCCACGACCACCCCCGCGGGAGTCGTTAGGCTGGTGCGGACAAGTCCAGAGGGTCGTATCCGTCGGAGGGCCCGCCCTGACGAACGGGAGGCGAGCATGGTCACGTCCGGAAGCGGCCCTGCGCAGCAGGTGCGCGCGGTGGTGGAGCCGGTGGTGCTGGCCGCCGGCCTGCACCTGGAGGACGTGGCGGTGAGCCGCGCGGGTCGGCGCTCGGTCGTCCGCGTCACGCTGGACCTGACCGACGACGCCGTCGGCAGCCTCGACTCCGACACGCTGGCCGAGGTCTCGCGCGACGTCTCCGCGGCGCTCGACGCCCGCGACCCCGTGCACGGCGAGTACGTCCTCGAGGTCTCCACGCCCGGGACGTCCCGTCCGCTGACCGAGCCGCGGCACTTCCGCCGCGCGCGGACGCGCCTCGTCCGGCTGGCGCTGCGCGACGGCCGCACGCTCGAGGGGCGCCTCCTGGCCGTCGCCGAGGACGACGTGCTCGAGCTCGACACAGGGACCGGGGCCGTGCACGTCCCGGTCGCGGACGTGGCCCGCGGCACGATCGAGCTGGACTTCCGCGGCATCGAGGCGGACGACGACCTGGGCACCGAGGCGGAGGAGGGCTGATGGACATCGACATGCAGGCGTTGCGCCTGGTCGAGCACGAGCGGGAGATCAGCCTGGACACGCTCGTGTCGGCGATCGAGCAGGCGCTCCTGTCGGCCTACCACCGCACGAGCGGGGCCCACGAGCACGCGCGCGTGGAGGTCGACCGCCGCACCGGGCACGTGACGGTGTGGGCGCGCGAGAAGGTCGAGCGCCCCGCCGAGCCCGACCCCGAGCCCGCCGAGGGCGACGCGGAGGGCGCCGCGGCGCCGCCCGCGCGTCCGTCGTTCGACCTGGGCCCGGAGTTCGAGGACACGCCCGAGGGCTTCGGGCGCGTGGCGACGGCCACGGCGCGCCAGGTCATCGTCCAGCGCCTGCGGGACGCCGAGGACGAGCAGGTCCTGGGCAGCTTCCGGGGCATGGAGGGCGAGGTCCTCGCCGGCGTCATCCAGCAGGGTCGCGACCCCCGGATGGTCTTCGTCGCGGTGCGCGGGACGGAGGCCGTCCTGCCGCCGCACGAGCAGGTCCCGACAGAGCGGTACGTCCACGGGGAGCGGCTGCGGGGCTACGTCCTCGACGTGTCGCGGGGTCCGAAGGGCCCCTCGATCACCCTCTCCCGCACCCACCCCGGCCTGGTCCGCAAGCTCTTCGAGCTGGAGGTCCCGGAGGTCGCCGACGGCTCGGTCGAGATCACCGCCCTGGCGCGGGAGGCGGGCCACCGCACGAAGATGGCGGTCCGCAGCACGGTCGCCGGGCTCAACGCCAAGGGTGCCTGCATCGGCCCGATGGGTGCCCGCGTGCGTGCCGTCATGGCCGAGCTGCACGGCGAGAAGATCGACATCGTCGACCACAGCGACGACCCGGCCGAGATGGTCGCGCACGCGCTGTCGCCGGCCCGGGTGAGCTCGGTCACCGTCGTCGACCCCGTGGCCCGTGCCGCGCGCGTCGTCGTGCCGGACTACCAGCTGTCGCTGGCGATCGGCAAGGAGGGGCAGAACGCGCGCCTCGCGGCGAAGCTCACCGGCTGGAAGATCGACATCCGGTCCGACACGGCGGACGAGGCTCCCGGTCCCGTCTCGTGACGCGGCACGCTAGACTGCCTGGTGCTGGACCGCGGGTCCGGCTCCCCGACCACAGCACAGGTGGCGCCGAGCGCGTCACGGGTCCCCTCGCGGGTCCGGTGCGGACGTGCGTCGGGTGCCGGAGGCGCGACCAGCAGACCGTCCTGCTGCGGGTGGTGCACGTGGAGGCCGACGAGGGAGACCTCGCCGTCGTCGACGTGCGCCGTTCCCTTCCCGGGCGGGGTGCCTGGGTGCACCCCGACCTGCAGTGCCTCGAGCTCGCCGAACGGCGACGAGCGTTCCCGCGTGCCCTGCGCACCGGTCCGCTCGACACGTCGTCCGTCCGGCGGCACCTCGAGGACCGGTCCGGCCGACCGACGGCCTGACCGGGTTCACCGTTCATCGACAAGGAAGCGGGCTGGAAGCCGATGGGCCCCCGATGAGTACCTACCGATGAGTCCCCAGAACTGACGACGGTCCGCTCCTGTCCGGGCGGGCCGAGGACAGGAGAGTTGTGGCAAAGGTCCGCGTCTACGAGCTCGCGAAGGAGCTCGGAGTCGAGAGCAAGGCCCTCATGGCCAAGCTCAACGAGATGGGTGAGTTCGTCCGTTCGGCGTCCTCCACCATCGAGCCGCCCGTCGTGCGTCGCCTCCGCGACGCCTATCCCGCCGGTGGCGGTGGTGCCGCGCAGACGTCCGCGAAGCCCGCCCCCAAGCCGGCCCAGAAGCCTGCCGCCCCCGCCGCGCCGGCCGCCCCGGTG
>NZ_AXCW01000370.1 GCF_000603945.1 Actinotalea ferrariae CF5-4 | reverse complement strand
GCCGACGGCGGCCCGGCCTGGTCGTCGGTGCCGCCCTCGTCCTCGTCGCGGGGCTGGTCGCGCTGAACGCCGTCGAGCAGCGGCGCCTCGCGGCGCGGGTCGCCGCGTACGCCGCGGTCCCCGGCACCGTCCCGACCCTGGACGCGCCGCTGGACGAGGCGTGGTCCGAGCGCGGCGAGCAGGTGTCGCGGGCCGGGCACCTCGTGCTGCTGACCGACCGGGACGGGACGACGGTCCGGGCGGTCGACGCGACCAGCGGCGCGCAGGTCTGGTCCCTGGAGCGCGGCGGGGCGGCGCCGGTGCAGCGCTGCCTGGCGGACCGGGAGGCCGAGCGCGCCCCCGTCGTCGTCTGCGCGCGGGGGCGCTCGGACGGCGGTCCGCCGGGCACCGTGACGCGCGTCGTCCTCGACGCGGCCGACGGCACCGTGCTGCGGCAGCACCCGGCCCACCTCGCCTCCCACGGCCAGGCGGTCACGGGCAGCGACGTGGTGTCGGCCGAGATGGGCGAGGACGGCAGCCTCGTCGTCGTGCGGTCGCGCGCCGTGGACCGGGCCACCGTGTGGGCGACCCGGGTGCCGCTCGGCGGCGGCCGGCAGGCCGGGTCGGGCGCGGGTGTGCTCCGGGTCGAGAACGGCTTCGTCGTGCTCGGCGGCAGCACCACGGCGGTCCTCGACGTGGCGGACGGCCGCGTCCTGGGCACGTGGTACCCCGGCGGCTACACCGCCGCGGGATCCGTCCCGGGCCTGGACGGCGCGGACATCCGCACGGCCGCCGACGGCTTCGGGGCCTGGAGCGACGCGGCCGCGGGGGCCCGCGGTGCCTCCGGGACGTGGTTCGACCGGTCCGGCGACCCGGTCGGCGCCCTGGACGGCGTGCTCGTGGAGGCGGACGTGTCCGACGGCTCGCTGCCGGACGTCCGCCTCAGCGCCCGGGGCGACACCGGAGAGCTGGTCGCGACCGACCTCGCCGCGGGCGCGGAGCTGTGGCGCGCGCCCGCGCGCGGGACGCACCTCCTGGTCCGCCGGGCGGGGGTGGTCGTGGTGGCCGCGGGCGAGGAGGTCCGGGCCCTGGACCTGCGCTCCGGTGCGGTCCGCTGGGCTGCGCCGGTCCGCGGTCTCGTGGCGACGAGCGGGTCCGTCACCGACGGTGCGACCGTCGTCGTCGTGGCGGAGTCGCGGGGCAGCGCCCGGCTCGTGGCGGTCGACCTCGACTCCGGTGCCCTCCGGTGGGAGGTGCCGGCCCCCGGCATCGCGCCGCTGAGCGAGCGCCGCCACGACTTCCCGCACGTCGCGCTCGGGGAGGTCGCGGGCCGTCCGGTCCTGCTCGGCGACGGGGTGGTCGTCGGCCTGTCGTAGCGCCCGTCCGGGCCCTTCGTCCCGCCCGGCGGGCCACGCCGTTGCCTACCGTCGGGTTTCGCCCGGGAAGGCCCGGGGAAAACGGGTGACCACGGACGGGGTGCGGCGATGGTTCCGGACGGGTCGGTGCGGGGGGCGCGCGCGGTCGTCGTGGGTGCGGGGGTCAGCGGCCTGGTCGCGGCCCGGGACCTGGCACGGGCCGGCTGCGACGTGACCGTCGTCGAGGCCGGGGACCGGGCCGGCGGTCAGCTCCGCACCGAGGTCATGGGCTCGCAGCACGTCGACGTCGGTGCGGAGGGGCTGCACCTCGCGGCCCCGGCGCTCGCCGCCCTCCTCGACGACCTGGGCCTGACCGCCGACCTCCGCACCGCCGCGCCGAGCCGGACGGTGATCTGGACGGGGCGCCGCCTGCGTCCCCTGCCGGCGGGTGTGACGCCCACCGGCCCGAGCCGCCTCGCGCCGGTCGTCCGGTCCGGGCTGCTGACCGTGCCGGGGATGGTGCGGGCGGGTCTGGAGCCCCTGCTCGCCCGACCCCTGCGCGCCGACGACGTCGCCGTGGGGGAGCTCCTGCGACGCCGCTTCGGCCACGAGGTCGTCGACCGCCTCGTGGACCCCCTCCTCGGGGGCCTGCACGGCGGTGACGTCGACCGGCTCGGGGTCGCGGCCGTGGCTCCCCAGCTGCTCGGTGCCGCGCGGGCGGGCCGCTCCCTGCTGCGGGCCCGACGGCGCACGGCCGGAGGTGGCGCCCCGGTGACCGTGTCCTGGACCGGCGGGCTCGCCGTCCTCGTCGACGCGCTCGTGGCCACGCCGGGGGTCACCGTGACCACGCGGACCCGGGTGGTCGGCCTCGAGCAGGCCGGGCGCCGGCACCGCGTCCACCTCGAGGGCCCGGCCGACGGCGGTCCGGCGTCGGTCACCGGGGACGCCGCCGCCGGCGGCACCACGCTCGACGCGGACGTCGTCGTCCTCGCCGTCCCGGCGCCGGTCACGGCCGCGCTCCTGCGACCGACGCGCCCCGCCGCGGCCGAGCCGCTCGGTCGGACGGCCACGACGTCCGTCGTCACCGTCGTCGCCCGGTACCGGCACGGTCTCGTGCCGCCGGACGTGACCGGGGTGCTCGTGCCGTCGTCCGCCGGGGCCACGCTCAAGGCGGCGACCGTCCTGACGGCACGGTGGGAGCACCTGCGGGGGTCCGCCGAGCGGGACGACCTCGTGCGGCTCTCGGCGGGACGGGTCGGCGGTCCCGACCTGCACGCGATGGACGACGCGACGCTGGTCGACCGGCTGCACCGCGACCTGGCCGCCGCCCTCGACGTCCGCGGCGGCCCCGACGCCACCGTCGTGCACCGGTGGCCCGACGCCCTGCCCCGCCTGGAGGTGGGTCACGTCGAGCGGACCACCGCGGCCCGGGCCGCCCTGGCCGACGTGCCGGGGCTCGCGCTGGCCGGGGCGTCGTACGACGGTCTCGGGGTGGCGGCCTGCGTCGGCTCGGGCCACCGCG
>NZ_AXCW01000369.1 GCF_000603945.1 Actinotalea ferrariae CF5-4 | reverse complement strand
CCGGACCGGTCGCCGGACGCGGCGCCGTCATCGGTCCCGGCCGTGGCGCCCGCCGCACCGGCGGCCGCCTCCACCCGGGTCGCGGCGTCCCCGCCGTCGGTGCCGAGTGCGACCAGGGCCGCCGTTCCTGCCACCAGCGGGAGGGCCGCAGCCGCCCACCATGCGCGTCGAGTCCGTGTGCTCACCGGGGGCACGGTAGAACACCTTTCTGGCGCCGCGAGGCGTCCGTACCCTTGGGGGTATGCCTCGACGCCACCTCCACCTCCACCTCGCCCTCGCCGCCCTGCTCACGGTGGGCGGGCTGAGCGCGTGCGGCGCCGACGGTGCAGACGACGGCGGGTCGTCGGCCGCCTCGGTCACGGATGTCGACCCCGCCGCCTTCGCCGCCCTGGCCGACGACCCCGGGGTGACCGTCCTGGACGTCCGCACGCCCGAGGAGTTCGCCGCCGGGCACCTGCCGGGCGCGGTCAACATCGACAGCTCCGCCCCGGACTTCGCCGACGCGGTCGGCGCGCTGCCGAAGGACGGCACCTACCTCGTCTACTGCCAGACCTCCAACCGGTCCGGCGTCGCGACGGACCGCATGGTCGACCTCGGCTTCACCGACGTCTACGACCTCCAGGGTGGCATCGTCGCCTGGTCCGACGCGGGCAACGAGGTCGTCACCGACTGACGTCGAGCCCGCCCCCTGCTCCCGCCCGCGCGTTTCCCGACACATTCGTCCCCCGGCGCCCAGATCTGTCGGGAAACGCGACCCGGCAGGGGCACGCCGGACCCCGATCGGCCCTTCCCGTGCGGATCGGCAGGTGGGAGCCTCGACTCGTGACCGACGGGGGGCGTCAGGGGGACGCGGGGCAGGGCGTGCTGCCACCGCCGTCGCCGCGCGCGTCCGGCCCGCACCCGGAGGCCCCGGTCTCCGGTCCGGTGTTCGCGCACTGGCTCCGCCGCGTCGTCGCGACGCTCCTCGACAGCAGCGTCCTCGCGCTCCTCACCTGGATCGCCTTCCCGCTCCAACCGGTCGATCCGCCCGCGACCCTGCCGCTCGCGGGCGGCGCCGTCGGGACGATCACCACGGCGCCGACGGCGGACGTGTGGACGAGCAGCGGCGTGGTGGTGGGCGCCGTCGTCGTCGGCCTGCTCCTGCAGGCGTACCTCGGCTCCACGCCGGGCAAGCTGGTGGTGGGCATCGCGGTGGTGCGGCAGGACGACCACCGTCCGGCGGGCCTCCTGCGCGTCCTCGGCCGCGAGGTCCTGCACGTCCTCGACCTCATCTTCTTCGTCGGGTACCTCCGGCCGCTGTGGAACCGGCGCCGCGAGACCTTCGCCGACACCCTCGCCTCCACCGTCGTCCTCCAGACGCGCGCCCCGCTGCCCTACGTGCTCGCCGGACCAGTCGTGCACCGGTGGCGGAGCCGGCCGGCGTCGGACGCGGTCGACGGCCTGCTGCTCGAGCCGTGGCAGCTGTCGGCACCCCCGCGGTGGCGCCGGGTCGCCACGTGGGTCGCGACGGCGGCGTGCGCGGCGGGCGTCGTGTACACGATCGGCGGCGAGTCCGGGCGTGGGGCGACGGTCCTCGCCTCGTGCTCCGTGGTGGAGCCGAGTGACGCGGCCGTGTCGCTCACCGGCGCCCGGGTCGAGGTCCGCGACGGCGCGGAGACGCGCACCCGGCTCTGGCTGACCCGGACGATGGTGACGGAGCCCCCGGGGGTCGTCGTCGACTGGGGCTGGGAGGGCGAGTGGAGCAGCGACGACGACCTGCGGTTCCGCGTCGCCGTGCGGGACACGTCGGGCGAGCAACGGCGCTGGGAGTACCCGTTCGAGGGTGACGGCCTGGCCGTCCCTGCCGGCCAGGCGATCCCGGACCGGCCCCAGTCGGTCCGGCTGCCGCTCGAGGGGCTGGGCCTGACCGGACCCGTGAGGGTGGAGGCCGACGCCGTCCTGAACGGCACACCGATCCGAGGCTGCGCCGTCGAGACCACGATCCCCCCGGCCCGCTGACCACCCAGTCACCGCCCCGCCCCGCCGCCCCGCCGCCCCAGCTCCAGCTCCAGCTCCAGCCGGGGCGCCTTTCCCGACAGAATCGTGCGCCGGCGCGCAGATCTGTCGGGAAAGGCGGTTGGGGAGGGCGGACGGGTGAGTAGCGTCCGCTCCCATGAGCTGGCTTCCCGAGGGCTTCGAGCCGCCCGCGCGCCTGGACCTGCCGACCGGTCACCACCTGCGGCCGATCCGGGCGACTGATGTCGGCATCGACATGGTCGCCGTGATGGGCTCGCAGGAGCGGCTGTTCGGCCTGTTCGGCGGCGTGTGGGGGTGGCCGCCCGCCACCATGACCCGCGAGCAGGACCTCGAGGACCTGGCGCACCACGAGGACGAGATGCGCCGGCGCGCCTCGTACAACTACGCCGTCCTCGACACCGACGAGACGCGCCTCCTCGGGTGCGTCTACGTCGACCCGCCCGACAAGATCGTCGACGCGGACGCAGAGATCCTCTGGTGGGTGGTCGACGACGCCGTCGGCACCGACCTCGAACGCGCCCTCGCCGACGCGATCCCGCGCTGGATCGAGCAGAAGTGGCCGTTCGAGCGACCGGTGCACGTCGGCCGGGACCTCACCTTCGCCGAGTGGACCGCGCTGCCCGAGCCGGGGGCAGCCTCCGACCCGAGCTGAGCCCCCTCGCTGCGGTACCGAGGGCCGGAAGGCACGGTCACCTCCCAGGCCGGCCACAGCGGGATGCACCTACCCTGACGCGATGACATCGGCCGCGACGCCGGGCGCCGGCGCGCCCCCAGACACCGCGGCCTCCACGTCGCCCGGGGACGCCGTCGTCACCGCCGCCGGGCCGCCCGCACACGTCGCGGTCACGGCCCGGCCGACGACGGCG
>NZ_AXCW01000368.1 GCF_000603945.1 Actinotalea ferrariae CF5-4 | reverse complement strand
AGGAGCTCGACGAGGTGCTGCGGGATGCCGTGAGCCGCCCCGCGTTCGACACGCTCAGTGACCGCCGCGGGCAGCACACAAGGGCGGCTCAGGCGCGCCGGCTGTGGCGAGAGCGGGGCATCGCATGAGCCTCGACTACACCGCCGACACGGCGACATGGTGTGACGCGCACGCCATCGCGCGGGCGGACTGCGGGTGCCCTTGGGGCGAGGCGCCGGTCGACGCTCACCGCGGGCAGGCACGCATGGCGTACCGGCTCGCCGAGCGGTACGCCGACCGACTCATGTACGTCCACGGGATCGGCTGGCACGTCTGGGACGGCCGACGCTGGCAGGAGGACGAGCGCGGGCTGGCGAAGCGGGCCGTCCTCGACGAGCTACGGGCCGCGCTGGCGGACTCCCTCGGTGACAAGGACCTGCGGGCCGACGTCCGCAAGTGCGAGTCAGCGGCCGGCGTCTCCGGGGTGCTGGATCTCGCCGCCGCGCTCGAGCCGTTCGCGGCCACCGTAGGCGACCTCGACGCCGACCCGTACCTGCTCAACTGCGCCAACGGGACACTCGACCTGCGGACCTTCGAGCTGCGACCGCACGACCCCCGCGACCGCATCACAAAGGTGACGAACGCAGCGTTCGACCCCGACGCCCAGGGAGCGGCCTGGCAGGCGTTCCTAGGGCGCGTGCTGCCATCAGAGGACGTCCGCGGGTTCCTACAGCGGTACGCCGGTCTAGGGCTCGCAGGGCGCGTCCTCGAGCACGTACTGGCCATCTGGACCGGCACCGGCCGCAACGGCAAGGGAGTCCTCGACAGGGCCCTCGGGCACGCGCTGGGCGACTACGCCACCACGGCAGAGCCCGACCTGTTCATGCACCGGGAAAACGCTCATCCCACGGGCGAGATGGATTTGCTCGGCGTGCGATGGGTGGTCGTCTCGGAGTCTGACCAGGGCCGTCGACTCGCTGAGGCCACCGTCAAGCGGCTGACCGGCGGGGACCGGATCAGGGCCCGCCGGATGCGGCAGGACTTCGTCGAGTTCGCCCCTTCCCACACAGCGGCGCTCATCACGAACCACTTGCCGAAGGTGACCGGCGACGATCCCGCGCTGTGGGCACGGCTGCGGGTGGTGCCCTTCGACGTCGTGATACCGAAGGCCGAGCAGGACACCCACCTCGGGGACAAGCTCGAGCTCGAGGCCGACGCCATCCTCGCGTGGGCCGTCGCCGGATGGCAGGCCTACCAGGACCGCGGGCTCGACGAGCCGGAGGCCGTCATCCGGGCCACCGAGCGGTATCAGGCCGACGCCGACGCACTCGGACGCTTCATCACCGAGTGCTGCATCCTCAACCCCCACATGTTCGCCACCGTCGCGGACCTGTTCGACCGCTGGCAGCGCTGGGCCGCCGAGGACGGCACCGATCCGGGCAGCAAACGAGCCTTCGGAGACGCGCTCGACCGTCGCGGTCACCCCGTGCAGCGCCGGACGGGTGGCACCCGCGTCCGCACGGGCATCGGCCTGGCATCGGAGGACGCCGAGCCTGCCGAGGACGGCGGTTCGTCATGGTGACGAGACGCCCTAGTGACGCAAGTGACGCAGTTCAGGGTTCCCCCTACGCGCGCACACATGGGAAGTCATACCGCAGGCGCGTCACTAGCGTCACTCGACGCGCTGACCAGGACTTTCACCTCTGGCCGGCATTCGCGTTTCGCTGCATCGTCTGCGACTGGCCCATCGACAAGGTCACGTACCCCGTCCACCCGACGTGCGAGGCCGCAGCATGACCGCCACCCGGGGCGAGGCCCGCGCCGAGCTCCTGGCCCACCTCGAGCACCTGGCCGACACCGGCTACCCGTCGCCCTGCCGGGCCGTCCCGATCCCCGAGCGGGCCGTGTGGACATCCGACACCCCGGCAGATCAGCAGCTAGCCGCCCGGCTCTGCCAGACGTGTCCGGCCCTGGCCGCCTGTGGCGAGTACGGCACCGCATACCCGAAGGAGGCCGGCGTGTACGGCGGCCTGACCGAGACCGACCGAAGGAAGCGATGAAACATGGACGACTGGACACCCCTGGGCCGCACCGAGGACTACCCCGCCAACCCGCAGGGACTCGCCGCACTCCTCGCTTCCATTCGGAGACTGGAGACCCAGCTCAACGACCAACGGCACGCCATCCTGCGCCAGTCAGGGATCAGCGTGGAGCCGGGCGGCATCCGGTTCGCCGGAGACGTGGCGATCACGGGCGCCCTGACCCTCAACCCCGGCGTCATCGGCAATGAGTACCTGACCAGCCCCCTGACCGCGGCGAGCGTCAGCGACACCGTAAGCGGCTTCGGCCTCACCGCCGGCACGAGCAGCGACATCGCCACCGCGACGATCACCGTCCCCGAGGGGTTCACGTCCTGCGTTGCCACGGGACTCGGCTCGCTGTTCTTCCTGAACCCCACCGCGAACGTCGACTACGTGCGGTGCCGGGTCTACATCGACACCTCGACCGGCTACTCGTGGTGGGGCGTGCGGCCCCTGTCGATGGTCGGCCCCAACAACGGTTCCGCGGCCCTGTCCCCGAACCGCATGGCGCAGATCCCCGACCTGACCGGCGGGGACACGATCACATTCCGGCTCACCGGATTCACCGACTTCGCCGCAATGTCCTCCGCATCCAACTTCGCATCCATTGCCGGACAGGCAATCTTCACCCGCTGAAAAGGAACCCACATGAGCGAGAACACCACCACCGACGAACCGCAGATCGTCGCCGTCCCGGGCGGATTCATCGACCTGGCGGGTTCAGAGGCCGGCGAGGGGCCGACCGAGGAGGCCCCCGAATGACGACCACCAATCACCGGCCCAGCTGCACCCGTACCGGATGGACCACCGAACCGTCCCGCAGCGTCTACGGGCTCCTCA
>NZ_AXCW01000367.1 GCF_000603945.1 Actinotalea ferrariae CF5-4 | reverse complement strand
CTGGTGGCGGCGCGCGGCGTGGTGGGTCTGCTGCGTTCCCGCGGCGCACCCCCGCCCGTCCCGCCGACCGAGGAGAGCCCGCGTGGCTGCCGCGCCGCCGCGCCGGGGGCCGTCACCGTCGCCCCGGCCCGCCCGATGACACCGGCGCGGTCGTTCGTGCGGTTCGTCGGGCTCACGGCGGTCAACCCCCTGACCGTCGTCTACTTCGTCGCGGTGGCCGCGGGCCTCGCCGACCGACTCGTCACGCCGACGGCGACCGTCGCGTTCGTCCTCGGGATCGGCGTCGCGTCCGCCGCGTGGCAGCTGGCGCTCGCGGGGGCGGGCGCGGTGCTCGGCGCCCGGGTGAGCCCGCGCGTGCGGACGGCACTCTCGCTGGCCGGCTACGCCGTCGTCGCCGGCTTCGCGGTGGCGCTCGCCCTGCCGTAGGAGGACGTGTGCGGACCGATGACCGGTGTCGGACCCGACGCGTAGGGTTCCCTCCGTGACGACCGCCCTGTACCGCCGCTACCGGCCGGACACCTTCGCCGAGGTGATCGGGCAGGAGCACGTCACCGAGCCGCTCATGCAGGCGCTCCGCACAGGCAAGGTCACGCACGCGTACCTGTTCAGCGGCCCGCGCGGCTGCGGCAAGACGACGTCGGCGCGCATCCTCGCCCGCTGCCTCAACTGCGCGCAGGGACCGACGGCGACGCCCTGCGGCGAGTGCGACTCGTGCGTGGAGCTGGCCCGCGGTGGGGCGGGGAGCCTGGACGTCGTCGAGATCGACGCCGCCAGCCACAACGGCGTCGACGACGCCCGTGACCTGCGCGAGCGGGCCGCCTTCGCCCCGGCGCGCGACCGCTTCAAGGTGTTCATCCTCGACGAGGCGCACATGGTGACGCCGCAGGGCTTCAACGCCCTGCTCAAGATCGTCGAGGAGCCGCCGCCGCACGTGAAGTTCATCTTCGCGACGACGGAGCCGGACAAGGTCATCGGCACGATCCGGTCGCGCACCCACCACTACCCGTTCCGGCTCGTCCCGCCGGACGTCCTCACGCCCTACCTGGACCAGGTCTGCGCGGCCGAGCAGGTGCCGGTCGGCCCCGGGGTGCTGCCCCTGGTGGTCCGGGCGGGCGGTGGGTCCGTGCGGGACTCCATGTCCGTCCTCGACCAGCTCGTCGCCGGGGCGGACGAGCGCGGGCTGGACTACGAGCGCGCCGTCGCCCTGCTCGGCTTCACGCACGCGACGCTGCTCGACGACGCCGTCGACGCCATCGCCGTGCGTGACGGCGCGAGCGCCTTCCGGGTGGTCGACCGCGTCATCTCCTCCGGGCACGAGCCCCGCCGGTTCGTCGAGGACCTGCTCGAGCGGCTGCGCGACCTCATCGTCATCGCGGCCTCCGGGGAGGCGGCGCGGGCGGTGCTGCGCGACGTCCCCGCCGACCAGCTCGACCGCATGGCCGGCCAGGCCGCCACGCTCGGACCGGCGGAGCTCTCCCGCTCCGCCGACCTCGTCAACGGCGCGCTCACCGAGATGACCGGCGCGACGTCGCCTCGGCTCCACCTCGAGCTCCTCGTCGCCCGGCTGCTGCTGCCCGGCGTGGACGACGGCACCCGCGGACTCGTCGCCCGCCTCGAGAAGCTCGAGCGGGACGTCGTCGGCGGCGTGCGGGTGGGGCCGGTCTCCCTCTCCGGTACCCCGTCCTCGGCGGCCGGGGCACCCGTCGCCGTCACGCCCGAGGCGGTCGAGCCGGCACCGGAGCCGCGGACGGAGCGGACGCCGGGGCCCGGCCGGGAGCCGGAGCGGACGCCCCGTCCCGACCGCGCGCCGGTGGGCGACCGCGTCGCGGCGCCCGAGCCTGCCCCCAGCCCCGCACCGGGCGACCGGCCCCGAGGCGACCGCATCGCGGCGGACGAGCCGGTTTCGCACGAGCCGGTGTCGGACGAGCCAGGGTCGGACGAGCGGGTTGCGGACGAGCAGGTTTCGGACGGGCCCTCGGCGGATGCGCCCGTGGCACGGAACCCCGCGTCCGGGGAGCTCGAGGGTGCGGACGAGGCCGTGCCGGCAGACGACGTCGTGGCGCCGGGCGACCCGGTGCCGACGGCCGAGCGCGAACCCCTGTCGGACCCGGCGCCCGAGGCGCGGCCGCCGGCGCCGCGTGAGGACCGACCCGCCGTCGCGCCCCCCGCCGGACCCCCGACCCACCCGCGCGCGGAGACCCCGCCCTCGGTGGCGCCGACGAGCGCGGCCACAGGCGGCCTCGACGCCGAGACCGTTCGACGCCGGTGGCCCGAGGTGCTGCAGACCCTCAAGGGCCTGCGGATGGCGACCTGGGTGCTCGTCAGCCAGAACGGGCACGTCGCCGAGCTCGCCGAGGGCCGGCTGTCCCTGGCGTTCACCACCCCCCAGCTCGCGGGCACCTTCCGCACCGGCAACCACGCGGACCACGTCAAGCGGGCCCTGCACGAGACCCTCGGCCTCGACGTCCGGATCGAGACGACCATCGCCGGTGACGCCACCGCGCCGGCGGCCGTCCCGGCAGAGGCGCCCGGGACGGGCGGGTCGTCCCCGCGCCGGGACGACGGCGACCGTCGACGAGCGATCTCCGCCGAGGAGGCCGCGGCGTCCTGGGACGCCCCCGCGCCCCGGACCGCGGCCCCGACCAGCCCTGCCGAAGGTTCCAGGACCGGCACCACGACGGACCCCCGGCGGCAGGACCGAGGTGGGTCCCGTGCTCCGGAGCGGGCCCGGGGCGCCGACTCTCCGAGCGAGCGTCCGCAGGGCACCCCGGTTGGCGGCACCGGGCCTGCTGCTGCCGCGGGCGACGAGGAGCCCCCGCCGCCGTGGGACATCCCGCCGCCCGAGGAGGACCCGTTCCCCGACGAGCCGCCGCCGGACCCGTCCGGTCGCGCCGCGCCCGCCCGCGGTGGCGCC
>NZ_AXCW01000366.1 GCF_000603945.1 Actinotalea ferrariae CF5-4 | reverse complement strand
CCACCCAGCCCCACCCCACCCCACAGACCTGCGGAGTTGCCGCTCCGCACCGCCCCCGGCCACCGCCGGACGGCACCACCCCCACCGTGCACCACCGTGCACCACCGGAAGGAACGACCCATGCAGCGCACCATCCCCGCCGTGGCCCTGTCCATCACGCTCGCGACCGCCCTCTCCGCGTGCTCCGGCGCGCAGGCCGAGGAGGGCGAGGGCCCCGTGACGATCGGCGTCACCGACGCCAGCAAGGACTACTGGCGCACGTTCGAGCAGCTCGCCGCCGAGGAGGGCATCGAGGTCGAGCTGGTGAACTTCACCGACTACGCCCAGCCGAACCCGATCCTCGGTCAGGGCGAGCTCGACCTCAACCAGTTCCAGCACCTGCTGTACCTGGCGAACTACAACGTCAACGCCGACGACGACCTCGTCCCGATCGGCTCGACGGCGATCTACCAGCTCGGCCTCTACACGACCAAGGACTACGCGAGCCCGGACGACCTGCCCGAGGGCGCCGAGGTCGCGATCCCCAACGACCCGGTCAACCAGGCTCGCGCGCTGCTCGTCCTGCAGTCCGCCGGGCTGGTCGAGCTCGCCGACGGCGGCAACGCCTTCTCCACCCCGGCGGAGGTGCTCGACGGCTCGCGCGTCACGGTCGTGCCGGTCGACGCGAGCCAGACGGCCGTCCAGGTCAACACGCTCGACGCCGCGGTGATCAACAACAACTTCGCCGCGGACGCCGGCATCGACCCGACCACGGCGATCTGGTCCGACCTGGAGGACACGCGCACGGCGCGGCCGTACCTGAACCTCTGGGTCGCGCGGGCCGACGACGCCGACAACCCCGTCTACGCCCAGCTCGTCGAGATCTACCAGTCCGAGGAGGTCCTCAGCGGCGTCGAGGCGGAGAACAAGGGCACCGCGGTGACCGAGCAGGTCCCCGCCGAGGAGCTCCAGGCCGACCTGACGGAGCTCGAGCAGCTCGTCCGGGACAGCCAGGGCTGAGGCGCGGTGCGGGGCCGGCACCGGTCGGCCCCGCACGCCCCTCCGCCCCGGCCCAGCAAGGAAGGAAACTCCCCGATGGACCCCACGGACCCCATGGTCTCCCTGCGCGGCGTGTCCAAGGTCTTCGACGGCCCGTCCGGACCCGTCCGCGCCGTCGACGACGTCACGCTCGACATCGCCCGTGGCGAGGTGTTCGGCGTCATCGGCTACTCCGGCGCCGGCAAGAGCACGCTCGTGCGCCTGATCAACGCCCTCGAGCAGCCGACCGCGGGCGACGTCGTCGTCGACGGCCGGCGGCTGAGCGGCGTCCCCGAGCGCGAGGTGCGCCGCGCCCGTGCGGGGATCGGCTTCATCTTCCAGCAGTTCAACCTGTGGCGGTCCCGGACCGTCGCCGGCAACGTCGCGTACCCGCTGCGCGTGGCGGGCTGGTCGAAGGAGCGTCGCGAGGCCCGCGTCGCCGAGCTGCTGGACTTCGTCGGCCTGGCCGACAAGGCGCGCCAGTACCCCGAGCAGCTGTCCGGCGGGCAGAAGCAGCGCGTCGGCATCGCCCGCGCCCTCGCGACGTCGCCCAGTCTGCTGCTGGCGGACGAGGCGACCAGCGCGCTCGACCCCGAGACGACCAAGGACGTGCTGGACCTGCTCGCCCGCGTCAACCGCGAGCTGGGCGTGACGATCGTCGTCATCACGCACGAGATGAGCGTCGTGACGTACCTGTGCGACCGCGTGGCGGTCATGGAGGACGGGCGTGTCGTCGAGGTGGGCGACGTGTACGACCTGTTCTCCCGGCCGCAGGCGCCGGTGACCCGCCGCTTCATCGGCACGGCGCTGCACGACCGGCCTCGGCCCGACGTCGTCCTGCGGCTGCGCGAGCGGCACGCGGGGCGGCTCGTCACGGTCGGCGTGCAGGACAGCGCGGGCCACGCCCCGCTCACGGACGCCTTCCGTGCGCACGGGGTGTCCGGGAGCGTCGTCTTCGGGGGCATCACCGAGGTGGGGGCTCGCCCGCTGGGCTCGCTCACCTTCGAGCTGT
>NZ_AXCW01000365.1 GCF_000603945.1 Actinotalea ferrariae CF5-4 | reverse complement strand
CGGGCGCGGACGACGACGTCGCCGCGCTCCTGGCCGACCTGCGCCGCTGGACCGACGTGACCGAGTACGACGACGACGGCGCCCCGACGGCGCTGGTCGGCGAGGGCGTCGGGGCGGGGGCGGCGCGGTGAGCAGCGGCGGCGTGTCCCTGTGGCCCGTGCTCCTCGACGCGCTGTGGGAGACGCTGTGGATGGTCTCCGCGACGCTGGCGATCGGCGGGTTCGGCGGGCTCGTGCTCGGCGTCGCGCTCTACGTGACGCGGCCGGGCAACCTCATGGCGAACCGGGGCGTGCACGTGGTGCTCAACGCGGTCGTCAACACCGTGCGGCCCATCCCGTTCATCATCTTCATCACCGCGCTGCTGCCGCTGACCGTGCAGGTCACCGGCACGAGCTACGGCACCCGGGCGGTGATCTTCCCGCTCGCGCTCATGACGGTGTTCGGCACGTCGCGGATCGTGGAGCAGAACCTCGTCGCGCTGGACCCGGGCGTCGTCGAGGCGGCGCGGGCGGTGGGCGCGGGGCCGTTCCGGATCCTGCTGACGATCGTCATCCCCGAGGCGCTCGGTCCGCTGATCCTGGGCTTCACGTTCCTCTTCGTCGCCATCACGGACATGTCCGCGATGGCGGGCGCCGTCGCCGGCGGGGGACTGGGCGACTTCGCGCTCCAGTACGGCTACCAGCGGTTCGACTACACGGTCACGTGGCTCACCGTGGCGGTCATCATCGTCGTCGTGCAGCTCGCGCAGGTGCTCGGCAACACCCTCGCGCGGCGCGTGCTGCGGCGCTGACGGCGGCGGGCGGCGCACCCGATCGGGGTCCGCCGCCCGTCCGCGTGGTCAGGGGCGTCGTGGTCGTCAGCGACCCTTGCGCGGGCCGGCGGGCCGG
>NZ_AXCW01000364.1 GCF_000603945.1 Actinotalea ferrariae CF5-4 | reverse complement strand
GGCGGCACGGCCGTTCGCGACGCTGACCGCCTGGCGGGCGTCGCGCGGGTCAGGTCAGCCGGGCGTCGGCCCGGACGCCTCGAGGCGCTCGCGCGCCGCCTGGAGGCGTGCGCCGGCGTCGTCGGCGACGGTCGCGACCTCGGGGTTCGCGGTGACCTGGCTCATGACCTGCGGGTCCAGGAAGTCCACCCCCGTGCGTCCGTCACCGAGGTCGCGGACGACGACGTTGCACGGCAGCAGCAGACCGATGGTGGCCTCGGCCTGGAGGGCGCGGTGGGCCAGCGGCGGGTTGCAGGCGCCGAGGATGACCTGCCGGGGCACGTCGACGCCGATCTTCGCCTTGAGGGTCGCCGTCATGTCGATCTCGGTGAGGACCCCGAAGCCCTGCTCCTGCAGGGCCGCGCGGGTCGCGTCGACCGTCTCGTCGAACGAGCGGGCCAGGACGGTGCTCAGCGCGTAGCCCATCAGGAGCTCGCCTTGGCGACCTCGGCACGGACCTCGTCCATGTCGAGGGCCTTCGCCTGGGTGATGAGGTCCTCCAGGGCGGTCGCGGGCAGCGCTCCGGGCTGGGCGAAGACGAGGATGCCCTCGCGGAAGATCATCAGCGTGGGGATGGAGCTGATCCCGGCCTGGGCGGCCAGTGCCTGCTCCGCCTCGGTGTCCACCTTGCCGAAGACGACGTCGGGGTGCTGCTCGGACGCCGCCTCGAAGACCGGGGCGAACATGCGGCAGGGGCCGCACCAGGCGGCCCACCAGTCCACGAGGACGAGCTTGTCGGAGTCGACGGTGCTCTCGAACGTCTCGGCGGTCAGGTTCACGGTGGGCATGGGGTGCTCCTCTCGTCGGGGGGTGCTGCGGTCGGGGCGGTGCGGTCGGGTGGCGCGGTCCTGACCCGAGGGCCTCGGATGCGGCTCGACCATACCCCTGGGGGTATCAACCGTGCGAGCGCGGCGCTTGTTCCCGGGACGGGTGCGGTGGCGGGCATGTCGTCCTGCCCGCCACCACGACGCCTGCGCTGCTCCCTCGCGCCGTCCTCCGACGCGGGCGTACCCGACCGTCAGGCGCCCAGGCCCACGCGGTCGACACGACGGTGGTAGCGCATCCCGGTGATGCCGCCGAGCACGGCACCGGCCAGGGCGGCCAGGGCGACGACGAGCGCCACGCCGATGCCCACGACGGTCAGGTCGCCCTCGTCCACGGGGATCCGCGGGAAGGCGTTGGCCTGGGCGAGCACGTCGAACTCCGTGCCGGCGACGAGGGCCAGGACCGCCACGACGATCGCGACGACGAGCGCCCAGAGCCACACGGCGATGCCCTGCTTGGCCCCGTCGAAGCGCGCCATGCGCCCCGCGACGTAGCCGCCGGCGAAGTAGGCCACGAAGATCACGACGAGCAGCACGATGGCGCTCGTCCAGCCCGCGGCGGCCGAGTCGGCGGCCTCGTCCACGGAGGTGTCGGTCCCCAGGCCGACGGCGGTGCCGATCGCGGCGGCGATCGCCGTGAGGATCACGGCCGTGCCCATCGCGGTGAGCCACCCGAAGAAGGCGGAGCCGATCTTCATGCCGCCGAACTCCTCGCGCTCCCGCGCCAGGACCGCCTGGCGGTCGCGCCCGAAGCTGCGCGCGGAGAGCGCCCCGGCGGCAGCGCCGGCCCCGGCGGCGCCCGCCGCCGCACCGTGCCCACGGCGGTCGTCGTCCTCGCGGTGCTCGTCGTGCCGGTCGTCGTGCCGGTCGTGCCGGTCGGGGACGCCGTCGCGGTCGCGGTCCCGGCCCTGGTCGCTGTCGTAGCGGTCCGGCACGCCGTCGCCGTCCCGGTCCCGGTCGCCGGCGAGCGGCATGGTGCGGTGCTGGTCGTCGTGGCGCCCGTCGACCCGGTCGTCGTGCCGGTCGACGGCGTCCGGACGCCCGTCGTGGTCGGCGTCGTGACGGACGGCGTCGTAGCGGTCGTCGCCCCGTCGGTCGGGGCCCGTGGGGCCGGACGCGGCGTGCGCGCCACCTCGGTCGTCGTGGGTGGTCATGGCGGTCTCCGTCCGGTCGTGCGGATCAGGTCGTGCGGTCAGGGTCGGGTCGAGGCGTCGTCGTCGGCGGCGGGTCCGAAGCCGTAGTGACGCAGGAGCAGCGCCTCCTCCTCGGGGGCGAGACGGCCGCTGTCGTCGTCGACGCGGGGAGCGGCGTGCACGAGGTCGCGGCCGTAGGGCACGCGGACCGCATCGCCGTCCAGCTCCGCGCCGTCGAGCGGCACGAAGCGCTCCTCGCGGCGCAGCCGGCCCACCGTCACCAGCCCCCAGGACGGGCGGCCCGTGGAGCCGTCGAGGAAGACGTCGCGCAGCGTGCCCAGACGCTTGCCGTCGGGTCCCGTCACGGGCCCGCCGTGCAGGGCGACGTCCTGGATCTCGTCCGCGGTGATCACGGCACCGGCTCCTCTCGTGGCACTGGTCGTCCCGTGCGTCCCTGCTGGTCACCGGGGTGGTGCCGCCCGGGGCCGAGGAGCGCCCGTCCCCTCGAACGTACGAGCGCCGAGCAGGGTCGGCAACCGGAGGCGCAGCCACGCCCGCCGTCGGACATGACCTTCGGCCCCGTCACCGACCGGCCGCCCGGCGGACGATGGGACGGTGGCCGGCGTACCGGCGCAGGACAGGGCGGGACCGCTCCTGCTGGTCGTGTCGACCGCGCTGCTCGCCGCGGGCGGGGTCGCGTGGTGGCTGGAGGCCGCGCCGCTCGCCGACGGGGCCTGGCTGGCCGGGACCCTCGTCGGCCTCGTCTTCGCCCTCGGCACGACGGCCCGCGCCCTCCACGAGCGGCGGCCGACCGTCGACGTCATCGCGGTGCTGGC
>NZ_AXCW01000363.1 GCF_000603945.1 Actinotalea ferrariae CF5-4 | reverse complement strand
GCCGTCGCCCGGACGCGGCAGGCGGCCGTGACCACCCGGTACGCCGTCGGCGACGCGGTGGCCCGGACCGCCTCGGCCGTCCGCCCCGCCGACCGCCCCGGCGCCACCGCGGTCGCTCCGGTCTGCTGCCCGGCCTGACGGCGAACGGGCCCTGGCCCGACCGCCGGACCCGAAGAGCCCCCGTCCTGTCGACGGGGGCTCTTTGGTCCCAGAGAAACGCATTTGACCCGGCGGAGACTGGGGACATGGTCCGGCGATCCGTCGACGCGTACCGGGTCCTCTCCTCCGAGAGCCGGGTGGCGATCTTGCGTCTGCTCGAGGAGCGCGCCACGCCGCTCCCCGTGGAGACGGTCGCGGAGGAGGTGGGCCTGCACGTCAACACGGTGCGGGAGCACCTCGACCGGCTCGTCGTCGCCGGCTTCGCTGCCCGGGCGCCGGAGATCCGGCGCACCCGCGGCCGGCCGCGCATGCCCTACCGCTCCACCGCGGCCGAGGCGACCGACGAGCTCGACCAGCGCGTCCGGGACCAGCTCATGCGCGTCCTGCTGACCGGCTTCCCCGAGCCCGAGGCCGCCGCGGCGCGCGCGGAGGAGGCCGGCGAGGCGTGGGCGGCCGACTACCCGTGCGAGACGGCGGGCCAGGACGCCGGGACGGTCGAGTCCCAGCTCGCCGCGCTGCACGCGCACTTCGGCGCCCTGGGCTTCGAGCCGGACGCCGAGGACGACGGCCTCACGCTCCGGCTGCGGCACTGCCCGTTCGCCGAGCTGCGCGAGGGGAACGGCGACGTCGTCTGCCGGGTCCACCTCGGGCTGACCCGGGGCATGCTGGCGCGCCACGCGGGACCGCTCACGGTCGACCGCATCGTGCGCGTCGGGCAGGGCTGCGAGGTCCGCCTCCGGGAACGCGCGGCGGCTCAGGCCGGCGCCGAGGCCTCGTCCTCCGCCCGGTCGTAGACGAGCCCGTCGTCCGTGACCCGCGCTCCGGCGGCGGGCCGGTGCGGGGAGAGGCGTCCGTCGTGACCGAGGTGACGGACGTCGACGTCGTGCAGGAGGGTCGCGACGTCGGCCACGAGGCGGCGGTGGCAGCGCCACCAGACCGTCTCGCTGCACAGCACCACGGTGCGCTCCCGCTGCGCCTGCTCGAGCAGGTCGGCCATCGCCTCCCGGAACTCGTCGGTGCGCGTGTGCGCCGCGTACGCGCGGAAGGCCTCGACCTGCCACCAGGTGTCCGGCGAGGCGTCGTCCGGCGTGCGTCGCCGCCCGCCGAGCCGCGGTTCCCACCGGTACGCGACGCCGAGATCGGGCAGCCACCGCGCGAGCTCGTCGCGGGCGACGTGCGGGTGGCGCCGGCTGCCCGGGAGCCGCCGGACGTCCACCAGCGCGCGGACGTCCGCGGACCGCAGCACGTCGCCGAGGAGCTCCGCGTCCGCCGTCCCGTGCCCGAGGGTGAGCAGCCCCGGCTGCCCGTCCGGGAGATCAGGGGGCGGGGTGCGCGCGGTCATGGTCCGAGCCTGGCCAGGCTCCGGCCGGGCCGCATCCCGGGGGCCGACGAGCGACGAGCGACGGCTACGGCGCGACGACGTCGACCGCGCCGGTGTACATCCCCATCGCGCAGGAGTAGTACAGCCGGCCCGGGCGCTCGGGCGTGAACTCCAGCGTCGTCACGCCGGGCGGGAGCAGGACGGGCGCCTGGCCCCCGCCGAGGTCCGGGGCGTAGAGGGCGCTGGCGCAGCTCGCCGCGACCGAGTCGATCTCCCAGCGCACCGGCGTCCCGGCGACCACGGTGGCGAGCTGCGGCTCGTACCCGTCGACCACCTGCGTCGTCCGCATGACCTGGACGCCGTCGTCCAGGGTGACGTTGGCCGAGACAGCGCTCCCGGCGCCCGAGGGACCTGCGGCCGAGGGCGCCGGGCCGAGCCCGCCGAACAGCCCCGGCGCCAGGACCGTCCCCGCCCCCGAGAGGTTGACCAGGGCGAACGCGACGAGGGCGACGCCCGCGAACCGCAGGAAGCGCGGCGCCGTCGTCGGCCGCCCGGACGGGACGAGCGAGGTCAGGCCGCCCACCGCGAGCAGGCCGGGCACGGTGCCGAGCGCGAACAGCGCCATGACCACTCCCGCGCGCGCCGGGCTGCCGGTGGAGATCGCGTAGAGCTGGACCGCCTGCGTGAAGCCGCAGGGGAGGAGGAAGGTCGCGGCGCCGAGGCCCGCCGTCCGGGCGTCGTGGTAGCCGCCGCCGGCCCGCTCGTCCAGGCGCAGGCGGCGCGAGAGCCCTGCGGGCAGCGCGACCGTGCGGCCCGCGAGCCGCGGCGAGACGGCCGTGAGCTGCACCCCGACGGCGATCATGGCCAGCGACACCACCACCGTCACCAGGGCGACGGCGCCGCCGCTGAGCCGCACCGCGGAGCCGACCGCCCCGAGCAGCGCACCGAGGACGCCGAAGCCCACGACCCGCCCGGCGTTGAACGCGAGGTGCGGGCGCAGCCGCTGCAGCCGGGTCGGTGCGCCGCGCCCGGTACGGGTGGCGTCGGAGGCCGCGTGGACCTGGGCGTGCCGGGCGGACACGGCGAGCACGAGCCCACCGACCAGGGCCATGCAGGTGGACAGGCCCGCGGCGACGCCGAGCAGCACGACGAGCACGAGGCTCCCGCTCATCGCCGAGGCGCCCCACCCGGCCGAGAGCTCCTGCACCCCGAGCGCTCCCGCGAGCACCGCGACCCCCGCGACCGCCGCCACGGCCAGGGCGACGTCGCGCCACACCCGACGGTCCCGGGTCACCCACGGGCGCCGCTCGAGCCCCAGCTCGTAGCCGGCCCGGCGCACCGCCGCGGCGAGGCGCTCCACGGGCACGACGGCGTCCGTGCGGACGCGGGCGCGTCCCTGCGCGGCGGACACGTCGGCGTGGGTCACGCCGGGAACCGTCCGGAGCGCCGTGCCGATGCGGACCTCGCACGCCCGGCACGTCATGCCGAGCACGGACAGCTCCACGCGGTCCCCGCGGACGCGGACGGCTCCCGGTGGCGGCGGCGCTGCCTCGGCGCGCGGCGCG
>NZ_AXCW01000362.1 GCF_000603945.1 Actinotalea ferrariae CF5-4 | reverse complement strand
GCCTCGCGGCGCGTCCGCAGGGCGCCCGCGGTGCCCGCGAGGACGATCGCGACCGCGAGCCCGCGCAGCGCCCACGTCAGGACGTCGCCGTAGCGGGTCGCCGGGGTGAGCGTGGTCCGCAGCGCCAGGTCGTCCGTCATCGTGGCCGCGGTGAACAGCTCCGTCTGCTGCAGGACCCGGCCGTTGGGGGTGATGAGGGCGCTCACGCCCACGGTCGAGATCTGCACCGTGGACCGGCCGTGCTCGATGGCCCGGATGCGGGACATGGCCAGCTGCTGCGTCGACTCGTCCGTGAGGCCGAACGTGGCGTTGTTGGTCGGGATGACCAGCAGCTCGGCGCCGAGCTGGACGGACTCGCGCAGGATCCGGTCGTACGCCACCTCGAAGCAGATGCCGACGCCGAGCGGCACGTCACGGCCCAGCCGATCGACCGGGACCTGCAGCACGGCGGGCTCCGTCCCGGGCAGCATGTCCGTGCGGACCCGGTCGACCGCGTCGGAGAACCGCCGGGCGACGTCCCGCAGCGGGATGTACTCGGCGAAGGGAGCCGGGCGCTGCTTGGCGTAGGCCTGGCCCGGACCGGACTCGGGGTCCCACAGGAGGGAGATGTTGTACCTGCCGCCGTCGGCGGGGTACTCCAGCGTGCCCACCAGCAGCGGCGCGCCGACCGCGCGGGCCGCCCCGGCGACGAGGTCCCCCGCGGCCGCGTCCACGCGGGGGTCGATGTCGGACCCGTTCTCCGGCCAGAGCACGACGTCGAGGCTCCCGGCCCCGCGCTCCTCGGCCAGGGCGTAGGTGCCCGCGACGTGGTTCTCCAGCACCTCGCGCTGCTGGGAGAAGGAGTCCAGCCCACGGTTGGGCACGTTCCCCTGCACCGCACCGACGGCGAGCCGGCCTGCCTCCTCCCGGGTGTCCAGCGGGACGAGCAGGCCCGAGCCCACGAGCACGGCGACCAGCAGCACCGCACCGCTGGCGACCCCCAGGTCCAGCCGCCGCAGGGCCAGCAGCGCGAGACCCACCAGGACGCCCCCGACGACGACGAGGCCGGTCAGCAGGGGCACCCCGCCGGCCCAGGCCCAGCGCGCCAGCGGTGAGTCGGCCTGGGAGAACGCCAGGCGGCCCCAGGGGAAGCCGCCGAAGGGCCAGACGGACCGCAGCTCCTCCATGCCGACCCAGAGCACCGCGAAGGCGGGCACCTGCCAGCGGGCCCGCCACCAGATCGCGGCCCCGCGGCGTGCCCAGGACCAGGCGACGCCGAAGAGCCCCACGAAGGCCGCCTCGAGGGTCGAGAGCGCCACCCAGGGAACGGCCCCGACGGCGAACTCCGCCCAGGAGATGTGCGGGAGGAAGAAGGCCAGGCCGAAGACGAGGCCCACGAGGAGGTTCCACCGGGCGCTGTCGCGACCCAGCGCGACGAAGAGGAGCCCCACGCCGAGCAGGGCCAGCGGCCACCACCCGAGCCCGGGGAACGCCGCGTCGGTCGCCAGCCCGCCGAGGGCCGCGAGGGCGAGCGACGTCAGGCGGCGCGGTTCGGGGATCGGCACGTCGTCGAGCCTAACCAACCGCGCGGCCGACTGGCCCGCGTGTCCTTCGGACCGGACGGGCTGCGAGCGGTGCTGCCACGCGCTCGCACGCTCGTCCGTTGTCTACTGAACACGCGGGCCCAGCCGGGGTCCGCGTCGCCCGCGGGGGCCGCTCGCGCGGACCGGCCCGGTGCAGGGCGACACCCGCGAACATAGCGACTCCTCGCGTCCCGTCAAGGGCCCGAACGTCCAGGTCACGCGAGTACCGGCAGGTCACGGCGGCAGGATCCGCGGCGCCCGCTCCGCGCGTCCCGGCGTGTCTGTCGGCGTGTCGCTGAGACCGGCCGCCCCGGCCTCAGCGGTCCGCGAGGACGTCGTGCAGGACGACGCCGTCGCGCAGGGTGCGCAGGCACCGCGGGCGGGCGCCCGACTCCTCCAGCCGGTCCGGCTCCACCAGCTCGGGCAGCAGCGGGCTGCCCGCCCGGGCGTCCGTGCTCCAGGCCGCGCGGGTCGGGTCGGGCGCCTGGACCGCGAGCGTCGGGGCGTCCCACACGGCCAGGTGGGCGGGGGCCCCGAGGCGGATCTCGCCGGCCCCCAGGTGGTCCAGCCGCGCCAGCCGCCAGCCGCCCCGGGTGTGCGCCCGGAAGGCGGCGCGTGCGGTGATCCGCTGCCCGGGGGTCCGGTGGTGGACCGCGGCGCTGACCGCGGCCCAGGGGTCCACCGGCGTGACCGGGCTGTCGGAGCCGAGGGCGAGCGGCACACCGGCCGCTGCGAGGTCGGCGAAGGGGTTGAGCCGTCCCGCCCGCTCCGCACCGAGCCGCCGGGCGTACATGCCCTCGGAGCCGCCCCAGCGGGCGTCGAACAGCGGCTGCGCGCTGACGGACAGGCCCAGGGCGGCGAGCGCCGCCACCGCCTCCCCGTCCGCCATCTCCGCGTGCTCCACGCGCGGCGCCACCCCGCGGACCGCGCGCGCGTCGGGTCCTGCCAGGGCGGACCGGACGCCCGCCAGGACGGCGTCGAGGGCGCGGTCGCCGATGGCGTGGACGGCGACCTGCGCGCCCGCGAGCGAGGCCGCGACCAGGTGCGCCGCGACGTCGTCGGCGTCGAGCTCGAGCGTGCCGGTGGATGCGGGCCGGTCCGCGTACGGCGTCCTCAGCGCCGCCGTCCAGGACCCGAGCGAGCCGTCCACGGTGAGGTCGCCGCCGATGCCCGTCAGGCCCGGGACGGCCGCGAGCACCTCCCGGGCGGCGTCGGCGTCCCGGACCAGCTCCGCCCGGTACCCCACGACGAGCGGCAGCGCGGAGGCGGCGTCGGCCGTCATCCCCAGGAGCGCCGCGAGGCCGTCGCGGGTGTCGAAGGACGGCGCGCTGTGCTCGTGCACGCTGACCACGCCCTGCGCCGCCGCCGCCCCGAGCGCGGCACGGTAGAGGGACTCGCGGGTCCCGGCCTCGGGACGGCGCGTCGCCGCACGGGCGGCCCGGTGCGCGTCGTCGGTCACCCAGCCGTCGTCGCGCCAGCCGCGCAGCGCGCGCAGG
>NZ_AXCW01000361.1 GCF_000603945.1 Actinotalea ferrariae CF5-4 | reverse complement strand
CTACACCACTTCCAGGGACTTGACCGACGAGAGCGCCTCAAGCCGCGCTTCGTCTCCCTGGAGAACCTCCACCAGCACGTGCTCGTCAGCCGCCTGCAGCACGTCTCCCGCCGCGGCGGCACGGCGCTGCTGTACAACCCGCGCGGTGACGAGGCCAGCGCGGGAGGTGCGCTCGCCTCAGCCATCAACACCATGAACCGGTTCTACCGCGACCTCGGCCTGGACCACCCCGACCTCCAGCCCGGCGCCGTCAGCAACTGGCGGGTGGAGTACACCTGGAACACGCTCGGCATGGACGCGGCCACGGAGGTCACAGGGCTCGAGCAGTCCCAGGTCGAGAGCGTCCTCGGCCTCACGCGGCAGCTGCGGGCCAAGTCGGCCGCCGCCCCCCGGGGCACCGTCCAGAGCCTCTGAGCTTCCCCGCGCGTGGCGCCGTGCACCGATTGACAGGTGCACGGCGCCACGGACGTTCTGCACCAGCACCTTGAGAACTCCACAGCGCAAGCAAGACCTACCCGGGGTCCCATCCATCCACCACGACCCGGACGCAGCGAAGGAGGTGACACGGCACCTGCGTCCGACCCATACCCGGGAGAAGGTACGACCCCGGTCAGAGGACCGCGTCCTGGGTAGCGGTGGATCCTCCGATGCCCGCCAGGACGTTCACGCCCGCGGCCGGGCGATGTCGTCGCCGGCGCTCACACCCGGGTGGCGGCGAGCTCCCGGCTGGCGCGGAACTCCTCGGCGGCCGGTTCGGTCGTGTACTCGACCAGGGCGACGTTGTGCTCGCGGAGCACTTCCAGCACCTGCTCGGGGGTGGCGTAGAAGAACTCCCGGCGGGTGTTGATGCGGTTGACCCGCTGCTCGGCGAAGTGTCGGTGCAGCATCGCCTCGATGCCGAACGCGTCCTCGGAGAAGAACAGGGCGTGCACGTCGAACGTGAACGGCACCGACGCGTCCCCGAGCTCACGGACCCGGTCCATCGGCTCTAGGCGACGGGTCATCCCGATCTTCACCACGGTGTCTCCAAACGCACCGATGTTGGAGATCACGTACACGTACCCGGCTCGCACGTTCGCGGCCCGGTAGTCGACGTCGGCGATGGACCGTTCGATCTGCTCGAGCTTGGCCTGCAGCTCGGCCGCGCCGGTCGTGTCCCCGCGGGCCTGAAGGGCGGCCAGGGCGTTGGCGTAGTGGTCGCGCTCCTTGTCCAGCTTCTCCCGCTCGCGGCGCAGCTCGTCCTCGACGCGCTTCTCCTCCCGCAGCCGGGCCCGCTCCTCCCGCTCGGCTTCCTTCGCGGCCTGGACGGCGGCCTGGTGCCGGGCGGCGAGCTCGAGCTCCCGCATCCGCAGCCCGTGGTACTCCGGGGTGATCGCGAGGTTGATCATCTGCCCGTTGTTCGCGACCCGCTCGACGACCTTCGTCAGACGCGCCTGGGCAGTGGTGAGCCCACCGGCCTTGACCGTCTTGATCGCGTTCTCGGCTTCGGCGTTGTAGGCGGCCAGCATGGTCTTAGACATCGAGTCGACGAACTTGCGGCCCTGGGCGGCGGAGTTGTTGAACGTGAAGTTCGACGTAGCGGTGACGGCCCGCTTGCTCGACGCGGTCGCCTTGATCTGCGCCCGGACGCGCGCGAGCTCGGCGGACAGGGTGGCGGATGCCTCGGCCGGGTGCTCGAAGTCGTACAGACCGAACTCCTGGACGTTGATCGCGTGACGGACGTCCAGGGCCTGCGTCCTGAGCGCCTCCAGCTCGGCCTGGGCGGCGGCGACCTCGGCGGCGTGGCGGTGGCGGGCCCGGGAGATCTGCTCCTGTAGGGCCGTCAGCTCGGCCTGGGCGGTCGCGGTCTGGAGCTGGATCTCCGCCAGCGTCAGGGCCCCGGTCTGCTCGAGGGCGGCGCGCAGCTGGTCGTTCTCGGCGGCCAGGTCCCGGGCCACGCCGCGCGCACCGAACAGCCCGATCTTGCGACTGCTGGCCGGCGGAGACTGCTCGGCGGCTGGCTGCGAGGGCTGCTGAGCCGGGGCTGCTGCGGCGGCGGGCTGCGGCTGGGCGGTGTGCTCGGTCCACTGGGCCCCGTCCCAGTAGCGCATCTGACCGGGGACCTGCGGGTCGGGGTACCAGTTGGCCGGAGGAGTCGTCACGGTCGCGACCGTACCCGCGGGTGGAGACATCGTGTACCAGGAGCGTCACCTGAACGGCTCCTGGGACAGCGCCGGGAAACCCGGGGCAGATGCCAGGGCGAACTCCGGGGCGGCAGGGGCAGCGCCGGAGCAGCGGAGCGGCGGCACACCGGGGTCTACTTCCTGGCCTTCTTGAACCTCTCGCGAGGACAACCCGAGTGCGCCCTTACCGCCAGGTTGGCCGCGCCGTGCACCCGACAAGGAGCGTAGCGACGCCGCCCGCGCCGCGGCATGAGCGTGCACGGCTGCCACCCCGTGGCGCGCCCGTACGCTCAGCTGATGGAGCTCTCGGACGAAACAACCATCACGGTCACCCGCGGTGAACTGATGCTGCTGACCGCCGGGCTGACGGCGTACCTGACAGCCTTTGCGCGGCACCGCGACGAGGACGGCGGAGCGTCCCATCCGGAAGAGGAGTGGGTCGAGTTGCAGCGCCGGACCGGGGAGCTCATCTGGCGGCTCGAAGAAGCGGGCGCGCCGCCCGGGTCCCACATCATCCACAGCGCTGAGGCCGTCGAGCCAGGTAGGCCGTAAGCCGTAACGGGAGCGATCTGCGGCGGTTCTACCGCGCCGTGGCATGACCGCACGACTGACTGACATGTCTGCCACGCTCGATGGCGTGGACATCAGAGCAGTCGACCCCCGCGACCAGACGTGGGAGCTTGACCGGCCGAACTACCGGGTCTTCTTCCATGACGCCCACGGCGTTTCGGACGAGTACGAGCTCCGCGACGCCGACGTCGTCGAAGTGTTGGCCTGGGCACAGGACCAGGCGGCGGGGCGCACGTTCGTCCTCTACGCCTGTGTACCCGGTGACGGCCTGGGTCTCGTGCGCCTTCAAGGCAGCGACCCGAACGCGCGCTGACGGCGGCTACTAGGAAACTTCACGCAGGAT
>NZ_AXCW01000360.1 GCF_000603945.1 Actinotalea ferrariae CF5-4 | reverse complement strand
CGCCGTCGTCCGCACCGCCGTCGTCAGCACCGCCGTCGTCCGCACCGCCGTCGTCAGCACCGCCGTCGCCCGACGACGCCCCCGCCACACCCGCGCTCAGCCCGCACGCGGAGGAGGTCCGCGCCGGGTACGCGAGCACCGGACCGGTCCTCCCGCTCGGCGCCCTCGTCGAGGACGGCGTCGCCGTGCCCGCGGCGGCCGTCGGGCTCCCCCTGTCGACGCTCAACCGCCACGGCCTGGTCGCCGGCGCGACCGGCACGGGCAAGACCCGGACCCTGCAGCTCATGGCCGAGGGGCTCTCCGCCGCCGGTGTCCCCACGTTCCTCGCGGACGTCAAGGGCGACCTGTCCGGCATGGCGACCCCGGGGACGGCGTCGGACCGCCTGCGGGGACGGGCCGCCGACGTCGGCCAGGCGTGGGAGGCGACCGCGTTCCCCGTCCAGCTCCTCACGCTCGGCGGGCTGGGGACCGGCACCCCGGTCCGGACGACCGTCACCGACTTCGGTCCCCTGCTCCTTGCGAAGGTCCTGGGCCTCAACGCGACGCAGGAGTCCAGCCTGCAGCTCGTCGTCCACTGGGCCGACGCCCAGGGCCTCGCACTGCTGGACCTCGCCGACCTGCGCTCGACCATCGCCTTCCTCGTGTCCGACGAGGGCGCGGCGGAGCTCAAGGGCATCGGCGGGATCTCCCGGGCGACCGCGGGGGTCATCCTGCGCGAGGTGGCCGGCCTCCAGGCCCAGGGCGCCGACGCGTTCTTCGGGGAGCCCGCGTTCGAGACGGCGGACCTCCTGCGGACCGCCCCGGACGGCCGCGGCGTCGTCACGGCGCTGCAGCTGCCCGCCGTCCAGGACCGGCCCGGGCTGTACTCGACGTTCCTCATGTGGCTGCTCGCCGACCTCTTCGAGGAGCTCCCCGAGGTCGGCGACGTCGAGCGACCCCGGCTCGTGTTCTTCTTCGACGAGGCCCACCTGCTCTTCGCCGACGCGTCCCGGGAGCTCCTCGCCAGCGTGACCCAGACGGTCCGGCTGATCCGGTCCAAGGGCGTGGGCGTCTGGTTCGTGACGCAGACGCCGAAGGACGTCCCCGCGGACGTCCTCGCGCAGCTCGGCGGACGCGTCCAGCACGCCCTGCGGGCCCACACGCCCGACGACGCCGCGGCGCTGCGCGCGACGGTGCGGACCTACCCGGCGTCCGACCACGACCTCGAGGAGCTGCTCACGACCCTCGGGACCGGCGAGGCGGTCGTCACCGTGCTGTCCGAACGGGGCGCGCCGACGCCGGTGGCGTGGACCCGGCTGCGGGCGCCGCAGTCCTCGATGGAGCCGTCCGCGCCCGACGTCCTCGCCTCGCTCGTCGCCGCCTCGCCGCTGCACGACCGGTACGCCACCGCGGTCGACCGGGAGTCCGCCCACGAGCTGCTCGCGGCCCGGACCGAGGCCGCCGCGGAGCGCTCCCGACGCTCCGTCGAGGACGAGGCGCGCCGCCGGGAGCTGGAGCGGATCGAGAAGGACCTGCGTCGCCCGGCGCCCCGGGGCGGCACCACCTCCCGGCGCACGGCCTCGCGGGGGTCCGACCCGTTGGACGCCTTCCTGCGGTCGGTGGGGACGACCCTCGGGCGGGAGATCACCCGGACGGTGCTGGGCACGCGGCGGCGTCGCTGACGAGCCGGAGCGCGCGCACGACGACGCCCGGCCCCCCTCGAGGGACCGGGCGTCGCGGTGTGCTCAGCCGTGCTCAGCAGGGCCCGGCAGTGCTCAGCGGGCGGAGCGGAACTCCGCGGTCAGCGGGCACTGGAACGGGTCGCGCGCCGCGAGACCGACCTTGTTGAGGTACCGCACGACGATCCCGTACGACTGCATCAGGGACGTCTCGGTGTACTGGATGCCCCGGGTGGCGCAGAACTCCCGCACGATCGGCTGGACGCGCCGCAGGTGGGGGCGGGCCATGCTCGGGAACAGGTGGTGCTCCACCTGGTAGTTCAGGCCGCCCATGAACCAGTCGGTGAGGCGTCCGCCCCGGACGTTGCGGCTCATGAGCACCTGACGGCGCAGGAAGTCGATCCGCGCGTCCTTGGGGACGATCGGCATGCCCTTGTGGTTCGGGGCGAAGACGGCACCCATGTAGAGGCCGAAGAGGCCCATCTGGACCGCGAGGAAGGCGAAGGCCATGCCGACCGGGAGCAGCCAGAAGACGACGGCGAGGTAGCCGCCGAGGCGCAGGGTGACGAAGGCCATCTCCACCGGACGACGCTTGACCTCGCCGCGGCCGAAGATCGTCTTGACCCCCGAGATGTGCAGGTTCAGGCCCTCGAGCAGCAGCAGGGGGAAGAAGAACCAGCCCTGGCGCTGGGCGAACCACCCGAGCACGCCCGTCCGGGCCTTCGGGACGTCCTCGGTCGTGAAGACCAGGACGCCGGTCTTGATGTCCGGGTCGGCGTCGACCTGGTTGGGCTTGGCGTGGTGGCGGCTGTGCTTGTGCTGCCACCACCCGTAGCTCATCCCCGCGTACAGGTTCGCGATGACCAGGCTGGCCCAGTCGTTCCAGCGCCCGGAGGTGAAGATCTGCCGGTGCGCGGCGTCGTGGCCCAGGAACATCACCTGGCCGAGCACGAGGGCGAGCGCCGCGGCGACGAGCAGCTGCCACCACGACTCCCCGATGAGGACGAACGCCGCGCCCAGCCCGACGAGCAGCAGGGTCAGGACCGCGAACCGGGTCCAGTAGTACCCGTGCCGCCGGCGCATCAGGCCGGCGTCCTGCACGGTCCGGGCCAGGTCGGTGAAGTCGCTGGTCTGCCGTGTCCGGGCGGTCCGGTCGGACCGTGCCCGCGGCGCGTCGGGCGCCTCGGCCGTCGTCGGGGTACGGGCCTCGGCGCCCGCGGCGATGGTCATGTCCATCTGGTGCTCCGCATCGATCAGGGGTGACCGACGCCGCGGCGACGGTCCAACCTACGGAAGCGTAACCCGGGATCCACCGCGCCACCCGGTGGCGTCCACGGCTCGTCGCGTGCACGTCCGCTCAGCCCTGATCCACCGGTCGTC
>NZ_AXCW01000359.1 GCF_000603945.1 Actinotalea ferrariae CF5-4 | reverse complement strand
CGACCGCGCGGCCCCCGAGCGCGGCCGCGGCCCCGATGACGAGTGCGAGGACGAGGACCTGGGCGATGCGGCGGCGGGTCCGGTCCCGGTCCCCCGGGTCGGGCAGCGGCGGCGTGAGCGGGCGTGCCGGCTCGGACGGCTGGCCCGGGCCCTCGTCGTCGCCGCCGGGCCCGAGGTCGACGTCGACCATGTCCTCCGGCGGGTGCCGCACGACGCCAGGCTACGGCCCGCCCCCGTCCACGGGACTGCTCGGTGGTCAGGTCGCGAAGCGGAAGACGTGGTCCATGCCGGTGAGCTGGAGCAGCTCGTACATCACCGGCGGCACCGCGACGAGGCAGGGGACCTCGGCGGCGAGGTTGGCGAGCCAGGCGAGCCCGCTGATGCCGGTGGAGTCGATGAAGGTCACCGCACCGCAGTCCACCCGCACGGCCACCCCGTGCCGGGCGGCCTCCTGGAGCGCGTCGAACAGCTCGTCCTTCATCTCGACGTCGATCTCGCCGACGAGGAGCACGACGACGTGGTCGTCCTGCCGGGTGACGGTCACCGAGCCCGCGAACTCGTCGACGGACGGGACGCTCTCGACCGGAACGGGCTGCGCCGGCGGCAGCGGAGGGGGGCCGACGGCAGCGCCGCCGGGGGTCGGGTCGAGGTCGACCGCGGGGGGATCGACCCCGGTAGCCGGTTGCAGCTCCATCGCTGTGCCCTTCGGTCGAGTGCAGAGGTCCGACCCTACGCGCGGTGATCTTGGGGCGCAGCGTGAGCGCCGGATCCGCTCACCTGGCGAGAACGGGGGTGTCCACCCTGCAGTCGGCCGGCCGCGCCCGCAGCGCGTGCGGGCGCGGACCGGGACCGCTCAGCCGGCCTCGGCCGCCCGGGCCAGGTCCTCCAGGTCCCCCCGCAGCGCCTTCTCGACGGACCGCCGCGCGAGGGGGCCCGTGAGCACCGCCATGACCTTCGCGACCCCGGTCGTCGCCTGGGCGCCGAAGGTGAGCACCACGGCCGTCCCGCCGTCGGGCGAGGGGTGGAAGGCGAAGGTGGACACGTAGCGGGCCCCCGAGCTCTCCGCCTCGACGGTGTACGAGCGCTGCGGCTCGACGGCGGTCACCGCCATCTCCTCGGTCGCCTCCTTGCCGAACATCGTGCGGGTCTCCCGCCAGCGCGTCCCCACGGCGAACGGGCCGGGGGTGAGCACCTCCACCCGCTGCACGCCGCTGAGCACCCGCGGCGCACCGGCGAGGTCGGTGGCCAGGGCCCACACCCGCTCCGGTGGTGCCGCGACGTGGCGGGTGACCTCGACCTGCTGCATGCTCTCGTCCCTCGATCGTCGGTGGGGTCTGACCGGCCGGTCAGACGTCGTCGGGCGCGTCCGCGTCGACGAGCTCGATGACGAGGTCGCCGACCAGCTCCAGGCCCTCCACCTCCCGCAGGTGCAGCGCGAGCTGCTGGGCCGCGAGACCGAGGTGGTGGTGGAGCGCCTGGCGGGTGTCGGCGAGCAGGCCGAGCGCATACTCGTCCGCGGCGTCCAGGTCCGGCACCGTCTCCACGGCGCTCAGCCCCGGGTCGACGCGATCGAGGTCGATCGTGAACGCCCCGCTGAGGTGGAACGCGAACCTCGCCATGACCGGAGCGTAGGTGACGGCGACATCGCCGCGGCAGCCTCCGTGGGACCGACGGCGCGAACCCGGCCCGAGTCGACGCACGGCGAGCGGTGGTGGTCTGGTCCCGACCGGCCACCGTGTCAGGTGGACGGGGCGCGGACGTCGGCGCCTGCCGGTCCGTGCCACGGTCGCGGGTCGGTCCTCAGCAGCGAGTAGAGCAGGACGTCCTGGTTGCGGCCGTCGTTGAAGAACGCGCCCCGGACGGTTCCTTCCGGCACGAAGCCGCACTTCTCCGCGATGCGTCGGGACGCGGAGTTCTCCGGGACGATGACCAGGTGGATCCGGTGCTCCTTCTTCGTCGCGAAGAGGTAGTCCACGAGCAGCTGGACAGCCTCGGTCACGAACCCGCGACCGGCGTGCTGGTCGGCGTAGAGCTGGTAGGACAGCTCGAAGGCATCCCAGTAGGAGACGGGGCGGAAGAACTCGATGTGGCCGGCGATCTCGCCCTCCGGGGACTCGATGACGAGCATCCCCTCGGCCTTCTGCCAGAACCCGTGCTGGGCGAACTCACCGCGGAACTCGGTCTGCGACATGACTCCCAGCGGGAAGTACGGACCACGGTTCCGGATGTCCGCGTGGGCGTCGTACAGCACGTCCACGTCCGCGTCACGGACCTGGCGCAGGGTTACGGACGCACCCGCCAGCACGCGCCCATCGTAGCCCTGGGCGGGATCACGGGTCGGGGCGGCAACGCCCGCCCATGACGCGGGCCCATCCGACGTACTCACACGTTGAAGCGGAACTCCACCACGTGGCGCTCCCGAACAACACCTTGGCGGGGACACGCTCCAACCCAGATCTGAACCGACCTACCTCCCGAGGTTGGCGGCCTTCGGTGACACCCTGGACCAGCGCGCGCATGGAACCGCATCGACTGGGCCATGCCCCGCCCGTTGCTGGACGAGCTGAACGCGGTCCGGGGCCTCCCTGCGTTGGGATCCACCCGCCGTGGACGAGCCCGCCCTCGACCGCTATCTCGATGTCTCGACGTGCTTGCCTCTACCTACACGATGGGCGGATACCCCGTCGGGCGCTGGGCCCCTGCGATTGAGGTGTGATAGCGGCGCTGCCCCCGCGCGGTCATGCCGACGAGCGAGCGTGGCTCATGGCGAGTGGATGGGCCATCGCCCCATGATTGCTCCATGGAGCAGCGTCGCGACGGGGTCCTTGTCTTCGACCGCGACGGAGAGGTCATGGCCTTTCCACGACTTGAGGACGCCGCGGCCCACATGGAGTCCATCGACGTGCTCGACGGAGAGTACGAGCGGGCATACACGCCCGACGGCCGCGTGGTCGCGATCAAGGGAGTTGTCGACGGCCCCGTATCGCTCCTGATCACTCCCGAGAGGGACGAGCAGGGACTACGTGATCGCCTGGAGAGGAGTCGCGCACGGATGGGGTTCGCCGCCGATGTCGAGGACCCCGTCTCAGCCCTGATCCACCGGT
>NZ_AXCW01000358.1 GCF_000603945.1 Actinotalea ferrariae CF5-4 | reverse complement strand
GCCCCCGGCGCCGGCCCCGCCGCCTCCACGAGCTCGAGGACCGTCTCCAGGTGGCGCAGCTCGTCCTGCGGGGCCAGCAGACGGGCGGCGTCGTCGGCCGCCCGCAGCGACGCGACCAGGGCCGTCGGCAGGTCGTGCGCGGCGCGGGCGTGGTGGGCGAGCTGCGCGGCGGAGCCCAGGGCGTCGTCGTCGGCCAGGGCGTCGCGGTAGGCGCGGTGGACCGCCACCGTCTCGCCCGGGAGGAGGTCCGCGGCGACCACCTCGGCGAGGAGGGCGTGGCGGAACGCGAGCCGGTCCGCCTCCGGCACCAGCACGTGGGCCGCGACGGCGTCCCGGACCGCACGGTCGAGCACGGCGTCCGACGGCGCCCCCGGAGCGTCCGCGGCGCCGGGCCCCGCGGCAGGGGCAGTGGCCGTGTCCCGTCCCGTCCACCGGTGCCACACCGCCCGCAGCAGCGGCTCGGGGACGGTGCGGCCGGACACCGCGACGAGCCGGGCCACGTCCACGACGGCGGGGTCCAGGGCGTCCAGCCGCGCGCGCAGCACGTCGCCGAGGGACCACGGCACGGCGTCGTCGTCGGACTCCAGGAGCTCCTGCGCGAAGTAGGCGTTGCCCTCGGAGCGCTCCAGGACCGTGCGCAGGCGGTCCGGGGGGACCTCGCGCCCGGCGACGGCGCGGGCGAAGGCGGCGAGCTCCTCGGCGGTGAACGGCCGGAGCTCGAGGTGGTCGACGCCGGGGTGGCGGGCGAGCTCCGCCACGACGGGGCGCAGCGGGTGGCGGCGGTGCAGGTCGTCGGTCCGGTAGGTGCCGACGACGACGACGTGCTCCGTCCGCAGCCGTGCGACGAGGTAGCGGAGCACGTCGCGGCTGGAGGCGTCGGCCCAGTGCAGGTCCTCCAGGACGAGCATCAGGGGCGCGCCCTCGTGCCCGGCGGCGGCGAGGACGGACGCGAGGCCGTCGAAGAGCTGCAGGCGCGCCGCCTCGTCGTCGACGGCGGCCGGTGCGGGATGCTCCCCGGACGGCGGGAGGAGGCGGGCGAGCGCGGGGCGCTCCCGCAGCAGGTGCTCGACGGCCGCGCCGTGGGCACGGAGCCGTCCGAGCGCCTCGGCGAACGGCAGGTACGGCACGCCGACGTCGCCGAGGTCCACGCACGCCGCGGTGACGACCGAGGCGCCGCGGGTGGCGGCGAGATCGGCGAGGTGGGTGACCAGCCGCGTCTTTCCCACACCCGCGTCCCCGCCCAGCAGGACGGTCGACGGGCGGCCCCGCGCGGCCGCGTCGACCGCGGCCAGCAGGCGGGCGACCTCCGCCGACCGTGCCACGAAGGGTGTGGTCATCGGCACACGGCCGAGTGTCCCAGCGGCAGGTCGCGCGGCGGAAGGGCCGCCGGCATGACGGTGCGAGGCGGCGCGGTGCGAGGCGCGGTGCGAGGCGCGGTGCGAGGCAGGGCGGTGCGACGGGTCGCGGCGCGCGTGCGGCGCACGGCGTCGGCCAGCCGGCCGAGGACCCCGACGACGTCCGGGAGGGCGAGAGGGCGGGCGGCGGCGCGCAGCGCGTCGCGACGGTAGGCGGTCTCGGCCGCGAGGACGCGGTCGTCGGGGAGGGTGGTGGTGTTCACGATGGCTCCTGAGGTCGGTGCTGCTGCTCCGACGCTCACGGTGCGCGTGAGGACCCGGGTCGCGGATCCGTCGATCACCCGATCTCCGGGCCGCTCCTCCTCAGACGGCGGCCTGAGGTACCTCAGACCGGCCGTAGCGCTCCGCGGCCCGCGCGCGGCGCCGTGCGTCCTCGACCTCCCGGTCCCGCGGCGGGGCCTGCGTGACGAGGTCCGCGAGCAGGTGGGCGGTGACGTGCGCGACCTCGGCCACGGCGCGGTCGAACACCTCCTGGTTCGCCCGGGAGGGCTTCGTCATCCCGCTGACCTTGCGCACGTACTGCAGCGCGGCGGCGTGGACCTCGTCGTCCGTCGTCGTGGGCGCCATGTTGTGCAGCGTCCGGATGTTGCGGCACACGGTGGCCTCCTGGTGCGTCTGCGGCCCGAGGGGCGTCGGGTGACGTCCGACTCCTAGGAGACCACGACGGGCGTGCCGAGCGGCAGGAGCTCGGTGAGCGCCGTGATGTCGGCGTTGGCCATCCGGATGCAGCCGTGGCTGACGTCCTGGCCGATCGTGCCCTCGTCGTCCGTGCCGTGCAGGCCGATCTGGCCCGGGCCCCCGCCGAACTCGTTGAGGACGTCCGAGTACGCGGAGAGCCCGTACGCGAACGGACCGTATCCGGGGTTCGTGGGGGCCAGGAGCTCCGTGAGGTAGAAGGTCCCCAGCGGGGTCGGGGTGTCCCCGGTGCCGGTCGCGACGGGGAAGGTGCGGATCGGCACGCCCTCGCGCACGAGCGTCAGCTCGTTGGTCGCGGTCGAGATCTCGATCCGGTACGGGACGGCGGCGAGCTCGACGGCCTGGGTCGGCACCCAGCCCGTCGTCCCGTTGGGCCGCACGGGGAGCTGGACCTCCACCCAGCCCTCCTGCTCCTGCACCACGAGGAAGGTCAGGGGGGCGCCGTTGGCGTTCGGGTGCGCGAAGGTCTCCACCGGTGCGCCCTCGGGCGCGTCGAGCGCGGTCACCTCGTCCGCGACGGCGGTCGCGACCACGGCCGGCTCCCACGCCGGCGCCGTCGCTCCGGGCTCCACGCCGCCTTCGGCGTCCGGGGCCACGGCGCCGGGCGTCGTGACGGTCGCCGTGCCGGGGGACGTGCTGCCGGGCGACGCGCAGCCACCGACGAGGAGGGCTGCCGCCGCGGCGGCGGCGAGGAGCGGGGTGCGGCGCATCGGGAGGACTCCGGGGTGAGGGGGACGGGGGAGGGTGGCAGCGGCAGGGGCCGGCGGTGCTGACCGCCGACCCCTGCGCTGCGTGGACTGCACGTGCGGACCGGCCGCGGCCGGGAACGGGCCCGGGAGGGGCCCGCCGCTCAGCCGGTGTAGGCGGCCCAGCCCTCGACGGCGGTCGCGGCGGGGGCCCAGCCGCGCTCGGTCACCTCGACGACGACCGTGCCCGACCCGCCCAGCATCCCGGCGGGCGTGCCCGCGGCGGGGACGTTGGTCGGGCTGGCGGGTCCGCCC
>NZ_AXCW01000357.1 GCF_000603945.1 Actinotalea ferrariae CF5-4 | reverse complement strand
GGGCTGCCCGGCCGGCTCGAGCCCGGGAGCCCGCTCGACCTCCTCCAGGTGCACGTCGACGACCTGCTCGGGTGCGCCCTGGCGCCCGCCGAGACCACGCCGACGCCGGGGGGCCTGCACAGCGCGAGGGTAACGCCGCGCCGCCGCCCCGGCGCCGTCGGACGACCGCCCCGTCAGCGGGCCCTCAGCCGTGGCGGCCGGTCCACTCCAGCAACCGCTCCACCGGCCAGGTGGTGACAACACGGTCGGGCTCCACCCCGTGGGCGGCGAGCCGGTCGCACCCGTCGACGAGCCAGTCCAGCTGGCCGGGCGCGTGCGCGTCCGAGTCGACCGTGAACAGGCAGCCGGCCTCGACCGCGAGCGCGAGCAGCTCGTCCGGCGGGTCCTGGCGGTCCGGGCGGCTGTTGACCTCGACCGCGACCTGCGCCTCGGCGCACGCGGCGAACACGGCGTCGGGGTCGAAGTCGCTGGGCGGCCGCGGGCGGCCGAGGACCCGCTGACCCGTGCAGTGGCCGAGCACGTCGGTCCACGGCTGCCGCACCGCGGCGACCATGCGCCGGGTCATGGCCTCCCGCTCCATCCGGAGCTTGGAGTGGACGGACGCGACCACGACGTCGAGCCGTCGCAGCAGCTCCGGCTCCTGGTCCAGCGCGCCGTCGTCGAGGACGTCGACCTCGATCCCGGACAGCACGCGGAACGGCCGCGGGGCCGAGGCGGCGAGCGCGGTGTTGAGCCGGTCGATGCGCTCGAGCTGCGCGCGCAGGCGTGCCGGCGAGAGCCCGTTGGCGACGGTGAGGCGCGGCGAGTGGTCCGTGATCGCCTGGTACTCGTGACCGATCTCGACCGCGGCGAGCGCCATGTCCGCGAGAGGGGCGCCGCCGTCGCTCTCGTCGGTGTGCGCGTGCAGGTCCCCGCGCAGCCGGTCCCGCAGTGCCTGACCGGCCGGGGTGGCCGCGCGGTTCCGCTCCGCGAGCTCCGCCTCCAGGTCCGCCAGCACCCGGGGCTCCTCGCCCGCGAGGACGGTCGTGACCACCCCGGCCGTGCGGTCCCCGATCCCGGGCAGCTCCTGCCAGCGGCCGTCCCGGACGTGCCCGCGCCAGGCGTCGTCGTCCAGGCCGCGCAGGGTGTCCCCCGCGGCCCGGTAGGCGCGCGAGCGGTACGTCGACTCCTGCTTGCGCTCCATGAGGAACGCGATGCGGTGCAGGACGCCGACGACGTCGTCCCGGTCCGGTGCCGCCACTCAGGACGCCCGGCGCCGGGTGGTCTTCCGTGCGGGGGCGGCAGCGTCGTCGTCCTTGGTGGCCTTGGCCTTCCCCTGCCCGGCCTTCGGGCCGGCCGTGGACGTCCCGGCGGGCTTGCCGGTGCCGCGTCGCGACGACGGCGTCCCACCCGTCCCGGCCGCCGCGGGCTTCGTCGTGCTGCTCTTCGTGCCGGCCTTGGCGCTGCTCGCCCGGGAGGTGCGCCTCGCCGGCGCCGCCTCCTTCTCGGGGGCCGCCTCGGGGGCGGGCTCGGGGTCGGCCTTGCGGCGGCTCGAGCGACGCGGGGCAGGCTTCTCCTGCGGCGCCTCCGCGCCGTCGTCGGCCCCCTCGCGCCGGCCGCGCGCCCGCTCCACGCTGCGCTGCAGCGCCGAGAGGAGGTCCACGACCTCGCCCCCGGTGTCCTCCTCGCGCTCGGGGTGCTTCACCGAGACCGTCCGGCCGGTGGTGACCTTCGCCTCGATGACCGCCTCGAGCGCCTGCCGGTACGCGTCGGAGTAGTCGGACGGGTCGAAGTCGCCCGCGAGGGACTCGACGAGCGACGCGGCCATCTGGAGCTCCTGCGGACGGACCTGGACCTCCGCCTCGAGGATCGGGAACTCCGCCGCCCGGATCTCGTCCGGCCACAGGAGCGTCTGGAGGCAGATGACGTCGTCGCGCACCCGCAGCACCGCCATCGTCTCCTTCTGCCGGAGCGCGACCTTGACCACGGCCATGCGGTCCGTCGTCTTGAGGGCCTCGCGCAGCAGGGCGTAGGGCTTGGCGGCGGTGCGCTCGGGCTCCAGGTAGTACGTCTTGCCCAGCATGATCGGGTCGACCCGGTCCGCCGGGACGAACTCCTCCACGGCGATCTCCCGCTCCGTGGAGATGGGCAGGTCGTCGAGGTCCTCGTCCGTCAGGACGACCATCCGGCCGTCGTCGGTCTCGTAGCCCTTGGCGATCTGGTCGTACGGGATCTCCTCGCCGTCGACGCTGCACACCTTGCGGTAGCGGATCCGCCCGCCGTCCTCCGCGTGGACCTGGTGCAGGGGCACGGACCGCTCCCCGGTCGCGGCGTACAGCTTGACGGGCACGTTGACGAGGCCGAAGGCGACGGCGCCCTTCCAGATCGCGCGCATGGCTCCTCCTCGGTCCGGCCGTCCACCCGTCGTCGGAGGGGCGCGCGGCAGTGCAGGTGCTCGTGATCACCGACGGTTGCAGGATGGACCCGTGCAGCCCATGCTCGCCACCCGAGGCGCCCCCGGCGCGCCGTCCCCCGCGCTGCCCCGCGGGCCGGAGTGGGCCTACGAGGTGAAGTGGGACGGCGTCCGGGTGCTCGCCGACACGACCGGGGAGCGGCTGCGCCTGTGGGCCCGGTCCGGGCGGGAGGTGACCGCCGCGTACCCGGACCTCGCGGGCCTGTCCGCCGTGCAGGGTGCGGTCCTCGACGGCGAGGTGGTCGTCATGGCGGGCGGCGTGCCGTCCTTCGAGGCGCTCGCCGAGCGCATGCACGTGCTGGACGCGGCCCGCGCGCAGCGCCTGGCGGCCCGCCTGCCGGCGACCTACATGGTCTTCGACGTCCTCCTCCTCTACGGCGTCGACCTGACCCGCAGCCCCTGGCAGGAGCGGCGCGGCACCCTCGAGCGGCTCACCCTGCCCGAGCGCGTCCAGCTGTCGCCCGTCTACGACGACGGCGACGCGCTGTGGGAGGTGACCCTCGAGCACGGGCTGGAGGGGGTGGTCGCCAAGCGGCGGACGTCGACCTACCAGGCCGGCCGCCGGTCACCCGACTGGGTCAAGGCGCCGCACCGCGCCACCCGCGCCGCCGCCGTCGTGGGCTGGCGGCCCGAGACCGGCTCCTCGGCGGGCCGCGGCCCGG
>NZ_AXCW01000356.1 GCF_000603945.1 Actinotalea ferrariae CF5-4 | reverse complement strand
CGCCGCGGCCGAGGCCGCCGTGCGGCGCACGGCGCGGCGTCTGCTCCTGCCCGCCCGGGCCGGCGTCGCCGTCGCGCTCCTCGCGGCCGTGCTCCTGTGGATGCTCGGGTTCGCGGAGCTCCGCAACCAGGGGACGGTCGTCCTGCTCACCGCGGGGATCGGGGTGCTGGCGCTCGGCCTGCTCGCCGCCACGGCGTTCTCGCCGGGGTTCGTCGCGGAGCTCGGGTCCGGGACGGGTGCGGTGCTCACCCGCGCCGGCTCGGTCGGTCGGCACGTGGAGCAGATCTTCGCGGACCGGACGGGGCCGGCGGTCCGGGCGATGACGGCCCTCGGCGCTCCCCCGCCCCGGCCCACGACGCTCCCGCGGCTGCGCGCCTCGGTCCGGGCCGCCGCCGGACGGGTCTACGGCGCGGCCTTCGTCGTCGGGCTGGCGCTGTTCCTGGGCATGACGCGGGTCCTCGGCCTGCTCTAGACGTACTGACCGGGGACGTGGGTCGGGTGGGTGCGACGCCCTGATGCGGGACGCGCCCGTCACCCGCAGGGACGAGTCGTCCCGCCGCCTCGGGGGACGCGGGCGTACTCTGCGCGCGTGAGCCCAGACCACGCGTCGGGCGGCGACGACGCCGTCCTGCCGGCCTCCCCCGTCCCCGCCGCCCAGAGCCCCGCGCAGCCCGGGACGACCGTGGACGCGTGTCCCGGTCGCATCGCCGCCTGGGCACTGTGGGACTGGGGGTCGGCGGCGTTCAACGCGGTCGTGACCACGTTCGTCTTCACGCGGTGGATCACCAGCGAGGCGTTCGTGGACCCCGCGGTCGTGGCGGCCGCCGAGGCCGAGGGGGCGGGGGCGGGACCTGCGACCGACGCCCTGGACCTCGCGCTCGCCCAGCACTCCGCGTGGCTGGGCTGGGGCCTCGCCATCGCCGGGCTGCTCATCGCGGCGCTGGCGCCCGTCGTCGGCGCCCGCTCGGACGACGCGGGCAGGCGCCGGCGGTGGCTCGGCGTCCACACCGCCGTCGTCGTCGTGCTCATGGCGGCCATGTTCGTCGTCGAGCCGGACGAGGACGCGCTGACCTTCAACCTGCTGCTGGGGATCACCCTGCTGGCGATGGCGAACGTCGTCTTCGAGCTGGCGTCGGTGAACTACAACGCGATGCTGGCCCAGATCTCCTCGCCGCGGTCGTTCGGGCGGGTGAGTGGCATCGGCTGGGGCGCGGGGTACATCGGCGGGATCGTCCTGCTCCTCATCCTCTTCGTCGGGTTCATCAACCCGGACGTCGGCTGGTTCGGCGTCACGTCCGAGAACGGGATGAACATCCGCGTCGCGGTCCTCGTCTCGGCGCTGTGGTTCGGCGTCTTCGCCCTCCCCGTCCTGCTGGCCGTGCCCGAGCTGCCTGCCGACAGCACCCGGCGCCGTTCCGGCGTGGCGGAGTCCTACCGGACGCTCTGGCGGGACGTCACGGGGCTGTGGCGGCACTCCCGCTCCACGCTCCGCTTCCTCGTCGCCAGCGCCGTCTACCGCGACGGTCTCGCGGGCGTCTTCACCTTCGGTGCGGTCATCGCCTCCGGCACCTTCGGGTTCAGCGCGAGCGAGGTCGTGGTGTTCGCGATCGCCGCGAACGTCGTGGCCGGCCTGTCCACCTTCGCCGCCGGGTTCCTCGACGACCGGCTCGGTCCGAAGCGGGTCATCGTCGGGTCCCTGATCGGCCTGCTCGTCGCCGGGACGGCGGTGTTCGTCCTGCACGACGGCGGCGCGACGGTGTTCTGGGTCTTCGGCCTCCTGCTGACGGTGTTCGTCGGGCCCGCGCAGTCCGCCAGCCGGTCGCTCCTGGCCCGGGTCATCCCGCCGGGCCGCGAGAGCGAGATCTTCGGCCTCTACGCGACCACGGGCCGTGCCGCGAGCTTCCTGGCGCCCGTCGCGTTCTCGAGCTTCATCGCGATCTCCGGCGCGCAGTACTGGGGCGTCCTGGGGATCATGCTGGTGCTCGGCCTGGGCCTGGCGCTGCTCCTGCCGCTGACGGTCCGGCCGGTGCCGGTCGAGGCCGTCCCGCCCGCCCCGGCAGCCGGCCGCGTCGCCCCCTGACCTGCGAGCACTGAGCGGCCAGGGCCGAGTCGACCCGACGCCGAGCCGACCCCGCACGGACGCGGGGTCAGGACGGCTCGACCAGCCGCATCGCCACGGGCGTGCCCGCCTCCACCGTCCGCGAGACGGTGCACGAGCGCTCGTGCGAGATGCGCAGGGCCCGCGGCAGCACGTCCCGCGCGGCGTCGCCCTCGGGCCCCTCGGGGAACCGCACGTCGAACGAGACCACGAGGTCCGTCAGCATGTTGCCGCCGTTCAGGCGCACCTTGTCTCCCTCCACGCGGACGGTGAACCGGTCCGGCTCGACCCGGCGCGCGGTCACGGTGTCGACGTCCACCGCCGAGCACGCCCCGAGCGCGACGAGCAGCAGCTCGACGGGCGTGAAGTCCGCGTCGCCGGTCGCGCTGACCCGCAGCTCGCCGCCCCGGGCGTTGCGGGCGAGGTAGGTGCTCGGACCCGTGCGATCGATGTCGACGGTGCGGCGCGCCGAGGGGGCGTCCGTGGTCGGGTCGGTCGCATCGGTCGCGGCGGACGCGTGCGTGGGGCCGGTGAGGTTCTCGGGCGTCGTCATGGTTCGATGCTGCCACCCGGGAGCCACCTCCAGGGGCCCCCGGGCGCCTGCGGGGTCACGGTCGCGGGCGAGGCTGAGAGACCACAGGGCCCGGGGCGGAACAGGGCGGCGGGGCGGACGGTTGTCCCCTCGACGATCCTCGCCCCGACGCCGCCCGGAGGGCCCGATGCCGCTGCCCCGCACGACCCCGGACACCGGGCGCGCCGCCGTGGCGGGCCTCGTGGCGGCCGGTGCGACGCTCGGGGCGGCCCACCTGGTCGCGTCGGTCGTCGACCCGCGGGCGACGCCGCTGATC
>NZ_AXCW01000355.1 GCF_000603945.1 Actinotalea ferrariae CF5-4 | reverse complement strand
GCCAGCCGTCCGCGCCGCGGGTCCGCCGGGTCCCGCGGGGGGCCGTCCGTGTGGTCCTCCGCGTAGCCGCCGACGGGCCCGGCCGCCGGTCGCTGCCGCGTGTCGGCGGGCCGCAGGCGCGTGTCCTCCGGTCCCGTGGCGCCGTCCGCGTTCACGACGGCACCAGCTCGGCGAGGTCGGTGACGACGACGTCCGCACCCGCGTCCCGCAGCACCTGGTCACCCGCTCCCCGGTCCACCCCGACGACGAGGCCGAAGCCGCCCGCGCGACCCGCCGCGACGCCGGAGACGGCGTCCTCGATCACCACCGAGCGTGCCACCGTCGTGCCGAGCAGCTCGGCGGCGCGCCGGAACGTCTCCGGGGAGGGCTTGCCCGCCAGGCCCTCCGCGCGCGCGACCGCGCCGTCCACCACGACGCCGAAGCGGTCCGCGATGCCCGCCGCCTCGAGGACCGGGCGGGCGTTGCGCGAGCTCGACACGACCGCCACCCCGGTGCCACGGGCGCGCAGCAGGTCCACGAGCCGCACCGACCCGGGGTAGGCCGTCACCCCCTGCGAGGCGAGGATCCGGTTGAACATCGCGTTCTTGGCGTTGCCCAGGCCGCAGACCGTCTCCACCCCCGGCTCGTCCGTCGGGTCGCCCTCCGGCAGGACGACCCCGCGGGAGGCCAGCGCGGCGCGCACGCCGTCGTACCGCGGCCGCCCGTCGACGTGCAGGAAGTAGTCCTCCTCGGTGTACGGCGGGGTGATCCCGTGCCGGTCGAAGAAGTCCGTGAACATCGCCGACCACGCGAGCATGTGGACGTCGGCGGTCGGGGTGAGGACCCCGTCGAGGTCGAACAGGGCAGCGTCGTAGGGCGTCCAGTCCATCCCTCGACGCTACGGCGCGGACGCGTCGCCGTCGTGCCGAGCGTCAGGACGCCGTGAGCGTCAGGGCCGACGTCCCGTCGGCGTCCACACCCCGGTCGACGACGACGGTGCCGCCGTCGTGCACCTCGCCGGACAGGAGCATCTTCGCCAGGCGGTCGCCGATCTCCCGCTGCACGAGCCGTCGCAGCGGCCGCGCCCCGTAGGCCGGGTCGTAGCCCTCGATCGCGAGCCACTCGCGCGCGGCGGGCGTGACGTCGAGCGTGAGCCGCCGGTCCGCGAGCCGGTCCCCCAGGCGCGTGATCTGCAGGTCGACGATCCGGCCCAGCTCCTCCAGGGACAGCGCGTCGAAGATCACCACGTCGTCGAGGCGGTTGAGGAACTCGGGCTTGAAGGCGGACCGGACCGCCACCATGACGCCCTCCCGCTTCGCGGCGTCGTCGAGCGTCGGGTCCACGAGGAACTGCGACCCGAGGTTCGACGTGAGCACGAGGATCGTGCTGCGGAAGTCGACCGTGCGGCCCTGCCCGTCGGTGAGGCGCCCGTCGTCGAGCACCTGGAGCAGGATGTCGAACACCTCGTGGTGCGCCTTCTCGACCTCGTCGAGCAGGACCACGGAGTAGGGCCGGCGCCGCACGGCCTCGGTGAGCTGGCCGCCCTCCTCGTACCCGACGTACCCGGGGGGCGCGCCGACGAGCCGCGCGACGGAGTGCTTCTCGGAGTACTCGGACATGTCGATGCGGACCATCGCCCGCTCGTCGTCGAAGAGGTAGTCGGCGAGCGACTTCGCCAGCTCCGTCTTGCCCACGCCCGTGGGGCCGAGGAAGAGGAACGAGCCGGTGGGCCGGTCGGGGTCGGAGATCCCGGCGCGCGAGCGGCGCACCGCGTCGGAGACCGTGCGCACCGCCCGGGCCTGGCCGATGAGCCGCTCGCCGAGCACGTCCTCCATGCGCAGCAGCTTGGCGGTCTCGCCCTCCAGCAGGCGGCCGGTGGGGATTCCGGTCCACGCCGAGACCACCTCGGCGATCTCGTCCGGGCCGACCTTCTCGGAGATCATCGGCGGCTCGCCGCCGGAGTCGCCGTGCGCCGCGCGGTCCGCCTCGGCGGCCTCCGCCTGCGCGATGTCCTTCTCGACGCCGGGGATCTCGCCGTAGAGCAGGCGCGAGGCGTTCTCGTAGTCGCCCTCCCGCTGGTACCGGTCCGCAGCCATGCGCAGCTCGTCCAGGCGGGCGCGCAGCTGGCCCAGCCGGTCGTGGCCGGCCTTCTCGTTCTCCCACCGGGCGGTCAGGCCAGCGAGCGCCTCGCGACGGTCCGCCAGCTCGGCGCGCAGCTTCTCCAGGCGGTCGCGCGAGGCGTCGTCGTCGGCCGTGCGGAGGTAGGTCTCCTCCATCTCCAGGCGCGTGACGGCGCGCTGGAGCTCGTCGATCTCGACCGGCGAGGAGTCCATCTCCATGCGCAGGCGCGACGCGGCCTCGTCGACGAGGTCGATCGCCTTGTCGGGCAGCTGCCGGCCCGTGATGTACCGGTCCGAGAGCGCGGCGGCGGCCACGAGGGCGGCGTCGGAGATCGTCACCTGGTGGTGCGCCTCGTACTTGGGCGCGATGCCGCGCAGGATCGCGACGGTGTCCTCGACCGAGGGCTCGCCGACGAAGACCTGCTGGAAGCGCCGCTCCAGCGCGGGGTCCTTCTCGATGCGCTCGCGGAACTCGTCCAGGGTGGTCGCACCGACCAGCCGCAGCTCGCCCCGCGCGAGCATCGGCTTGAGCATGTTGCCGGCGTCCATGGAGCCCTCGGCCGCGCCGGCGCCGACGACGGTGTGCAGCTCGTCGATGAACGTGACGACCTCGCCCTCGGACTGCTTGATCTCCTCGAGCACGGCCTTGAGCCGCTCCTCGAACTCGCCGCGGTACTTGGCGCCCGCGACCATCGCCGCGAGGTCGAGCGCCACGAGGCGCTTGCCGCGCAGGGACTCCGGCACGTCGCCGTCGACGATCCGCTGGGCCAGC
>NZ_AXCW01000354.1 GCF_000603945.1 Actinotalea ferrariae CF5-4 | reverse complement strand
CCCCGATGAGGACCGGGTTGTTCTTGGTGCGCCGCGACAGCACCTGCACGACCCGGCGGATCTCGGCGTCCCGGCCGATGACGGGGTCGAGCCGGCCCTGGCGGGCCTCGGCCGTGAGGTCCCGCCCGTACTTCTCGAGCGCCTTGTAGGTGCCCTCCGGGTCCGCGCTGGTCACCTTCGCGGTGCCGCGGACGGCGGGCAGCGCGGCGACGAGCGCGTCGCGCGTCGCGCCGGCCGCCTGGAGCGCCTCGGCGGCGGGCGAGGACCCCGCGGCCAG
>NZ_AXCW01000353.1 GCF_000603945.1 Actinotalea ferrariae CF5-4 | reverse complement strand
GCCGGTGGATCAGGGCTGAGTCGACGTCGTCACCGGGCCCCGGACACCCCACCCGCGCAGATCGCGTCGCCGGCCGCACCCTGGCGGCGTGCCGCGATGGAACGGCGCGCCCCGTCCGAGCTCCGACGGCGGCGCGAGGGCTGTCGGCCGCCACCGACGACTCTGCTCCTTCACAGGATCTGCCGGATCAGGACGATCGCGATGACGAGCCACAGAGCCAGGTCGAGCGGGTGCGGCCGAGTGAGCCAGCTCGCCGTCCAGTCAGACGGTCTGCCGGCCGACGTCCATCTCCTGTGGCTCCAGGCGGAAGCAACCATGCGCGGGACCTGGCTCAGGGAGAAGGCATAGAAGACGAGGGACGACGCGACGCCGGCCACCATGATCACAGGCGCCTCGTAGAGCGGGTAGAGAAGGAGGGCCAGGAGCATGATCGGGCCGCCGATCACCACGCCGACGAGGACCGCCATGCGTGCAGCCCCGTACCGGAGATCGATGCGAGAGGGCTGGTCGAAGGCCTTGTCGACGACCTCGCGCGCTACTGACGAACGGCTTCGGCCTGCGACACGGTGGCCGAGGGCCGTGAACACGACGACATGGATCGCCATGTAGATCGCCCGCATACCTGACTTCCCTCTCGTGGTCCCCGTGTGGGCCGGAGGGGCCGAGTATGGAGGCTGTCGCGGCTCGGCCTGGTGACGACACGGCGACCCGGTTCCGGGAACGGCAGGCGTTGCATGGACAGCTCCCCCAGAGTCGTCGCTCGATCTCTCCGGTCAGCCGGGCGGGCCCTCGAGCCGCGCCTGCGGCGTCCCGGTCCACGCGGCGGTGAACAGCGCGGCGGGGTTCTCCGTGAGCAGGCCGCGGGCGAGCTGCTCGTCCACGCCCGCAGCCACGAGCCGGGCGACGAACGCCGTGGGGACGTACGTCAGCCCGGTGCCGCCGTTGCGGGCCCACTGGACCTTCAGGCCGACGTCGTGGGACAGGAGGAGCTGACCGGCGTAGCCGTCCTCCACCAGGCCGGCGACCGCCGCCGTCGTGTCCGCCACGGAGGGCGACTCCCCCTCCCCCGGGTAGTTCAGGGCCATCGCGATCATGTCGAAGCCGAGCCACACGCCGCGGTCGGCGATCTCCCGCTGGTAGCCCGTGTCCCTGCCCGACGGGTCCATGTGGCACAGGACGACGGCCCGCGGGTCCACCCCGTGCTCGGCCACGACGTCGAGCACCTCATGCCCCCGCCGCTGCCACCCGGGCAGGTGGACGAACAGCGGCAGCCCGGTCCGGACCTGGGCGAGGCACGCCGCGACCAGGGTGGCCCGCTCGGCGGGCGTGAAGTCCAGCCCGACACCGATCTCCCCGATCGAGCCGACCCCGACCCGTGTGCCGTCGCGCAGCAGGACTCCCTCGCGGATCTCCCCCACCAGCTCCGAGGTCATCGCGGCGACGTCGTCGTCGGTGAACTGCCGCTCGTCGCCGTGCGAGAGGCACCAGCCGCCGGCCATCACCACCTGCAGGCCGGTCCGGCGGGCGAGCTCCCGCAGGGCGGTCGGGTGGCGCTCCGGACCGGTGCTGCTGTCGACGACAGTCCGGCCGCCGACCGCCCGGAACGCGGCGACCTCCTCCGCCACCTCGGCGATCATCTCGGCGTCGATCCGGACGTTGTCGCGGTTGCCGTACGGGTCCTCGCGCAGCGCCGCGGCGATCCGCGGGGTGACCGGCACGTCGACGAGCTCGAGCAGGTGCGGGTCGGACGGCAGGTGGAAGGCATCCGAGAGGTCCCCGAACAGGTGCTCGTGGGTCAACGTCACGCCGAGCTCGTCCGCCCGGACCGGTCCGGTGACCGTCTGGACCATGACAGGGCCGTCCACGCGGGACGGTGCCGTGCCGCTGGGCTCCGACGTCGTCATCGGTCCTCCTGGAGCGCTCGGTGTGCTGCGTGGCCGGGACGCTACACCTCGGCCTGGGGTCCCGCGGCGGCGGGGCCTCCGCGACGGCACGCTCTGGACGACGTGCTCTGGACCGCCTGGCTCCGGGGACACGCCCCCGGCTCAGGCGCCGGCGGGGCTCTGGCTGCGCAGGTACCGCGCGTCGTCGTTGACGTAGGCGTAGTAGAAGCCGACGAGCAGGCCGCCGCCGACGTAGTTGCCCAGCAACGCGATCCCGATGTTCGCGGTGGCGAGCCCGAGGTCGATGCCCTCGCGCATCCCCACGATCGCGAAGAGCACGGTGTTCGCCACCGAGTGCTCGAGGCCCAGGAACGCGAAGACGAACACCGAGGCGATCATGACGAGGCTCTTGGTGAGGTCGTCCTTGATGAGGCCGTTGTAGACGAGCAGCATCGCCATATTGATCATGAAGTTGCACAGGATCGCCCGGACGAGGAGGTCGGTCCAGCCCGTCGGCCCGTCGCTGATGAAGGCCAGCTTGTGCTCGACGGAGGCCTGCATCTCCAGGAGAGCGGCGCCGTCGGCGACGGTGCTGAACCGCACGAACGCCGCCACGAGCAGGCCACCGAGCAGGTTCCCGAGGTAGCAGAGCGTGAGGAGGCGGAACGCCTTGAGCCAGGTGGTGCGCCGGTAGTAGGCGCCGATCGACACGATCATCATGTTGGACGTGAGCAGCTCGGACTTCGAGTAGTAGATGAAGACGAGCGCCCAGCCGAACGTGAGGGCCCCGGCGATGTGGCCGAGGGTGCGCAGGTCGCCGCCGTCCGCGGTGGCGACCGCGGCGAACGCCGTGACCACCGCGTAGTGCGTGGCGTACAGGACGCCGATGAGGATCCCGGCCATGACGGCCCGCTGGACGTAGCGACGGGCGAGGTGCCCCGACATCTCCGTCTTGGTGTCGAGCGCCTCGAGCACGGTGCTGATGAACTGCTTGCCCGGGAAGAGCTGGTGGGGGTCGGCGGCCACGCCCGCAACGATCCCACGGAGCACCCCCGGCGTTGACCAGCACGAGCAGGACCGGCAGGGTCGTGGCGGGCCTCCTCGTGCCCGACCGCAGCCACGCCGCACCGCCCGGCCGGTGCGCCCGACCCTCCGGAGCAGGATGCCCGACCCCTCACCGTCCGACGGCCCCGGCGGCACCACGCAGATCGACGTGCCCACGCGCCACGGCACGGCGCGTGCCCACCTCGACGCGCCCGGGCGGCCGGCGCGCGGCGCCCTCGTCCTCGGCCACGGCGCGGGG